>DATMDS010000121.1:0-2009 GCA_035557575.1 Pseudonocardia sp. | reverse complement strand
GACGCCCGTCGCCGGAGCGCACGAAACTGTCGTACCCCGTACGTATGTTCGATCCGTGCCCACCGCTGAGCTGGACCGCAGCCCGATGGAGGGTGCGCTCGTGGGCTGGCTGCTGGAGCGGCCGCCGACGGTGTCGCGGCTGCCCGTGGGTGCGCCATCTCCTGGGGAGAAGGCGGCGGAGTTGCAGCGGGTGCAGGCCCGGAAGGCGATGGACGCCGCGTACGAGGCGGAACTGGTGATGGGGTTGGCCGCTGATCGGCCCGACACCGACGATCCGCCGTCGGGGCATCCGGGTGCGCGGCGGCGGGGTGCGGGCTCGCCGGTGCCTGGGACCAGCGAGTTCCTGCCCGACGAGCTCGCCCTGGTGATGAACTGCTCGCGGTCGTTCGCCTCGGGGGTGCTGTCCGACGCCTGGGTGCTCGTCGAGCGGATGCCCGCCGTCCACGCGGCCTGCGTGGCGGGGGACCTGGACTGGTGGCGGGCGAGGGCGTTCGCCGACGTGCTCGGCACCGCTTCGGACGAGGTGATCGCGGCGGTGGTGCCGGCGCTCCTGCCGGTGGCGGCGGGCCTGTCGTCGGGGCAGTTGCGTCGCCGGTTGATCGCGGCGGCGATCGCGGCCGATGAGGCGTTCGCCGAGGAACGGCGGATCGCGGCGGAGCGGCGGGCCAGGGTGCGGGTCTACCCGACGGCCGACGGCATGTCGATGCTGGCGAGCGAGCTGCCCTCACCGGTGGCGGCGGCGATGTGGTCGGTGATCGACTGTGCTGCGCAACTGGCCAGGACGGGCGGGGACGACCGGCCGATCGGGGTGCTGCGGGCGGAAGCTCACGCGGCGTTGGTGCTGCGGCCGGGCGGCGGTTCGGGGCCGGCATTCACCGGGCACGTCACGGTGCTGGCCCCGTTGGCCGCCCTGCGTCCGGGTGGCGCCGGCGCCGTGGACGGTGACCTCGGTCCGGCGGTCGACGGCACCCCGATCACCGCGGGGCACCTGCGGGAGCTGATGGCCCAGCTGGCCGCGCTCGGCGTGCAGGCCCCGCCGAAGGGCAGTCTCGCTGTCGCGCTCACCGATGAGCACGGTGCCCTGCTCGGCTGCGCGAGTGCCGGCGACCTGGCGCGGCTCGCCGCCCGCGGCTGCCGCACGCACGGCCGGGACGCCGCCTGCCGCTGCCCGCTGCTGACCGCACCGCCCCCCGTGGACAGGTACACGCCCTCCTCGGCGCAGCTCCGGTTCCTGAGGCTCCGGGACCGCACCTGCCGCCACCCCGGCTGCGCCCAGCCGGCCGGGCGGACCGAGGCCGACCACGTCGACGCCTACGACTGCGGCGGACGCACCGGTTGCGACAACCTCTGCTGCCTGTGCCGCACGCACCACCGGCTGAAGACCTTCGCCCGCGGGTGGCGCTTTTAGCTGCTGGCCGACGGCACCCTGCGGGTGACCACGCCCTCGGGCACCACCCGCACCACCCGGCCACCGGGCCTGCGCGACCCGCTGGAGCAACACGCCCTGCCGTCGCCACCCCCGCCGCCGGTGGAACCGCCGCCCTTCTGATCGACCGTTGTCCGGCGGGCGGCCGCTTGGCTAGCGTCCCGGCGTGACCGTCGAACTGTTCGCCGGACTGCCCGTCGCCGACTACGGACGAGCCGTGGACTGGTACGAGCGACTGCTCGGTGCGCCGCCCGCCTTCCTGCCGAACGACGTCGAGGCGGTGTGGGAAGTCGGTGAGCACCGGTACGTGTTCATCGAGGTCCGGCCCGAGCACGCCGGTCACTCGATGCACACGCTCTTCGTGGACGACCTCGAGGAGCGGGTGACGGCGATCAGCGGGAGAGGCATCGAGCCGGCCGAGCGGGAGACCTACTCGAACGGTGTGCGGAAGGTGACCTACCGCGACCCGGACGGCAACGAGATCGGTTTCGGCGGACCGCCGCTGGAGTGAGGCCCGTCAGGTCGTGTTCCGAGGTCCTTCGCCGAGGGGTGGGAAGGACGGGGTCCGTCCACTAGCGTCGGT
>DATMDS010000120.1:0-2449 GCA_035557575.1 Pseudonocardia sp. | reverse complement strand
CGGACGCCACAACCCGGATGATCAAGCCCTCGTCGCGTTCGGTCGCGCCACCACGGCAGTTATCCACGGGCTTCGGCCGGTCTGGTCGATCGCTGACGCCGGTCCGTCCGTAACTCCATCCGAGGATGCGCTGCATGCTGGGTCGAACCCGGGGTTGAGCGCGACGCCGACTGACCTCGCCTGGGCGGACGTGCCCGCCGCTCCGCGACGGTCTCCGCGCCATCCCAATGGTGGGCTACCTCCACGCCCGACAGCGACTCGGTCGGGCCGTCGATCGCACCGCCGGACAACTGTTCCCGCTCGGCCAGCAACGGTGCGAGATCCGCACGCCTGCGGGGGCTGCACCACCACCGCGCACACGCCGTGGTGCTGTCGCACAGGTTGTGGCATGTGCGACAGCACCACGAGGTGTGCGCCGTGGCCGAGATGCGGCACGAGCCGCTCAGGCGCCGGCAGCGGCCCCGGACACCAGCCGGGCGGATTGGGTGATCCGGTAGAGCCGGTCCGCGTTCCCGCCGAGCACGGCCCGCTTGGCGGCGGCGTCGAAACGGGGGTAGCGGTGCCCGAACTCGGCGGGGAACCGGTACTCGGCCAGTTCGGCCACCAGCCGCCCGGGCCGCATCATCGGGTACCCGCTGCCGAACAGCAGCCGCTCCGGGCCGAAGGCGGCCAGCAGCGCGCCGAACGCGTGCGCGAAGCCCAGCGAGCTGGTCCAGGGCAGGATCTCGGTGAGCACCACGTGCACGTTGCCCAGCCGGGCCAGCGAGCACAGCTGCTGGCCGGGCAGGCAGCCGGCCCCGAGCACGAACCGGATCTCCGGCAGCGCCGCGGCCAGGTCGCGGAACTGGCGCACGTCGAACCCGGGCGGAGCCACCCGGGCGGCGGCCCCGGCCCGAGCGGGCAGTGCCGAACCGGCCCGCACCGGCTCGGCCCAGCGGGGCACCCGGGGCGGCCGGCCGCGGGGCGCACCGGTGGGTTCCTCGTCCGCGCGCCGCCACGGCGCCGGTCGGGTCGACGGCCCGACCCCGATGTGCACCACGTCGGCCCCGGCCTGGCCGCACCGGGCCAGGGTGCGGCGCAGCCAGGGGTCGGCCAGCGACAGCCGCCCGGCCGGCCGGCGTCGCTCGCAGAGGGTGAGCCCGCGCAGCCCGAACCGGCGCACCCGCGGCGTGAGCCCGCGGGCCCCGGGCTGCCCACCGTCCGGATCCAGCTCGCCGGAGAGCACGAACCGCCCGGGCATCCAGCCCGCCATCTCGGCGTGCCACTCCAGCGGCGAGAAGCCGAGCACGAACAGGTCGCCGAGCACCACCGGCTGCAGCACCGCGCGGTCGACGTGCCCGTCCTCGAAGACGTCGCGGTTCAGGCTGTGCTCGGTGACCCGCTCCACCTCGTGCGGGGGCACGCCGGCACCGTCCAGCTCCCGGTGCCGGCGCAGCAGGTCCAGCGCGTACACCTCACCGTCCGGGATGGCCTGGTTGTGCGGGCTGGCGTCCCAGATGTGCACCTGGGCGTCGACCACCAGGACGCGTTCGCCCCCGACGGTGAACATGGTCAACCAATCCGTGCGGGCTTATCCGACCTGCGGACCGAGGCCCAGCGACTGCGGCGTACTCGCATCCGGTGAGGGCTGCGGGATGCCCTCGTCCAGCGGGCCGTACTCGGTCATCAGCGCCTTGTTCCACGGGGTCTGCTCCTCGGCCACCAGCGAGTTCGTGGTGAGGATCAGCCCGGCCACCGAGGCGCCGTTCTGCAGGGCGGAGCGCACCACCCGCAGCGGGTCGATGATGCCCATCTCGACCATGTTCCCGTAGCGGCCCTCCAGCGCGTCGAAGCCCTCGTCCAGGCCCAGGTCGGAGACCTGCTTGACCACCTCGTGGCCCTGGTAGCCGGCGTTCGACGCGATCAGGTACTGGGGCTCGGTCAGCGACGCCCGGACGATCTCCACGCCGATCTTGTAGTCACCCGACACCTCGAGCTTGTCCAGCGCGGGCTCGGCGTGCAGCAGGGCCGCGCCGCCGCCGGCCACGATGCCCTCGGCCATCGCCGCGCGGGTGGCCTGCAGGGAGTCGTCCACCCGGTGGCGGACCTCCTTGAGCTCGGCGTTGGTCGGCGCGCCCACCGTGATGATCGCGGCCTTGCCCGACAGCCGGGCGATGCGCTCGGTGAGCCAGTCCTCGTCGGTGCCGAGGCTGGCCCGGTGCATCTCCGCGCGCAGCTGGGAGAGCCGCTGCTCCACGGCTTCCTTCCCGCCCTGCCCGCCGATGATCGCGGTGTGCTCGTTGGTGGCGCGCACCTGCGAGGCGCGGCCGAGGTGCTCGAGCGTGACCTGCTCGAGCGAGAACGCGGACGCCTTCGAGTGCACCTTGCCGCCACACAGCGCGGCGATGTCCTCGAGCATGTGCACGCGCTTCTCGCCGAACCCGGGCGCCTGGATCGCGGTGGCCCGGAT
>DATMDS010000119.1:0-7027 GCA_035557575.1 Pseudonocardia sp. | reverse complement strand
GGAAGTACGCCAGGCTCGTAGGCTCGGCGGCGCAGGGTGCGGTCTGCGGCTGAGCAAGGAGGCGCGGTGACGGGCAAGCGTGAGCAGCGTCAGGTCCAGCAGGTGGCCGAGGCCGTCACCGGGCTGCTGGCCGAGGCGGTCAAGGAGACGATCGACAAGCGGTCGCCGGAGCCGGCCCGGGAGTGCATCGCCGAGCTGATCGCCGTCGACCGCCGCAACGCGCCCGAGGAGAAGGGCGGCCCGGTCGAGCTGATGGCCACGCTCGGGCTGGTCCGGTGGGCCGGGCTGGCGCGGCGGGAGGCCGGGGACCGGCCGGGCTGGGTCGAGGAGGCGCTCGGCTGGATCGAGGAGGCACTGGGCACGCGCTGCCGGGCCCGGGCCGCCTACACGGCCGGCGCCCTGCGCAGCGAGGCCGAGGCCGCCGAGATCATGATGTACGCCCAGGCGTTGCGCGCCGACTTCCTGCCGTCGCTGGTCTGGCTGATCGCCGCTGCGGTCGCGGTACACGGCTCGGGCCGCATCGAGTGGCTGGGCGACCTGGAACGCGGCGCCCTCACCTGATGCCCTGCGGCGCGGGTAAGCAGTCGCCGCGGCGGCGGCTGCGCCCGCCGGCGGTCAGGCGATGCGGTTCAGGGGCATGATCGTCAGCTGCCCGTCGAGCAGCTCGGGGAACTTCGGCAGCGCCTCCTGCAGGTGCGGTGCGTTCAGGTGCGCGTCCAGGTGCGCCTGGCTGCTCCAGTTCTCGTAGAAGACGAACAGCCCCGGATCCTGGGTTCCCTGGTGCAGCGCGTAGGTGGTGCAGCCGTCCTCGTGCAGCGTCGTCTCGGTCAGTGATTCCAGCAGCGCGCGCAGCTCGGCCTCCTTGCCGGGCTGGGCGCGCATGGTGGCGACGACGCTGAGCAGCTCGCGGTTCTCGTCGGTGGGGATGGACATGAGCTCTCCTCCGGGTTCGGCTGTGGACACCAGGGACCGGCCCAGCATGCCCGGCGCCGGGCCGATCCGCGCGGTCCCCGAGCGGAGATCAGCCGGGCAACCGGTCGACCAGGGCGACGGCCCGACCGTCGACGAGCACCGGGGTCGGCCCGGGCCCGACCCGCTCCTGCTCCGCGATCCGCCGGGCCAGGTTGTTGACGTGGTCGGGATGCTCGCGCGGCAGCCGCGGGTGCGTCGTCACCACCCGGGCCCCGTACGCGCCCAACAGTGCGATCTTCTCGCCGGCGATGGTGTCCGGGACGACGACCACCGCGCGGTAACCGAGCTGCGCGGCGACCATGGCCAGCCCGACCCCGGTGTTGCCCGACGAGCTCTCCACGATCACCCCACCCGGGCGCAGCTCGCCGAGCCGCTCCGCCTCCCGGACCATGGCCCGGGCCGCCCGGTCCTTCACGCTGCCACCCGGATTCGCGAACTCGAGCTCGGCCCACACCTGCGCCGGAAGCCCTGCGGTGATCCGGTTCAGCCGGACCAGCGGCGTCCCGCCGATGGCATCGAGTACCGATCCGAACGCGTTCACCACCTGATCTAACCTCCCTGCTGTGAGCGTGCCGCCGAAGGACTGGACCCGCTGGCGCCAACAGTTCGATCTCGACGGCTACGACGAGCGCTGGCGCCGGCTGGCCGCGGCCGGCCACAACCCGCACGGCGAGGCCGACATGATCGCCGGCCTGGGCCCGGGTTCGGTGCTCGACGGTGGCTGCGGCACCGGGCGGCTGGCCATCGAGCTGGCGCGGCGCGGCATCGCCGTGCTCGGGGTGGACAGCGACCGGGACATGATCGAGGCGGCCCGGGCCAAGGCCCCGCAGCTGCCGTGGCTGCACGCCGACCTCGCCGAGCTCGACCGGCCCGAGCGGTTCGACGTGGTGGCGCTGATCGGCAACGTGGTGCCCTACGTCGCGCCCGGACGGCGGGCCGCCGCGGTGGCCGCCGGCGCGCGCCACCTGGCTCCTGGCGGTCGGCTGGTCACCGGGTTCCAGCTGCGGGCCGGGTGGCCCACCCCGGCCGACTACGACGGCTGGTGTGCGGCGGCCGGCCTGGTCGCCGAGGCCCGCTACGCCACCTGGGAAGGCGCCCCTTACGACGGCGGGAACTACCTGGTCGCGGTGCACCGGCGGGGGGTGACCGTGCCGCGCTGAGCCGTCAGCCGCGGGTCAGCACCGCCGCGTCCAGCGCCGCGCGCATCTCGTCGACCGGCCCCGGCCGCCCGGTCATCAGCTGCACCTGGTCGACGGCCTGCTGCAGCAGCACTTCCAGCCCGCTGCAGACCCGGGCCCCGGCGGCCTGCCCGGCGGCCGCGAACGGGGTCGGCCACGGCGCGTAGACCACGTCGAGCAGCACGCTGCCGGGCCCGGCGCCGCGCAGCGGGTCGGCCGCCGCTCCGGGCAACGTCGAGATGACCACGTCGGCGCCCCGGATGGCCGCCGAGGCCCGCTCCGGGTCGAGCAGGGCGTCGCTGAGCGCGGGGGTGACCCCGATCCGCTCCGCGGTCGCGCGCAGCTCGCCGGTGCGCTCCAGCGAGCGCACCAGCACCTCGATCCGCGTCACCTGCAGCTCGGCCAGCGCGGCCAGCGCGGCCTGCGCGGTGCCGCCCGCGCCCAGCACGACGGCCCGCCCGCCACCGTCGAAGCCGGTGCCGCGCAGGGTGGCGATGATGCCGGCCACGTCGGTGTTGTCGGCGCGGATCCGGCCTGGCCGGAACACCAGGGTGTTCGCCGCGCCGGTGGCCGCGGCCAGCGGCGAGATCTCGTCGGCCACCTCCAGCGCCACCCGCTTGAGGGGCATGGTCAGCGACAGCCCGGCCCATTCCGGCCCCAGCCGGTCCACGAACCCGGCCAGCTCCGGCTCGCGGCACTCGTGCTTCCCGTAGTCCCAGTCGTCCAGCCCGAGGGCCCGGTAGGCGGCCAGGTGCAGCACCGGCGACAACGAGTGGGCGATCGGGGAACCGAGCACGGCGGCACGCATCCGCTCAGTATTGGCCACGCCGCAGCGGTTGCCGGTGGGTGTGCCAGGCTCCGACGCGTGGACGGGACGGTGCTGGTGCTCGGCGGTCGCAGCGAGATCGGGTTGGCGGTGGCCTCCCGGCTCGCGCCCGGTGCCACCGTGGTACTGGCCGCCCGACCCGCCGCCGACCTCGATGATCCGGAGAAGGTGCTGCGCGCCGCCGGAGCGACGGCCGTCGACCGGATCGACTTCGACGCCGACGACCTCGACGCGCACGGGCCGGTGCTGCAGGAGGTGGTCCGCCGGCACGGCAAGCTGGACGTCGTCGTCGTCGCGTTCGGGATCCTCGGCGACCAGGCTCGCGCGGAGCGGGACCCGGACCACGCGTTGGCCGTCGTGCACACCGACTACGTGGCGCACGTCGCCGTGCTCACCCACCTGGCCACGCTGCTCCGCGCGCAGCGGCACGGTGTCGTCGTCGTGTTCTCGTCGGTCGCGGGGGCCCGGGTGCGCCGGGCCAACTACGTGTACGGCTCGGCGAAGGCCGGGCTGGACGGATTCGCCAGCGGCCTGGCCGATGCGTTGCACGGCAGCGGAGCGCGGCTGCTGCTGGTCCGACCCGGGTTCGTGATCGGCCGGATGACCGCCGGCATGAGGCCCGCCCCGTTCTCCTCGACACCCGACCAGGTGGCCGACGCCACCGTGCGCGCGCTGCGCGCCGGTCGCGGCGAGGTGTGGGTGCCGGCGCTGCTGCGTCCGGTCTTCGCCGTGCTCCGGCACGTCCCGCGCGCACTGTGGCGCCGCATGCCGCGCTGACGCGCGATCGCGCCGCCCGCGGGGACACGACCTAGGAGGGAACGCGCCGGTGACGCTACGGTCATCAGCGCCTCGCAATATCGACTTCTCGTCCGGGAGCACGGCCATGTCAGGAGCCCGCGCATGATCGCCAGATCGCGCCCGCTGCTGACCGGAGCCGTGGCGTTCCTGCTATTGGTGATCTTCTGGGAGCTGGCCAAGGCGGTGCTGCCGGATGCCGGGGTGAGCATCGGCGGCACCCGGATCCTGCCCCGCACCGACGACGGGGCGATGCCGCACGTGTGGACCGTGCTGGGCCGGCTGGACGACCCGGAGGTGGCCGGCGCGGCGTCGACGCGGCCGATCGGGCTGGCCGTCGCGTCCGGTGCCCTGTTCACCCTGGGGCTGGCGCTGGGCGGACTGGTGATCGGCGGCGTGCTCGGCGTGCTGCTGGCGCTGTTCATGCAGCGGTTCCGGCTGGCCGAGCGGGCCGTGCTGCCGTACGTGGTGGCCTCGCAGACGGTGCCGTTGATCGCGATCGCCCCGCTGGTGGCGGGCTGGGGTGGGAAGATCCAGATCCTGGGCTGGGCCTGGCAGCCGTGGGCCAGCGTGATGGTGATCTCCTCGTACCTGTCGTTCTTCCCGATCGCGGTCGGCATGCTGCGCGGGCTGACCTCGCTGCCCCGGGCCGACGTCGAGCTGTTCCGGACGCTGGCCGCCGACTGGTGGACCACGCTGCTGCGGCTGCGCCTGCCGGCGTCGGTGCCCCACCTGATCCCGGCGGTGCGGCTGGCCGCGGCGGCCTCCGTGGTGGGCGCGATCGTCGCCGAGATCTCCACCGGAACCCGCGGCGGCATCGGCCGCCTGATCATCGAGTACGCCCAGTCGGCCACCGGCGACCCGTCGCAGATGTACGCCGCGATCCTCGGCGCCGCGGTCCTCGGGCTGGTCGCCGCCGCGGCGGTGGGGCTGCTCGACCTCGGGCTGCGCCGCTACCGGGGGAGCACCTCGTGAACGCGGCTCGGGCGGGCGCGGCGCCGGTGCACGCCGTCGAGCTGAGCGGGGTCGACAAGCGGTTCGACGCGGTGCACGCCCTGGACGGCATCGAGCTGACCGTCGGCGAGGGCGAGTTCGTGTCGCTGATCGGGCCGTCGGGCTGCGGCAAGTCGACGCTGCTGCGGGTCGTCGCCGATCTGGAGCAGCCCACCGGCGGCACCGTCACGGTGGGCGGCAAGAGCCCGCACCAGGCCCGGCTGGACCAGGACTACGGAATCGCGTTCCAGCAGGCCGGTCTGCTGGAGTGGCGCAACGTCGTGGAGAACGTCGAGCTGCCGCTGCACGTGCACGGGATGCCCAAGCCGCAGCGGCGGGCGCGCGCTACCGAGCTGCTGGAACTGGTCGGGCTGGCCGAGTTCGCCGGCTCCCGGCCCAGCCAGCTCTCCGGCGGCATGCAGCAGCGGGTGGCGATCGCCCGGGCCCTGGCGCCGAGCCCGAAGCTGCTGCTGATGGACGAGCCGTTCGGGGCGCTGGACGAGATGACCCGCGAGCGCATGCAGGCCGAGCTGTTACGGATCGCGCTGGAGACCCGCGCCGCGGTGCTGTTCGTGACGCACTCGATCCCGGAGGCCGTGGTGCTGTCGGACCGGGTGGTCGTGATGTCGCCGCGGCCCGGCCGGATCACCGAGATCGTCGCCGGTACCCGACCGGGACGGACGGGCGCGACCGAACCCGGGCCGGCGGAGCTGGCGCTCGACGACGTCGAGGACGTCCGGGAGTCCGGGGCGTTCTTCGCCGCGATCACCGCCGTGCGCGAGGCGCTGCGCAAGGGACACGAGTGATGGCCGCCGTGTTCCGCTGGTGGCCGCCGGTGCTGTTCGGCGTGGCCGCGTTGCTGGCCTGGCAGGTGATCGTGGTGGTCGGGGGAGTGCCCGCGTTCCTGCTGCCCGCGCCCACGGCGATCGCGGCGCAGGTCGCGGCGCAGTTCCCGGTACTGGTCTCCACGACCGCGGTGACCGGGACGAACGCGCTGGTCGGGCTGGTCGCCGGGTTCGTGATCGGGGTGGCGCTGGCGCTGCTCGCGGCCCGCTCCCGGCTGGTCGAGCAGCTGACCACGCCGGTGGTGCTGGCGGCCAGTGCGGTGCCGATCGTCGCGCTGGCCCCGGTGTTCACCACGATGTTCGGCTCCACCACCGAGATCCCGAGGCGGCTGGTGGTGACCATCGTGGTCATCGTGCCGGTGTTCGTCTCGACCATCCGCGGGCTGCGCCAGGTGCATCCGGTGCACGCCGAGCTGATGACCGCGCTGGCGGCCACCCCCGGCCAGTTCGCGCGGTTCGTCCGGCTGCCCGGCGCGATCCCGCACATCATGACCGGACTGCGCGTGGCCGCCCCCGCGGCGGTGATCGCCGCGATCGTCGCGGAATACTTCGGCGGCCTGCAGAACGGTCTGGGCAGCCGCATCTCCTCCGCGGCCGCCAACACCGCCTACGCCCGCGCGTGGGCGTTCGTCGCCGCCTCGATCGTGCTCGGGCTGCTGTTCCACCTGGCCGGGATGCTCGTCGAGCGGCTGGCCACCCGCGGTCGTACCACCTGATCCGAATCCCCGGAGGTCTGCTGTGAGAAGACATCTACCGCGTGTGCTCGCGGTCGCCGCCGCGCTGGCGGTGACGATCACCGCGTGCTCGACCACCCCGCAGGCCGACAGCAGCAGCACCGCTGCACCGGCTTCCGGTACCGCGGGCGCGCCGCAGAAGGTGACGCTGCAGCTGCAGTGGTTCACCCAGGGCCAGTTCGCCGGCTACTTCGCCGCCGTCGACCAGGGCTTCTACGCCGAGCAGGGGCTCGACGTCGAGATCAAGGAAGGCGGCGTCGACATCGTCCCGCAAACGGTGCTGGCGCAGGGCCAGGCCGACTACGCGATCGCCTGGGTGCCGAAGGCGCTGGCGTCGCGGGAGCAGGGTGCCGGGATCACCGATGTGGCGCAGGTGTTCCAGCGCTCGGGCACCTACCAGGTGTCGTTCAAGGACAAGGGCATCAACGCGCCCGCTGATCTGCGCGGCAAGAAGGTCGGCAACTGGGGGTTCGGCAACGAGTTCGAGCTGTTCGCGGGCATGACCGGGGCCGGGCTGGACCCGGCCGACGTGACCCTGGTGCAGCAGCAGTTCGACATGCAGGCGCTGCTGGCGGGTGAGATCGACGCCGCGCAGGCGATGTCCTACAACGAGTACGCGCAGGTGCTGGAGGCGCAGAACCCGGCGACCGGCCAGCTGTACACGCCCGAGGACCTGTCGGTGAT
>DATMDS010000118.1:0-9070 GCA_035557575.1 Pseudonocardia sp. | reverse complement strand
CCAGCCCGGTCCGGTGCGGTCCGGTGCGGTCCAGTCCGGTCCTGCTGGTCCGGCTGCCGCCGGCGGGGTGCCGCCGCCCGCGTCCCCGGCGGTGTCGGACGGGCCCGCTGCTGGCGGGGTCGCCTCGACGGGCACCGCTGCCGGCGGTGCCGCGGCGGCGAGGCCTGCTGCCGGTGCTGCCGCGGCGCCCGGTCCTGCCGGCGCTGCCGTGACGGCCGATCCGGTCGCGGGCGGTCCTGTCCCTGCCGGTCCTGTCCCTGTCGGCCCTGTCCGGGACGACTCCGACGGCGGTCGGTCTCCGGCCGGTCCCGGTGTCGACTCCGCCGCGGCCGGTCCCGGCGTCCCGGCGCCCCCCACCACGGGCCCCGATGCCGCCGGACCCCGGGCCGCCGCTGGACCCCGGGCGACGGGACCCCGTGCCGCCGGACTCCGCGCCGTCGACCCCACGGCGACGGCTCCGGACCGTGCTACCGGCGCTACCGGCCACGGCGCCGCGTCCACAGCGGCGCAGCCGAACGGCGCGGCCGCCGGCCCCCGCGCCGCAGGCCACCGGTTCGACCCTGCACGCGAGGCTCCCGGTGGCCCGGCCGCGGCGAACGCGACGGTCTCCGCCGTCGAGACGACGTTTCCGCAGCCGGCGACCACCCACCGACCGGATCCGGCGCCCCCCGCGCCGGCGGACGGCCCGCCCGCGGAGCGCACCGCATCCGGGTCCCAGGCCGAGCCGCCGGCCCCGACCGCCCTTCCCCGACGCCGCCCGGCGCCCCCGCGGGACCCGGCGAGCACCCTGCTGCCGCCCCTGCCCGGCCGCGGTGTCGTGCTGCCGTTGCGACCGCGCCTCGACCGCTCCGCCCTCGACCACCACGCCGGGCGGGCTCCGACCGGCGCCGGACCGGCCGCCGCCGCCCCGGTGGCCCCGGCGGCCGGCGCCCCGACCGGCGCGGCATCGTTCGCCGCCGACACGGCGACCGTGCGGCCCCCCGAGACCGAGGCCTCGGTCACCGCGCTGACCCCGCTCCGCCCGGTCCCGCAGTCGGCGGCCGGCGCCGCCCCACCCCGGTCGTTCACACCCGGCAACGTCGGATCCGAACCCCGGGGCACCCGACCTCCGCTGGCGCACCCGGCCCCGGCGGGCCCGGCCGCGTTCGACACCGCCGCGGCCGCGGCGGGGCGGGCCCTGACCGTCCAGGTACCGTCTCAGCGCGCTTCCGACGCACCGCCGGCCGCCCGGCCCGACGACCTCGAGGCGCCCCCGAACGCGCCGGGTGAGCCGCAGAACCGGCGGGTGCGCGTGGTGCTGGCCGAGCGCAAGGGCACGGCCCGGCCGGTGCGCACGGTCGTCGACATCCAGGAGGGCACCGGGGTCGGGGAGCTGCTGCGCAGCAACCTGATCTCCTCACAGCTGGCCGTGGCACTGCGCTTCGCGGTGGGCGCCGGGCTCACACTGGGCATGCTCCCGCTGCTGTTCGCGGTGTTCCCGGAGATCGGCCACATCGACGTGCTCGGGCTGCGGCTGCCATGGCTGCTGCTCGGCTTCCTCGTCTATCCCTTCCTGCTCGGCGTCGGCTGGTGGCACACGCGCACCGCGGAACGCGTCGAGCAGGACTTCGCGGACCATGTACAGGACTGATCAGGCCGGTGAACAACGACCCTCACCGGCCCGTTCGTGACCGCATTGGGATAGTGACCAGGTGACGACGTCCGCCGTGCTGGCCCTCTCGGCGATGGCCCTGGTGGCGTTGGTGTCGGCCGTGATCGGTTCGCTGGGCGTGCGGCTGGCCCGCAGCACCTCGGACTTCCTGGTCGCATCCCGCACCGTCGGCCCGGCCTCGAACGCGGGCGCCATCTCCGGCGAGTACCTGTCGGCGGCGTCGTTCCTGGGCATCGCCGGGCTGATCCTGCGCGACGGGGTCGACGCCCTCTGGTACCCGGTCGGCTTCACCGCCGGCTACCTCGCGCTGCTGCTGTTCGTCGCGGCGCCGCTGCGCCGCTCGGGGGCCTACACGGTGCCCGACTTCGCCGAGGCCCGGCTGCGCTCGACGGCCCTGCGCAGGGTCTGCACCGGCTTCGTCGTGGTCATCGGCTGGCTGTACCTGCTGCCCCAGCTGCAGGGGGCCGGGCTGACGTTGAGCACGATCACCAACCTGCCGAGCTGGGCCGGGGCGACCGCCGCCGCGGTGATCGTGGTCGCCACGGTGATGCTCGGCGGGATGCGCTCGATCACGTTCGTGCAGGCCTTCCAGTACTGGCTGAAGCTGACGGCGCTGGCGCTGCCCGCCGTCATCGGACTGATCTTCTTTCTCTCCGACGACCGCACCTTCGACCGGCCGGCGCCTCCCCAGTTCCCCACGCAGACCGACGTGCAGATCCGTACGGACGTGGTGCTGCAGGTGCAGTCCCCGGTCACGCTGACCGCGACCGGCCGGCTCGACGGCGTCCAGCTGGAGCGCCAGGAGCTCAACTGGGCGGTCGGCCGGCACACGGTGTCCGCCGGCGCGCTGCTGCAGTTCCCCAGCGGCGCCCCGGTGCCGGTGGTGGCCGGCGCCCCGGTCACCGACGCGAGCTGGCTGACGCCGTTCCCGGAAGGCCGCGAGCACGGCCTGCTCGGCACCTACTCGCTGATCATCGCGCTGTTCCTGGGCACGATGGGGCTGCCGCACGTGCTGGTCCGCTTCTACACCAACCCCGACGGCCGAGCGGCCCGCCGCAGCGCGGTGGTGGTGCTCGGGCTGCTCGGCGTGTTCTACATCGTGGTCACCCTGCTCGGCGCGCTGTCGCGGCTGTACACACCCCAGCTGCTGGTCAACGGCGACACCGACGCCGCCGTGCTGCTGCTGCCGACCGCCGTGCTGGGCAACAACCTCATCGGGGCGCTGCTGGCCAGCCTGATGGCCGCGGGGGCCTGGGCCGCGTTCCTGTCCACCTCGTCCGGACTCGTGGTGAGCATCGCCGGTGTGCTGTCCACCGACGTGCTGCGCAGCGGCAGCGGGGTGCGGGACTTCCGGGTCGCGTCCCTGATCGCCGGCGCGGTGCCGCTGGCCCTGTCCATCGGGGTGACCCGGCTGGACTTCACCGAGTCGGTGGCGCTGGTCTTCGCGGTCGCCGCGTCCACGTTCTGCCCGCTGCTGGTGCTGGGCATCTGGTGGTCCGGGCTGACCGACCGCGGCGCGATCGCCGGCGTGCTGGCCGGCGGGCTGGCCTCGGCCGCCGCGGTGGCGACGAGCCTGGCCGGACTGGGCGGCACCGGCTGGGTGGGGGTGCTGCTCTACCGGCCGGCGCTGGCCACCGTGCCGCTGGCCTTCGCCGTCATGGTCCTGGTGAGCCGGCTGACCTCGAAGCGGCGCCCGTACGACACCGACCAGGTGATGCTGCGGCTGCACGCGCCGGAGCGACTCGGGCTGAGCCGGGACCGGCTCAACGAGCGGCCCTCCCGGTCCGGAAAGTCGAAGCCGAGCAGCTGATCGCGCCGCCGGCGGACCGCTCGCCGACCGTTCGACCGAATCGTTACACCGTTGGTCGACAGTTCGACCCGGCCGCGCCCTTGTGGTCGCGGTCACCCGCCTGGAGTATTCCGACGGGCGGGCAGGACGCAGTTATCGTTCGCTGTTCCCAGCCCCGTGAGCCGGCGATGACGTCGGCGCGGAGGAGCCCCGACGAGGAGGTACCGTGAGCGCCACGGGCGAGCAGTACACAGGTGAGAAATCATCTGGGACGGTGTACGAGCGGATCCAGGCCAGTCCCGAGTTCGTCGACCTGCGCTCGCGACTACGCAAGTTCGTGTTCCCCATGAGCGCCGTCTTCCTGCTGTGGTACCTGGCCTACGTGTTGCTGGCGTCCTACGCCCCCGGCTTCATGTCGATCAAGGTGATCGGCAACATCAACGTCGGGCTGATCTTCGGGCTGCTGCAGTTCATCTCGACCTTCGTGATCACCACGATCTACGTGCGGTACGCGAACCGGCACCTGGACCCGGCGGCCGCCGCCCTGCGCGAGCGGATCGAGGCCGAGGCGTGAACGTCATCGCACAGCAGGCCCCGGCTCCGGCCCCGACCGCGGTCGGCAGCGTCTGGCTCAACGTCGGGATCTTCCTGGCCTTCGTGGCCCTGACCCTGGTGTTCGTCTACCGGGCCAGCCGGACCAACAAGACCGCGTCGGACTACTACGCGGCCGGTCGCTCGTTCACCGGCCCGCAGAACGGCGTGGCCATCTCGGGCGACTACCTCTCGGCCGCCTCGTTCCTCGGCATCGCCGGCGCCATCGCGATCAACGGCTACGACGGGTTCCTCTACTCGATCGGCTTCCTGGTGGCCTGGCTGGTGGCGTTGCTGCTGGTCGCCGAGCTGCTGCGGAACACCGGCAAGTACACGATGGGCGACGTGCTGGCCTTCCGGATGCGGCAGCGCCCGGTGCGCGCCGCGGCCGCCACGTCCACCCTGGTGGTGTCGTTCTTCTACCTGCTGGCCCAGATGGCCGGGGCCGGTGGCCTCATCGCGCTGCTGCTGCAGATCCCGAACTCCAACCGGGTCGGCCAGAGCATCGTGATCGCGGTCGTCGGCATCCTGATGATCATCTACGTGCTGGTCGGCGGCATGAAGGGCACCACCTACGTCCAGATGATCAAGGCGGTACTGCTGATCGCCGGGGCGGCAGTGATGACGGTGTGGGTGCTCGGCCTGGTCAGCTTCAACATCTCCACCCTGCTCGGCGACGCGGCCGCGGCCAGCCCCAAGGGCGACGCGGTGCTGAACCCGGGCCTGCAGTACGGGGCCTCCCCGACCGCGAAGATCGACTTCCTGTCGCTGGGCCTCGCGCTGGTGCTGGGCACGGCGGGCCTGCCGCACATCCTGATGCGCTTCTACACCGTGCCCACGGCCAAGGAGGCCCGCCGCTCGGTGGTCTGGGCGATCTGGCTGATCGGCCTGTTCTACCTGTTCACGCTGGTGCTCGGCTACGGTGCGGCGGCCTTCGTCGGGGCGGAGCGGATCACCGGGGCGCCCGGCGGGGTGAACTCGGCGGCGCCGCTGCTGGCCTTCGAGCTGGGTGGCGAGATCCTGCTCGCGCTGATCTCCGCGGTCGCCTTCGCCACCATCCTGGCCGTGGTCGCCGGGCTGACGATCACCGCGTCCGCCTCGTTCGCGCACGACGTGTACGCCAACGTGATCAAGCACGGGGAGACCTCACCGGACGACGAGGTGCGGGTGGCCCGGCGCACCGCGCTGGTCATCGGTGCGGTGGCCATCGTGGGCGGCATCCTGGTCAACGGCCTGAACATCGCGTTCCTGGTGGCGCTGGCGTTCGCGGTGGCCGCCTCGGCCAACCTGCCGACGATCCTCTACTCGCTGTTCTGGAAGCGGTTCAACACCACCGGGGCGCTGTGGAGCATCTACGGCGGTCTGCTCAGCTGCGTGTTGCTGATCATCTTCTCGCCGGTGGTGTCCGGGGAGAAGAGCGTCATCTTCACCACGGTGGACTTCCACATCTTCCCGCTGTCCAACCCGGGCATCGTGTCGATCCCGCTGTCGTTCGTGCTCGGCATCGTCGGTACCTACGTCGGTGCCTCCCGCGAGCGCGTCGACCCGGCGAAGTTCGCCGAGATGGAGGTCCGGTCGCTGACCGGTGCCGGCTCCGAGAAGGCGATCTCGCACTAGCCCTGGTCCCAGCCCCGGTCCGACCCCGAACGAGCGGCACTTTCGCACGATAGGTTCGTGCGAAAGTGCCGCTCGTTCGTGAACCGGGCGGATCCGGGGCGGGCTGGGGGTGCGGGCGGTTGACGCCGCTCACCGCGGCGTCACGGCGACGGTGGCAGGATGCCGGTATGCCGCAGGTGCCCACGGTCGAGGTGGCCGAGCTCCCCGCCGATGCCGTGCTGATCGACGTCCGGGAGGACGACGAGTGGGTGGCCGGGCACGCACCGGACGCCCAGCACCTGCCGATGAGCCGGTTCGCCCAGCACGTGTCCGAGGTTCCCGAGACCGATCCGCTCTACGTTATCTGCCGCTCCGGTAGCCGGTCGGCGCAGGTGGTGGCGTTCCTCAACCAGCAGGGGCACTCCTCGGTGAACGTGGCCGGCGGCATGCAGGCGTGGGCGGCGCTCGGACGGCCGATGGTCGCCGAGCACGGCGGCCCGCCGGACGTCGTCTGACCGGCGCCGTCATGACCACCCCGCAACCGCAGCCCTGCCCTCGGTGCGGGCGGTCCTCGGACCTCACCGGTGGACCGTTCTGCCTGCACTGCGGCCGCTACCTGGCCCCGCTGCGCTGGGTGGCCGAGCCGCCCTCCGGTACGGCACCGGTGGCCCAGCCGCGCCTGCGCCGGCGCTACACCGGGCCGCCGCGCTACGGGGTGCTGCCGCGCGGCGGGTTTCCGCCCGGCCCGTGGCGCTCCTTCGAGCCGGCCCCGACGGCGCCGAGCCCGCTGGCCGCCACCCGCTCCAGCCTCGGCGTCGCGGTGCCGCTGCTGTGGGCGACCGCGGCGGTGGCGCTGCTGGCCGCGGTGGCCGAGGGCTGGCGCTACCTGCTGCTGCTGGACAGCCGCTCCGACGCGCTGCCGGCCGGGACGGTGGCCGCCTCGGACGCGCTGGTGGCCGCGGCCGGCTGGGTGGCGCCGATCGTCGCCGCGCTGGCCGGGGTGGCGCTGATCCAGTGGACGGTGCGGGCCAGCCGGGCCGCCGCCGACCAGGCCGGGGTGCGGCCGTCCCGCTCCACCCGGGCGCTGGTGCTGGGCTGGGTGATCCCCGGCGCGAACCTGTCGGTGCCCGGGTCCGCGCTGGCCGAGATCGAGCACGCCGCGCTGGGCCGCCCGGCCGGCCGGCGGCCGCGGCCGACCCGGCTGCTGCTGGCGTGGTGGGTGCTGTGGGCGATCGGGGTGGTGCTGTCGGCCGTCGTGCTGGCCTGGTCGCTGCGCACCGGGGTGCAGGCCCGGGCCGACGGCGTGGTGCTGCACGCGGTGCTGGACGTGCTGGCCGCCGTGACGGCCGGGATGACCGCGGTGCTGCTCACCCGGCTCACCCGGCTGCTCGGGCCACCGCGGGTGCGGCCCCGCGAAGTACTGGTGGCTGTGAGTGCTGCGCCGTGCTAGAGCACGGCGCAGCACTCACGACCCCCGAGGTCGGGCGGCGAGGACTGGTGGTTCAGCCGGTGCCGACCGGGAGCGTCCGCAGCCCGCGCATCACGAAGTCCGGGCGCCGGACGGGGGATCCGGCCAGGGTGAGCGCGGGCAGCCGGGTGCGCAGGGCGTGCAGGGTGGCGGCGACCTCCAGCCGGGCCAGCGGGGCGCCCAGGCAGTAGTGCACGCCGGCGCCGAAACCCAGGTGCGGGTTGCGCGACCGGCCCACGTCCAGCTCGTCCGGGTGGTCGAAGGCCTGCGGGTCCCGGGCCGCGGCCCCGAGCAGCGCGGCGATCCTCGTGCCGGCCGGGACCGGGTGGCCGGCCACCTCGGTGTCCACGACAGCGGTGCGCTCGAACAGCTGCAGCGGCGGGTCGAAGCGGATCAGCTCCTCCACGCAGCGCTCGTCCAGGCCCGGATCGGCGCGCCAGCGCCGCCACTGCTCCGGGTGCGCCAGCAGCGCCAGCACCCCGTTGCCGATCACGTTCACCGTCGCCTCGTGCCCGGCCATCAGCAGCAGCGCGGCCGTGCCGACCAGCTCGTCCGGCTCGACGTCGGCGGCCAGCAGATCGGTGACCAGGTCGTCGCCGGGGTGGCGGCGGCGATACGCGGCCAGCTCCCGCAGGGCCGTGACGAACTCCGCGGCCGCCCGCTCGGCGGCCGCCTCCCGGAGCCGCTGCCGCTGCGGGTCGGCCGCGGCCGGCTCGTACATGGTGACGATCGTGTTCGACCAGCCGCGCAACGCCGAGCGGGCCGGCTCCGGCACGTCGAGCAGCTGGGCGATCATCTCGACCGGCAGCGGCGCAGCCACCCCGGCGATCAGGTCGGCGTGCCCGTCGTCGCGGATCCGCCCGGCCAGCGCGCCGACCAGCCGCCCGGCCAGCTCGTGCACCCAGGGCCGCAGCCGTGCGGTGTGGCCGCGGTTGAACGCCCCGGCGACCAGGGTGCGCAGCCGGTCGTGCGGCGGGCCCTCCCGCTCCAGCAGCGAGTTGCGGTGCAGCAGGTTGAACGCACCGAACCGCTCGGCCGGCTGCGCGTCGGCCCAGATGCGCCCCAGGTCGCGACCGCGCAGCAGCTGCGAGCAGGCGCCGTGCGAGACCGCGACGGGCAGGCCGAGCAACGGGTGCGGGTGCACCGGGCCGGCGGCCCGCAGCGCCGCGAAGCGCGGGTACGGATCGTCGAGGAACGCCGGGTCGGCCGGGTCGAACGGGATCAGTGGGCCCTCCGCGGGATCGGGCCCGTCGTCGTCACGGCACCAGCGTACGACCCGCCCGCCGCCCCGACGGCAGGCCGCGGCTGCCGGGCCGGCGGGGCCGGCCGGGTGGCCCGGTACCGTTCTCGGCACCATGGCGAAGAAGACACGGGCCCGGGCGGCCGCAGCGAGCACCCCGGCCGAGAACCCCCGCCGTCCCTGCCCGTGCGGATCCGGGAAGCGCTACAAGGCCTGCCACGGCGCGGGCGACG
This sequence comes from Pseudonocardia sp., assembly GCA_035557575.1. Taxonomy (GTDB): domain Bacteria; phylum Actinomycetota; class Actinomycetes; order Mycobacteriales; family Pseudonocardiaceae; genus Pseudonocardia. The sequence goes on along the minus strand of DATMDS010000118.1, from coordinate 502 downwards.
ACGTGATCGTCATCCGGCCGTTCGACGGGCTCGCCGCCGAGTGCGACCTGGTGGCCATGCGGGAGTTCCTGCCCTCGGCCACCGCGCCGCTGCCGCTGCGCACCCCCGCGGAGGTGCCGGTGACGGTGGCCACCGTGCTCCCCGGGGCGTCCGCGGCGCTGGTGCGCCCGGACGGCGAGATCATGCTGGGGATGCAGGTGCAGACCCGCTCCGGTGACCTCTCGGCCGATCTGGCGCGGGCATTGGCCTGGGCCCGGGACGCCGCCCCGGGAACCTCGCTGCCGGTGGTCGGGCCCGGCGTGGGCGGCTCGCTACCGAGCCGGCTGCAGGACGAGCTGGATCCGGACGCGGAGCTCGAGCTGGCCCTGCACCCGGACTTCGGCTGGTGGGTCTACCCCAACGAGGACGGCTCGCCGCCGTCGGCCGAGGTCAGCGCGACCCTCGAGCGCGCGAACGCGATCATCATGCCGACCGAGCCGATCGTGGCCGATGGCGTCCGCTC
>DATMDS010000117.1:0-3866 GCA_035557575.1 Pseudonocardia sp. | reverse complement strand
CCGGCCACCGCAGGCAAGGAGAGCTGAGGAATGAAGCTGGTCACGGCGATCGTCAAGCCGTTCGTGCTGGAGGACGTGAAGGGCGCGCTGGAACAGCTCGGCGTGCTCGGCATGACCGTCAGCGAGGTGCAGGGCTACGGCCGGCAGAAGGGCCACACCGAGGTCTACCGGGGTGCGGAGTACTCCGTGGACTTCGTGCCCAAGGTCCGGGTGGAGGTCGTCGCGGACGACGCCCTCGCGGACAAGGTGGTCGACGCCGTGGTGGAGGCCGCCCGCACCGGCAAGATCGGTGACGGCAAGGTGTGGGTGACCCCGGTCGAGAGCGTGATCCGGGTCCGCACCGGGGAACGCGGTACCGACGCCATCTGACCCGACCGTCGGGGGCCTCGGTCCCTGACGCCCCCGCTCGGGGGACGGGGGCGGCAGGCGGGCCCGAGTGGACCCCTGGACATCCCCGGGGCCCGTTGCACCACGTGCAGCGGGCCCCGGGCCGTCTCCGGAGCCCAACCGTCGATCGGAGAGAAACGCAATGATGCTGGTGACCGCGATCGTCAAGCCCTTCGTCCTCGAGGAGGTCCGGGCGGGGCTGGAGAGCATCGACATCGCCGGCGTGACGGTCAGCGAGGTGTCCGGGTACGGGCGGCAGCGCGGGCACACCGAGGTGTACCGGGGCGCGGACTACCAGGTCGACCTCGTGCCCAAGGTGCGGATCGAGGTCGTGGTGGACGACGGCGCGGTGGAGCGGGTGATCGACGTCGTGTCCCGGACGGCGCGCAGCGGGAAGATCGGCGACGGCAAGGTGTGGGTGACCCCGGTCGACACCGTGGTGCGGGTGCGCACCGGGGAGCGAGGTGTCGACGCGCTGTGAGTGCCGGCGTGACGGGGGCATCCGTGGGGGACGCGTCGGACCTGATCAGGGCCAAGGCCGTGCTGCTCGACCCGGGCCCCGGCAAGCGCCGGCTGCGCCCGGAGGCGCTGCGCACGGCGCTGGTGGATCTGCACGACTTCTGGCTCTCCTCGCACGCGGCCGCGATCGGGCTCACCGACCGCGCGGCGCTGGTGGCGGTGGGAGCGCTCGGGCGGCGCGAGCTGGCCCCGTACTCCGACCTCGATCTGGTGCTGCTGCACGACGGCCGCAAGGACATCGACCGGTTGGCCGAGCAACTGTGGTACCCGCTCTGGAACGCGGGCCTCGAACTCGATCACTCGGTGCGCACCCCGGGGCAGGCGGTCCAGGTCGCGGCCACCGATCTGCGCGCGGCCTTCGGGCTGCTGGAGGCCCGGCACATCGCCGGTGACGCGGCGCTGTCGGACCGGGTGCGCGGCGCCGTGCGGCAGGCCTGGCGGGCCGGGATCCGCAACCGTTTCGACGAGCTCGCCGACGGCGCCCAGGAACGCTGGTCCAAGGCCGGCGACGTGGCCCACCGGGTGGAGCCGGATCTCAAGAACGGCCACGGCGGGTTGCGCGACATCCAGCTGGTGGAGGCGCTGGCCCTGGCGCAGCTGCTGGGCCGGCCCGGGGCCGACGTGCAGCAGGCCCGGGCGCTCGTGCTGGACTGCCGCACCGAGCTGCACCGCCTCGCCGGGCGCGCGCGCGACGTGATGCGCGCCCAGGACGCCGACGAGGTGGCCACCGCGCTGGAGATCGCCGACCGGTTCGAGCTGGCCCGGGCGCTGTCCGGGGCGGCCCGCTCGGTGGCCTTCGCGGCCGAGGTGGGGCTGCGCTCGGCGCGCAACGCGCTGCCCCGCCGCGGGCTGGCCGCGCTGCGCAGGCCCCCGGTGCGCCGGCCGCTGGACGCCGGGGTGGTCGAGCACGCCGGGGAGGTGGCGCTGGCCCGCGACGCCGCGGCCGCCCGGGACCCGGCGCTGGTGCTGCGGGTCGCGGCGACGGCCGCCCGCACCGGGCTGCCGGTGTCCGCCGGCACCCTGCACCGGCTCGCCGACACCGCGCCGGAGCTGCGCGAACCGTGGCCGCGCTCGGCGCTGGCCGAGCTGCTCTCGCTGCTGGGCACCGGGCACGCCATGGTGAGCGTGGTGGAGGCGCTGGACCGGACCGGGCTGTGGGGGCGGCTGCTGCCCGAGTGGGGCGCGGTGCGCGACCTGCCGCCCCGGGACCGGGCCCACGTGTGGACGGTGGACCGGCACCTGGTGGAGGCCGCTGCGCAGGCGGCCCGGCTGACCACCCGGGTGGCCCGCCCGGACCTGCTGCTCATCGGCGCGCTGCTGCACGACGTCGGCAAGGGCCGGGGTGGTGACCACTCCGCGGTCGGCGAGTCGCTGGCCGCGCAGGTCGGGCGCCGGCTCGGGCTTCCCGAGCCGGACGTCGCGCTGCTGGCCGCGATGGTGCGTCACCACCTGCTGCTCCCGCACACCGCGACCCGGCGCGACCTGGAGGACCCGGCCACCGTGACGCGGGTCGTGAAGACCCTGGACGGCAACGCGCTGCTGCTGGATCTGCTGGCCGCACTGGCCGAGGCCGACTCGCTGGCCACCGGGCCCGGGGTGTGGAGCCCGTGGAAGCGGGTGCTGATCGGCGACCTGGTGAGGCGGTGCCGTTCGTTGATGGCCGGCGAGGCGCTGCCCGCGCCCACCCCGCCGTCCGCGGAGGAGCGGACGCTCGCGGTCGCCGTCGCGGCGGACGGGCGGCCCCGCATCCAGCTCGAGGGCGGGACCGCTCCGGCCACCGTGCTGGTCGCGATGCCGGACCGGGTCGGTTCGCTGGCCGCGGCGGCCGGGGTGCTGGCCCTGCACTCGCTCGAGGTGCACGCGGCCGAGCTGAACACCGCCGACGGGGCCGCCCTGTTCACCTTCACGGTGTCGCCCCGGTTCGGCGGGCTGCCCGACCCGGCGCTGCTGCGCTCGGACCTGACGCGGGTGCTGGACGGCGGGCTGACGCTGTCGGAGGCCCTGCGGCGCAAGGAGAGGGACTACGCCCCGATCGCGGCGACCGTGGAACGGCCACCACCGCCGCGGGTGCTGTGGTTCGACGACGAGGCGACCGGCGCACTGGTCGTCGAGCTGCGCGGCACCGACCGGATCGGCCTGCTGCACCACGTCGCCGCCGCGCTGGAGGGCTGCGGCGTGGACCTGCGGTGGGCGCGGGTGGCCACCCTCGGGGCGTCGGTCGTCGACTCCTTCGGGCTGGCCGCGCCGGCCGTCACCGGCCACCTCGGCCCGCCAGCGCGCCGGAAGATCGAGCAGGCCATGCTGGCCGCGGCCCGCTGAGCTGGCCGCTGCCGCGCGGCACGTCGCCCGATCCGGGCGCGCCGAACCGGAGCGGGGAACGGGACGGACCGTGCGCGCGTTCAGCCCGGTATGACCCGCATCGACCTGCCCGGTCGGACGCTGCTGCTGGTGGCCGGGATGCCCGGCGCCGGCAAGTCCACGCTGCTCGCCGGGCTGGCCGCCGCACCGGGCACCGCCGTGCTCGACTCGGACACCTACCGGGTGGCCCTGCGGGCGGCGCTGCCCGGGGTGCCGTACGCCTGGTACCGACCGCTGGTGCACCTCTGGCACCGGCTGGCCGTGCTGCTGGCCGCGTTCTCCGCGCTGTCGACGCTGGTCGTGCACCTACCGGCCACCGACCGCGGCACCCGGACCGCGGTGGCCCGGCTGGCCGCGCTCAGCGGCCGGTCCGCGCACCTGGTGTGGCTGCACGTCGACCCGGCGCAGGCGCTACGCGGGCAGCTGCAGCGCGGCCGGGTGGTGCCGGAGAGCTCGTTCGCTGCGCACGCCGAGCGGGCCGCGGCGACGACCGAGGCGCTGCGCGCGACGCCGCAGCCGGGCTGGGCGAGCGTGACGGTGCTCGACCGGGCCGCCGCCCGCGGCGGGCTGCAGCTGGACGTCGAGGCGGTTCCGCTGCGGAC
>DATMDS010000116.1:0-3822 GCA_035557575.1 Pseudonocardia sp. | reverse complement strand
CCGAATCGCAGCGATCTACTCACATCCGCCTCCGCTCATCGCGGGTCCGCGCCCGCATGCTGAATGGTGCTCGGTTGATCTCGTGTGCGCTCGCACTCGTGCAGCGACGTGTCCGGCATCGTGGCCCGCCACGGACATCCGGTCAAGCGCAGAAATTTGCTCGAAACTGATCGTTTCTGAGCAAGGTTTGACAGTTTCGATCACGTCGGCGGATCCTGGGGCCGGTGGACGAGCAGAGCGGGCGGCCGGCCGCCGGCAGCCATCTGGCCGCGGAGATCGCCACCCAGCCCGACGACTGGCTGCGCGCCGCGGCGGCGCTCGACGCGCACACGGCCGCGCTGCCGCGGCCCGGTGAGCGGGTGGCCGTGCTCGGGTGTGGCACCTCGCTGTACATGGCCCGCTGCTACGCGGGGCTGCGGGAACGGGCAGGGCACGGCGTCACCGACGCTTTCCCGGCCAGCGAGCACCACCTCGACCGGGGATACGACCGGGTGCTGGCGATCAGTCGCTCCGGCACCACCACCGAGGTGCTCGACGTCGTGGCCGGGCTGCCGCCCGGGTCGGCCGTCACGGCGATCACCGCGGACGGGCGGGCTCCGATCGTCGACCTCGCCCAGCAGGTGGTGCTGCTGGACGAGGTGGACGAGCGGTCCGTGGTGCAGACCCGGTTCGCCACCACCACGCTGGCGCTGCTGCGGGCCCAGCTCGGCGCGGACCTGGTCGCGATCGCCGAGCAGGCCCGCGCCGCGCTCCGCACCGACCTCCCGCCGGCGCTGCCGGCCGCCGAGCAGATCACCTTCCTGGGCCGCGGTTGGACCATCGGGCTGGCCGAGGAGGCCGCGCTCAAGCTGCGCGAGTCGGCCCAGCTCTGGACCGAGTCCTACCCGGCCATGGAGTACCGGCACGGGCCGATCAGCATTGCCGCGCCCGGTCGGGTCGTCTGGGCCTTCGGCGACGTGCCGGACGGGCTGGCCGCGCAGGTGCGGGCCACCGGCGCGCACCTCGAGCACTCCGCCGCCGACCCCATGGCCGATCTGCTGCGGGTACACCGACTGTGCCTGGTCGCGGCGGCCGGGCGCGGCCTCGACCCCGATCGCCCCCGCAACCTGACCCGATCGATCATCCTCACCGCATGACCCTGGTACTCGCCGTGGATGTCGGCGGTTCCGCGATCAAGGCGGAGATCCTGGACGCCGGGCACCGGCCGGTGGCGGCCGGGCGCCGGCCGACCCCGGCGGCCGAGGTGGGTGGGGACGGGCGGGCGGTGCTCGACGCGGTGGCCGAGCTGTCCCGGGAGTTGCTGACCGGTGGCCGAAAGGACCAGGTGAGCGCGGTCGGGATCGGCGTGCCCGGGATCGTCGACCTGGCCCGCGGGGTCGGCGTGCGCAGCTCCAACCTGGGCTGGCGGGATGCCCCGGTCGGCGAGTACCTCCGCGCGGCGCTCGGGTTGCCCGTCGTGGTCAGCCACGACGTGGGCGCGGCCGGACTGGCCGAGCTGCGGCTCGGCGCCGGCCGCGGGGCCCGGGACGCGCTGTTCGTGGTACTCGGCACCGGCATCGCGGGCGCCGTGCTCGCCGGCGGAGCCCTGATCACCGGCGGGGCCGGGCAGGCCGGCGAGATCGGGCACCTCCGGATCCGGCCGACCGGACCGGTCTGCGGTTGCGACGGCCGCGGCTGCCTGGAGACGTTCGCCTCGGCGCGCGCGGTCGCGGCCGCCTACACGGCCCGCACCGGCCGCCCGGTCGCCGGGGCGGCGGACGTCGTCGCCGTCCTGGGCACCGACGCCGACGCCCGCGCGGTGTGGGCCGACGCGCTCGGCGCGCTGGCCGACGGATTGATGATCACTCAGGCCGTGCTGGCGTCCGAGCTGGTGGTGCTCGGCGGGGGGCTGGCATCGGCCGGTGCCGCGCTGCTCGACCCGCTGGACGCCGCCCTGCGCGAGCGGGCCACCGTGCAGACGGTGCCGCGGTTGCGGCTGGCCGAGCTGGGCGAGCGGGCCGGTGTGGTCGGCGCCGCGCTGGCCGCCCGCGACCGCGCCACCGCACCCGCTTCCCGCTGCTGACCCCGAGCGCACGCCCGCACCGGCACCGCGCAGAGGTCCAGGCATCCGTCGACATCAGCGTCTGCGGTGCATCCGGTGCACCGGTGCGCCTCCGGTACCGCAGGCGCTGACCATGCTCCTCGGCCGCCCGGGCTCAGGCCGGGCCGGCCACGTCAAGGGCCTGCGCGGACCGGGCGGCGATCACCACCCCGGTGACGGGCAGCACGGCGACCAGCAGCACCAGCACCGGCAGCGCGGCGGCCGGAGTGCCGAGCAGCACCAGCAGGGCGCCACCCAGACCGATCATGGTGGCCGTGGTCAGCTGGTCGACGATCTGGGCGGCCGAGGTGTTGAACCCGACCTGCCCCGGCCCACTCTGGGCCAGCAGCAGGTAGGACACCGAGGAGAACCCCAGGCCCATCCCCGCCCCGGCCAGCATCATCAGCGGAACAGCCAGCCACGGCACCCCCCAGGTCGGGGCGACCACGGCATGGCCGAGGCAGCCGGCGGCCAGGCCGGCGAAGCCGATGCGCAGCAGCACCGGCCGGGCCAGGTCGGGATGCCGCCCCTGCCAGGCCGAGGCCCCCGCCCAGCACAGCGAGCCGGCGATCAGCGGTATCCCGGCCATCGTCAGCGACCAGCCGTGCGTCTCGTGCAGCATCAGCGGCAGGTAGGAGGCCACGGTGAAGAAGGAGCCGGCGAGCAGGCCGCGGGCCGCGACCACCGTCGGCACCCCAGGCCGGGCGCGCAGCACCCCGGCCGGCGTCAGCCGGCGCAACGCGGGCACCAGCGCCGCCACCGCGGCCAGGGTCACCACCGCCGCGGTCACCGAGATGTGTTGGGCCGCCCAGCTCAGCGCGGACACCCCGAGCGCCGCCCCGAGCGCGGCGGTCACCACCGCGGCGCTGTCGCGGGCAGGCTCGCGCACCGCGGACACGTCCAGCCGTCGCACCGCGGGCACCACCAGCGCGACGGCCAGCACCACGAACGGCACCAGCGCGAGGAACACCCAGTGCCAGGACAGCAGCTCGGTGAGCAGCCCGGCCACCGGCGGCCCGATCAACGAGGGCAGCACCCAGGCCGAGGACATCAGGCCGAACACCGCCGGTCGGGCCCGCTCCGGGTACACGACCGAGATCAGCACGAACACCGCGACCGTCAGGCCACCGGCCGCCGCGCCCTGCAGCACCCGCCCGGCCAGCAGCTGCGCCATCGTGCCCGCGGTGCCGGCCACCAGCAGGCCCGCGCCGAACACCAGCGGAGTCACCACCAGCGCCGGCCGTGGCCCGCGCAGGTCGCACCAGCGCCCGCCGAGCACGGTGCCGAACACCGAGGCCGCCATGAACGTGACGAAGGGCCAGGCGTAGAGCGTCACCGCGCCCAGGTCGGCGACCACGGCCGGCATCGCGGTGCCCACGCCCATGCCCTCGAAGGCGACCAGCGTGATCAACAAGACGATGCCCGTCGTGACGGCGCGCTGCCCTGGTCCGAACAGCAACGAGCGCACCGATGCCGGCGCCGCCGGATCGACGCGCGCCTCGGCGTTGCGCCGAGATCCGGCCGTGCCCGGAGAACCGGCCGGGTCCTGGGATTCGGGCGCGTCGCGGAGGCGCTGTGACACGGGTTCGCTCGGTGGCTCGCTCACCGCTCTCCCTCGCTGCGCTCGGTCAACCGCTTCGCGGAGGCGCCGTGACATCGTTCGCTCGCAAGCTCGCTCACCGGCTCAGGTTGCCGGTTGAACCCTGGTCGAGGTCAAGCGGAATGCCCGCTCAGCAGGTCCT
>DATMDS010000115.1:0-34108 GCA_035557575.1 Pseudonocardia sp. | reverse complement strand
GTGGTGCTGACGATCACCGAGATGCTCCGCCGGCAGGGCGTGGTGGGCAAGTTCGTGGAGTTCTACGGCGAGGGCGTGGGCGCCGTGCCGCTGGCCAACCGGGCCACCATCGGCAACATGAGCCCGGAGTTCGGCTCCACCGCGGCGATCTTCCCGATCGACGCCGAGACGATGCGCTACCTCAAGCTCACCGGCCGCCCGCCCGAGCAGCTGGAGCTGGTCGAGGCCTACTGCAAGGAGCAGGGCCTCTGGCACGACCCGGCGCGCGAAGCGGTGTACTCGGAGACCCTCGAGCTGGACCTGTCCACCGTGGTCCCCTCGATCGCCGGGCCGAAGCGCCCGCAGGACCGGATCGCGCTGACCGATGCGAAGTCCTCGTTCCGCAAGTCGGTGCACGACTACACCGACGACCCGGAGGCCGGGGACACCGGACCGGGCAAGCCGGGCAACACCGACCTGGACGAAGCGGTCGACGAGTCGTTCCCGGCCAGCGACTCCCCGGCCCTGTCCTTCGCCGACGACGGCCACCAGGCCGGCGACGCGCCGGTGGTGTTCTCCGCGGCCAACGGCGGCGAGGGCCGCCCGTCGAAGCCGACGACGGTCAGCTCGGAGTCGCGCGGCGAGTTCGTGCTCGACCACGGGGCGGTGGTGATCGCCTCGATCACCTCGTGCACCAACACCTCCAACCCGTCGGTGATGCTGGGCGCGGCACTGCTGGCCAAGAACGCGGTGGAGCGGGGTCTGTCGGTCAAGCCCTGGGTCAAGACCTCGATGGCGCCCGGCTCGAAGGTCGTCACCAACTACTACGAGAAGGCCGGGCTCTGGCCGTACCTGGAGAAGCTGGGCTACCACCTGGTCGGCTACGGCTGCACCACCTGCATCGGCAACTCCGGCCCGCTGTCGGACGAGATCTCGGCCGCGGTGAACGAGGCCGACCTGGCCGTGGTCTCGGTGCTGTCCGGGAACCGGAACTTCGAGGGCCGGATCAACCCCGACGTCAAGATGAACTACCTGGCCTCCCCGCCGCTGGTGATCGCCTACGCACTGGCCGGGACCATGGACTTCGACTTCGAGGCCCAGCCGCTCGGCCAGGACGGCGACGGCAACGACGTGTTCCTGCGCGACATCTGGCCCTCGGCGCAGGACGTGCAGACCACGATCGACAACTCGATCAACGAAGCGATGTTCACCAGGGACTACGCCGACGTGTTCGCCGGCGACGAGCGTTGGCGCGGCCTGCCCACGCCCGAGGGCGACGTCTTCGAGTGGGACCCGGACTCGACGTACGTGCGCAAACCCCCGTACTTCGAGGGGATGCAGCCCGAACCGTCGCCGGTCCAGGACATCAGCGGGGCCCGGGTGCTGGCGCTGCTGGGCGATTCGGTGACCACTGACCACATCTCCCCCGCCGGCTCGATCAAGGAGGGCACCCCGGCCGGGCAGTACCTCAACGAGCACGGCGTCGGCAAGAAGGACTTCAACTCCTACGGCTCCCGGCGCGGGAACCACGAGGTGATGATCCGCGGCACGTTCGCCAACATCCGGCTGCGCAACCAGCTGCTGGACAACGTCTCCGGTGGCTACACCCGCGATTTCACCGCCGGTGGCGAGCAGGCGTTCATCTACGACGCCGCGCAGCACTACGCCGAGGCGGGGATCCCGTTGGTGGTGCTGGGCGGCAAGGAGTACGGCTCCGGCTCGTCGCGGGACTGGGCGGCCAAGGGCACCGCGCTGCTCGGCGTGAAGGCCGTGATCGTGGAGTCCTACGAGCGCATCCACCGGTCGAACCTGATCGGCATGGGTGTGCTGCCGCTGCAGTTCCCGGACGGTGAGTCGGCGAGCTCGCTGCACCTGGACGGCACCGAGACCTTCGACATCAGCGGGGTCACCGCGATGAACGACGGCCCCACCCCGCGGACGGTGAAGGTCACGGCGACCAAGGAGAGCGGCGAGACGGTCGAGTTCGACGCCAGGGTGCGCATCGACACCCCCGGGGAGGCGGACTACTACCGCAACGGCGGGATCATGCAGTACGTGCTGCGCGGGATGCTGGGCGGATAGGCGGCTCCGCCGCCCGTGAGTGCCCAGCCGTGCTAGAGCACGGCTGGGCACTCACGAGGGCAGGGGCATGGTGATGATCCTTCTGGCCGGTCTGGTCATCGCCATGGGCGCGTTCGTGCAGGGCACGGCCGGGATCGGGTTGGCCCTCGTCGCGGCGCCGCTGCTGGCCATCGTGGAGCCGCGGCTGATTCCGGTGCCGCTGCTGGTGGTGGCCATCGGGCACGCGCTGCTCACCCTGCGCCGCGAGTGGGGCGATGCCGACTGGAGCGGCGTCGGGTGGGCGCTGCTCGGGCGGCTTCCCGGGGTCGCGCTCGGCGTGCTGATGGTGGCCGCCCTCTCACCGCGCGGGTTCCGCGCGGTGGTGGCGATCATCGTGCTGGTCTGTGTGGCCCTGTCGATGGTGCGCTGGCAGCCCCGGCCGACGCGACCGGCGCTGCTGGCTGCCGGCCTGGTGTCCGGAGCCGGCGGCACCGCGGCCGCGATCGGCGGCCCGCCGGTGGCGCTGCTCTACCAGCGGGCGTCCGGGGCACGGGTGCGCGCGACGATGGCCGCCTACTTCGCGGTCGGCTCGGTGCTGTCGATGGCCGGGCTGGCCATCGGCGGCCAGGTCGACGCGGACGGGCTGTACACCGGGTCGCTGCTGCTCCCGTTCATGATCGTCGGCTACCTGCTGTCCACCCCGGCGCGCCGGGTGCTGGATCGCGGCTGGGTCCGCCCCGCCGTGCTCGGGCTGGCCCTGGCCGGGGCGATCGGGCTGCTCGTGCAGGCCGCGCTCAGCGGCTGAGCCGCGACCGGCGGCGCGCGGGTGGCCGGCGCAGCACCACCACCCCGCCCAGAAGCAGCGCCAACCCGATGCCGAGCGCGATCCACACCGGCAGCAGCGCGGTGCCGAACAGCTCCCCGAGCATGATCGGCACCGCGAACAGCAGCCCGACGATGCCGATCGCCACCACCGGCCAGCGCTGGATGCGCACCCCGACGGCCACCAGCGCGACCCCGGTCAGCACGGCCACGACCAGCCACGGGCTGCGCGGCCCGTCCACGAACAGCAACCCGAACGCCGCCGCCACACCGCCCGCGATCCACCCCACCGACTCCGGCGGGATCCGCCCCGACGCCGTCACCGCCAGCCAGCCCAGGCCGAGCAGCCAGACCGCGAACGGAGCGAGATCCATCCGGTCGGGTTCGAGCCGGGCCAGCACGGCGAGCAGCGTCAGGAGCACGGCTACGAAGAGCGCGAGGTGCTGCAGGTGCTCGCGATGCAGCCACCACGTCACCGCGGCCGCGACGAGCCCGGCCAGGCAGGCGGCCAGCGCGGTGTCCCGCTCGTCCCAGGCCAGCAGGCCGTCGGTGGCCACGGCGACCGTGCCGGCCAGCGCGACCACGGCGAGCAGCCACAGGAACCCGGCCAGCCGTCCGGCCGGGCCGCGGTGGTCACGCAGCCCCGCGCCGGCGGCGACCGCGGCCGCCGCCACCGCGACCAGCACCAGCACCCGGAGCGCGACGGCGAGCGAGTCCCACAGCTCGTTGCCGAGCACGATCGCGGTGACGATCGTGACCGCGCCGCCGAGGTAACCGAGCACCTCGGCCAGCACCGGCGCCCCCCTCCGTCCGGCGGTGCCATCGCCGGCCGGCTGGGGCTGCGGCGTTGCCGCCAGCTCGGCGATGCGCCCGGCCTGCTCGGCAGTGATCACGCCGGCCGCCACGGCCCGGTCGAGCGTCGCGCGCAGCTCGTCGCCGGGCCGTGCGCCCTCGACGGGCGCGGTCTGTGGTTCGCTCACCGTTGCTCCGTCTGCGGATCGTGAGTGCGGAGCCGTGTTCTAGCACGGCCCGGCACTCACAGGGTTCCCATTCATCCAAGAAGGGTGGCCGCTTGTCCGGCATCGTTACCGTCATGAGCACACGCGACGATCACAACATCTGGCCGGGCATCAGTTGCACCGACGCGCACGCGGTCCGGGCGTGGCTGGCGGGCATCGGGTTCGACGAGGGCATCCTGGTGCCCGGCGAGAAGCCGGACGAGATCATGCACAGCGAGATGATCTGGCCCGAGGGCGGCCGGGTCATGGTGCACAGCCAGTGCGCGGGCGATCTGGCCGGCGGGCCGGGCACGTGCTCCTGCTACATCGTCACCGCCGACCCCGACGCGGTGTACGACAAGGCCCGGGCGGCCGGGGCGCGGATCGTGCGCGAGCTGGAGGACACCGACTACGGCTCGCGCGGGTTCACCGTGTCCGATCCGGAGGGAAACACGTTCAGCTTCGGCACCTACGCCGGCACCGAAGGCTGAACCCCGGTCGCCCAGCCGCCGGCTGGCGGACGGCGCCTTCTAGGGTGCGGGCATGCCCCCGCTCCCGGGGCCGTGGCGTTCGATCCTGGACGAGGCCCGGCTGTACCCGTCCCCGCACAACTCACAGCCGATCAAGGTCCGGGTGCTCGACGAGTGCCGCGCCGAGTTCTTCTACGACCTGGACCTGGGGCTGCCGGCCGAGAACTTCGGCATCCCCTTCGGGCACGTCTGCGCGGGCGTCTTCCTGGAGGCGCTGAGCACGGTGGCCGCCGGACACGGTTTCACGGTCTCCGAGACGCTGCGCGGCGACGACCTGGACTTCGCGGCCGCCGACCGGCACCAGCCGCTGGGCACGCTGGCGCTCGGCCCGACCGAGGTCACCGCGGCGGCCCGGGACCAGCTGGTCGCGTTCCGCCGGCGCCGGACCTCGCGGCGGCCCTACGACCGCACCTTGGTCGGCCCGGCGGTGCTGGACGAGGTCACGGCAATCGCTGCAAGCATGGGCCAGAGCTTCGGCCACTCCGCCGCCGGGCCGCTGGTCGCCGAGCTGATCCGGATCAACCAGCAGACCCTCTTCGACGACCTGCGCAACGACGCCGTGCACGCCGAGATCCTGGCCTGGATCCGCACCTCGAAGCGCCGGGCCGCGGCCACCGGAGACGGGCTGAGCGCCGAGACCATGCTGCTGCCCGGGCCGCTGCTGGACTTCGCCATGCGGCACCGCGGGCTGTGGGAGCTGCCGGTGCTCGGCGCCGTGTTCCGCCGGGCCTACCTGGCCACCATGCGCGGGGTGCGCCAGCTCGGCTGGCTGACCGGCCCTTTCGACAACCCGCTGGACTACATCGAGGCCGGCCGCTGCTTCTTGCGCATCTGGCTGGCCTTCACGCGGCACGACGTGTACCTGCACCCGTTCGGCACGGTCGTCACCAACCCGCGATCGCATGCGGCATTCGTCGAGGCCGCCGGCGTGGCCGAGGGCGACGGCCGGCTGGCATGGATGCTGTTCCGGTTCGGGCACAGCAAGCCGCCACCGCTGGCGCTGCGCCGCGAGCTGGACGCGATGCTGCTGGATCTCGACACCGCGGGAGGCCCGGCGTGAGCGCGCTGATGTGGTTGCAGGAGCTCGTCGTCGACCTGCTCGGCCGCTGGCCGGCCACGCACAAGCTGCTGCTGGTTCCGGGTATCGAGCCGCTGCGCTGGCGGCTGGGCCGCCGCCGCGCCTACCGGACGTTCGAGCGCAGCGCCCGGCTGGTCCCCGCCTACGGCCGGTTCCTGGCCGAGCACGGCGCCGCGGCCACGCTGCCCGCCGGCGGTGACCGGGACGCGGCCTTCGCCGCGCTGCCGGTGATGGACAAGGCGAACTACATCACCCGGTACTCGGCAGCCGACCGGTGCGTGCACGGGCGGCTGCCGCGGCGCGGGGTGGTCGTCGACGAGTCGTCCGGTTCGTCCGGCCGCCCGACGAGCTGGGTGCGCGGCCCGGTCGAGCGGCGGGCCTCCCGCGAGCTGCTGCAGGTCGGGTTCTCGCGCAGCGCCGCCGGCCTGACCCGGCCGCCGTTCGTGATCAATGCGTTCTCGCTCGGCGCGTGGGCGACCGGCATGAACGTCTCGGCCAGCCTCACCGGGCTGACCGTGCTCAAGTCCTGCGGCCCGGACCGCGACAAGATCATCCACACCATGCAGGAGTTCGGCCCGGACTTCACCTACGTGATCACCAGCTACCCCCCGTTCCTGAAGGGCTTGCTGGACGACGACCGGTTGGACTGGTCGGCCTACGACGTGATCTGCGCGTTCGGCGGCGAGGGCATCAGCGAGGGCATGCGCGACCACCTCCTGAAGAAGGCCCGCTCGGTGATCGGCGCCTACGGAGCGAGCGACCTCGAGATCAACATCGCCATCGAGACCGAGTTCACGATCGCGTTGCGCCGGGCCGTCGCGGCCGACCCGCAGCTGTCGGCGGCGCTGACCCGACAGGCCCAGTACGGCGTGCTGCCCAACATCTTCCAGTTCAACCCGTACGGCTACCTGATCGAGACGAACGAGGTCGGCGAGCTGGTCATCACGATCAACCGCCCGCAGAACATCAACCCGCGGATCCGCTACAACATCCACGACCGCGGGCACGTGCTGCGGATGGGTGAGCTGCTGCCGGTGCTGCGCCGGTTCGGGCTGCGCCATGTGATCAACGAGAAGGCGCTGGACCTGCCGCTGCTGCTGCACTACGGGCGCAGCGACCTGTCGGTGGACTACAACGGCGCCGTGGTTCCGCCCGACGGCCTGCGCGACGTGGTCACCTCCGACCCGGAGCTGATGGAGCGGGTGGAGAACCACCGGCTGATCTCCTCCGAGGACGCCGACGGCGACCGGCAGCTGCACCTCGCCCTGCAGTTGCGGGACGGGGCCGCAATCGCGGACCCGGAGGCGGCCGCGCGCCGTGTCTTCGCCGCGCTGCGCCGCAGCAACGGCGACTTCCACAACGCGATCCGGACCTGCGCGGCCGGCACCGAGCCGACGCTGGGCTTCTACCCGTTCCGGACCGGGGTGTTCGCCGGCGACGGGGCCAAGCTCAAGAACGAGTACGTGTGGACGCTCGACGCGGCCGCCGCGGCCACGGCCGGCATCGCCGCGCAGTTCGTCGCAGACCGGGAGAGCTGACTGACCCGGCCCCGCTGATCAGGGGTCGTGAGTGCTGCGCCGTGTTCTAACACGGCGCAGCACTCACGGGCGCCGGAGGCGCGCGTGCAGCGGGTCCACCCAAGCCACGTGCTCGGGTTCGGTCACGCCCTCGATGTCCAGGTTGACCACGATCGGCTGCTGCCCGCTGCGGGCCAGCACGCACTCCAGCGGTTCGTCGTCGAGCGCGTTGATCTCCTGGTGCGGCACGAACGGCGGCACGTAGATGAACCCGCCGGGGCCGGCCTCGGCGGTGAACTCCAGCCGCTCGCCCCAGCGCATCCGGGCCCGCCCGCGCACGACGTAGATCACGCTCTCCAGCTCGCCGTGGTGGTGCGCCCCGGTCCGGGCGCCGGGGTGGATGGTCACGGTGCCGGCCCAGAGTGCGGTCGCACCGGTCCGGTCGGAGGTGACCGCGGCGGCCCGGTGCATACCCGGCGTCTGCGGCGTGTTGCTGTCCAGCGCGTCCGGCGGGATCACCCGGACCCCGTCCTCGCGCCAGTGACGATCGATCACCGCCCCATCATGGCCTGCCCTAGTCTGGACGGCATGTCCGTGCAGCTCACGATCGCCCAGAACGCAGAAGCAGACGAGGTGCTGAGCGAGGACCCGTTCGCGCTGCTGGTCGGCATGTTGCTGGACCAGCAGTACCCGATGGAGCACGCCTTCGCCGGGCCGTCGAAGATCCTCGTCCGGTTCGGCACCCTCGACCCCGGCCGGATCGCCACGGCCGACCCGCAGGCTTTCGCCGACCTGTGCGCCACCCCGCCGGCCATCCACCGCTACGGCCGCTCGATGGCGGGCCGGGTACAGGCGCTGGCCACCACGGTGAACGAGCACTACGACGGCGACGCGGCCCGGATCTGGACCACCGCGGGCAGCACCGCGGAGCTGATCGCCCGGCTGAAGTCGCTGCCCGGCTTCGGCGACCAGAAGGCGCGCATCTTCGCCGCGTTGCTGGGCAAGCAGCTCGGGGTGCGGCACGACGGGTGGCGGGAGGCGATCGGCCCGTACGCCGAGGAGGGCTCCTACCGCTCGGTGGCCGACGTCGTCGACGCCGAGTCGCTGCAGAAGGTCCGCGCGTTCAAGAAGGAGGCCAAGGCGGCGACGAAGGAGGCGAGCGGCGCGGTCTGATGCCGCCCGCGCACGCCGACGACCCGGTCAGCTGCGCCTGCTGCGGGATGATCGCGCAGGACACCGCGTCGGCCCGGCTGACCTGGAGCGTCGGCACCGCGCACGGACGCACGATCTGGACCTGCGCCGAGTGCAGCCGCCGGCACCTGCGCAGCATCGAGGCCAAGCTGGACCGCGCCTGGTGGTGACGGTCGTGAGTGCCGAGCCGCCTTCTAGCACGGCGCGGCACTCACGGGCTGGAGGCGGTGGCCAGGGTGAGGGCGAAGCGGTCGTCGGGGTCGGTCCAGATCCGGGTGATGGCGAACCCGGCGTCGGCCAGCATGGAGCGCACCACGTCGAGGCGGAACTTGGCCGACACCTCGGTGCACATCTGCTCCCCCGCGGCGAAGTCCACCTGCAGCCCCAGCGCCGCCACCCGCACCCGCATCGCCCGCTGCGCCACCAGCCGCATCTCGATCCACTCGCGCGCGGCGTCCCAGACCGCGAGGTGGTCGAAGGCGTCCACGTCGAAGTCCGCGTCCAGGGTCCGGTTCAGCACCCGCAGCACGTTGCGGTTGAACTCGGCGGTCACACCGGCCGCGTCGTCGTAGGCCGGCAGCAGCAGGCTCTCCTCGACCACCGACGCGGTGCCCAGCAGCAGCTGCTCCCCCGGCGCCAACACCGCGCGCAGCCGGGCCAGGAACGCGGCCCGCTCGTCCGGCAGCAGGTTGCCGATCGTGCCACCCAGGAAGGCGATCATCCGCCGGCGGTCGCCACGCGGCAGCCGACCGAGGTCGCCGGTGAAGTCTCCGACCACTCCGTGCAGGGCCAGTCGCGGGTAGTCCGGGGCCAGCGCATCGAGCGCCTGCCGCAACGCGGGCTCGCTGACGTCCTGCGGGACGTAGCGGCGCAGGGTGCCGGCCCGGGTGAACGCGTCCAGCAGCAGCCGGGTCTTGATCGAAGACCCCGAGCCCAGCTCGACCAGCGTGTCCGCCCCGGAGCACAGCGCGATCTCGTCGACGTGCTGCTCCAGGATGGCCCGCTCGGTCCGGGTCGGGTAGTACTCGGGCAGCTCGGTGATCAGCTCGAACAGCTCGCTGCCGCGGGCGTCGTAGAACCACTTGGGCGCCAGGTTCTTGGGCGTCGCGGTCAGCCCGGTCCGCGCGTCGGCGCGCAGCGCGGCCTCGGCGTCGGTGTCGGTGAGCTGGATGTCGAGCAGGGGGGTGCTCATCGCACTCCCTCGCTGCGCTCGGTCGGCCCGTCGGTGCATGTCTCGGCGCGGAGGCGCTGCGTCGATGATGCTCTCGCAGGCTCGTTCATCGGTCTCCCGTCGTCGGGTCCGGCGGCGTGGGGGTGCATAGCGGGGTCAGCCGGCAGTGGCCCGGGCGGGCCGTCACCAGGTGTCGGTCCGGCACCTGGACCCAGCCGGGGTGCCCGTCGATCGGTTCGGAGGCGACGAGCGCGGAGTCGTCGTCGGTGCGCACCGACAGGGCGTGGTACCAGGCGGTGGCCCAGATCCCGGTGCCGTCGGTGAGCAGCAGGTTCAGCCGGGACCCCGGCGCGGCCGACTCGACGGCGGCCACCACCTCGGCCAGCGCGTCGCCCGGGTCCACGCCCGCGCGCAGCCGCTGCCGCACCAGCGCCCAGAGCAGCGCCGCGTCGGTGGGCGCGTCCAGGCGGAGCAGCTCGGTGACCGGCAGCGCTGCGGCCGGGCCGGCCATCGACTCCGGCCAGCCGCGGACCAGCCCGTTGTGGCTGAACAGCCAGCGGCCGTCGGCGAAGGGCGCGGCGGCCTCCGCGCTGACCGGCATGCCGACGGTGGCCGAGCGCACCGCGGCCAGCAACGCGGCGGCCCGGGTGCTCGCGGCCACCGCCGCGAACGACGCGTCCGTCCACAGTGGTTGCCCGCTGCGGTAGCGGACGGGCTCCGCACCGGCGACCGGGTACCAGCCGGCCCCGAAGCCGTCGGCGTTCACGGTGCCGCCCCCGCGCATGTCCAGCGGCGCGTAGGCCTGCCGCAGCAACCCGTGCGGCGGGTGCAGGACCAGTGCGGCCAGCGGCACCGGGGGGCCCAGGTAGGCCAGATGTCGGCACACCCCGCCGTCTAGACCGAACCGGTCAGGTCGACCGCAGTGACGTCCCGCGCGCAGCGGAACCCGGCGAAGATCTGCCGGCGGATCGGCACGTCCCAGTTCCGGAAGGTGCCGCGAACGGCCGCCGGGTCGGTGCCGAACGACCCGCCGCGCAGCACCCGGTAGTCGCCGCCGAAGAACACCTGCGAGTACTCCGGGTAGGGGAAGACCTCGAAGCCCGGGTAGGGATGCCAACCGGAGGAGGTCCACTCCCAGACGTCACCCATGAGCTGGTGCACGCCCAGCGGCGAGGCTCCCGCCGGGTAGGCCCCGACCGGTGCCGGCTGCAGGTGCCGCTGCCCCAGGTTGGCGTGCTCCGGGGTCGGGTCGTCATCGCCCCACGGGAAGCGCCGGGTGCGGCCGCTGGCCGGGTCGAAGCGGGCCGCCTTCTCCCACTCCGCCTCGGTGGGCAACCGTTTGCCGGCCCACCGGGCGTAGGCGTCGGCCTCGTGCCAGCACACGTGCAGCACCGGCTCGTCCGCCGGTACCGGCTCGACGACCCCGAACCGGCGGCGGAACCACGTCCCGCCGGCGTCGCGGTCCCAGAACCGGGGCGCGACCAGCCCGGCACGCTCCCGGTGCGCCCAGCCGTCCCCGGACCACCAGCGCCGATCGGTGTAGCCGCCGGCCGCGATGAACTCCGCGTACTCGCCGTTGCTGACCGGGGCGGCGTCGATGACGAATGCGGGCAGCTCCACGGAGTGCGCCGGGCGCTCGTTGTCCAGCGCCCACGGCTCGGTCGAGGTGCCCATGGTGAACGGGCCCGCCGGGACCAGTACCTCGCGGGCCGGCAGCGCTCGCCCGGCCGGCGGCGGATCGGCCCGGAGCACCGGCTCCCCGGCCCGCAGCTGGTGGGTGGCGAGCATGGTCTCGGCGTGCTGCTGCTCGTGCTGGACGATCATGCCGAAGGCGAAGCCGTGCTCCACCAGCCGGCGGCCGTTCAGCGGGGTGCGCTCCAGCGTGTCGAGCGCCTTGTCGCGCACCTCGGCCACGTAGGCGCGGGCCTCGGTGGGGCCGAGCAGCGGCAGCTCGACCCGGCTGGCCCGGCTGTGCTGGAACGCGTCGTAGAGCCCGTCGATCTCCGGGCGCAAGGGATCCCGGCCACCCACGTCGCGCACCAGCCACAGCTCCTCCTGGCTGCCGATGTGCGCCAGGTCCCAGACCAGCGGCGACATCAGCGGCGAGTGCTGGGCCACCAGGTCGGCGTCGTCCACGACCTCGGTGAGTGCGGTGCTGCGGGCCCGGGCGGTGGTCAGCAGGCCGGCCACCCGGGCGCGTAGTTCCCCGTCGGGGAGCGTGCTGGTCATCGAAACCTCCGGATCGGATCTCGGGGGCGGTTCACTCGGGGCCGGGTGCCGTCGGCCCGGGCGGGTCGTCGGCCGGGCAGCGGCCGCACAGCACCTGCTGCTCGGTCATGCTGATCAGGTCCTCGACGACCCAGCCGGGCGCACCGAGCGACGCGACCCGGGCGCAGGCCAGGCTGAACAGGGTGGCGGCCGCCCGGGCCAGCACCCGGTCGGCCAGGCCGTGCCGGGCCGCGGCGACCCACCGGCCCTGCGCCGCCTCGCAGGCCTCCCGGGCCATGTCAGTGGTGTCCGGATGGGACAGCAGCGTGGCCAACACGGCGATCGGCAACGCCCACCGCCGCCCGGCCTGACCGTCGACGTAGCGGACCTCCAGGTGCCCGTGCGGCCGGACCGGCGGGAACAGCGTGGAGATGTGGTAGTCCAGGTCGGACACCGTGGGCGGCACCGGCAGCGCCCCCTCGATCCACTCGGCGAAGGTCATGCGCTCCGGGACGTACCAGCCGTCATCCCCGCGCACGCAGAGCACGGGGCTGTGCAGCACCCGCCGCGCCCAGGCCCATCCCGGGTCCGCTCCGGTGACGTCCTCGAGGGGCGGCGGGGCGGTGCGGGCCGGATCGGCGCGCATCCAGCAGGCCCAGCGCGAGGACTTCCACCCGGTGCGCCGTCCGTGCAGCCGCGGCGAGTTCGCGAACGCGGCCAGCAGCACCGGGCCGACGGCGTGCACCGCGGCCCAGCGGCGGGTGATGTCCGCATCGCCGTCGCCGGCGTCCACGCAGACCTGCACCGCGGCGGTGGAGCTCATCGCGCTGCGGCCGAAGGGCCCCGCCCGGTCGAACACCTGCTCCATCGCCCGGTACCGGGGGATGTCCAGGATCCGGGCCGGGGGCCGCACCGGCTCGGCCGCGCGGGGCTGTGGCTGCAGGCCGGACGCGGAGAGCATCCGGTGCAGCACCGCGGCATCGGCCTGCGCGGTCTGCAGCAGGGCGGCCAGGTCGGGAAGCGGCGGGCTGGCCAGCTCGACCTGGCCTCCGGGTTCGAGGGTGACCGTCGAACCGCCGGGAAGCGGGAGGGCCGGGGAAGTCGGGTCCAGCGTCGTCGGGGTGTGTGCGCCGAGGGCAGCGCGCAGCGTGCCGGCGTCGATCGGGGACTGCGGTTCGGCGGGACGCTCGAGCAGCCATTCGAGCTCCGCACCCAGCAGCCGCGGGGGCCCGTGCTTGAAACAGACCGATGCGACGTAGGCCTCGGCCTCGGCGCCGTCGCGCAGGATCGCCGGTTCCGGGTCGTGCTCCGCAGGCCGCCCGGCGACGGACGTGCCGGCGGGGCCGCGCGACGCATCATCGGTCACGCCGCCCGACGCTACCCGCGCCGGCAGCCGGGCGCAGGTCCGCTTTCGGCCCCTCCGGGTCCAGCCGTACGTCCGTCCGGTTTTGCCGCTATCCTCGCCCGGTGCCTCGGGTCAGCAGCGACCAGCTCACCGCGAGGAGGCAGCACATCCTCGACGGTGCCCGGTCCTGCTTCTCCCGGTTCGGCTACGAGGGCGCCACCGTGCGGCGCCTGGAACAGGCCACCGGGCTGTCCCGCGGCGCGATCTTCCACCACTTCCGGGACAAGGACGCGCTGTTCTTCGCGCTCGCCGAGCAGGACGTCCAGCGGATGGTCGACGTCGTCGCCGCGGACGGCCTGGTGCAGGTGATGCGGGAGCTGCTGGCCTCTCCCGACTCGCTGGAGACGGGCTGGACCGGGACGTTCCTGGAGGTGGCCCGCCGCAGCCGGACCGACGAGAGCTTTCGCGAGCGCTGGCGCGGCCGCTCGGTCGCGCTGTCCGCGGCGATCCGCGAGCGGCTGGAGCGCCAGGCCGCGGCCGGCGTGCTGCGCACCGACCTCCCGGTCGGGGTGCTGGCCCGCTACCTGGAGCTGGTGCTGGACGGGCTGGTCGCCGGGCTGGCCGGCGGGCGACCGGCACCGGACGACGAGCGCGCCCTGGGCGCGGTCCTCGATCTCGTGGAGGGCGCGGTCCGCCGCTAGGTCCCGCGCGGGCCCACCGGGTAACCCGGGCGACCAGCGGGCGCTCAGACCGGCCGCGGGCCCACCGCGCTCGGACCGGCCCCGTTGCCGGCGAACTGGGTGCGATACAGCTCGGCGTAGCGGCCCCCGGCGGCCAGCAGTTGCTCGTGCGTGCCCCGCTCGACGATGCGCCCGTGCTCCACCACCGCGATCTGGTCGGCGTTGCGGACCGTGGACAGCCGGTGCGCGATGACGATCGCGGTCCGCCCGGCCAGCGCCTCCGCCAGCGCCTCCTGCACCGCGGCCTCGGACTCGGAGTCCAGATGCGCGGTGGCCTCGTCCAGGATCACCACCCGCGGCCGGTGCAGCAGCAGCCGGGCGATGGTCAACCGTTGCCGCTCGCCGCCGGACAGTCGGTAGCCGCGCTCCCCCACCACGGTGTCCAGCCCGTCGGGCAGCGCCGCGTACAGCTCGCCGAGCCGGGCCCGGCGCAGCGCATCGACCAGCTCGCCGTCGTCCGCGGTCGGGGCGGCGTAGCGCAGGTTGGCCCGGATCGTGTCGTGGAACAGGTGCCCGTCCTGGGTGACCACCCCGACCGCACCACGGATCGCCGCGAACCGCAGCTCCCGCACGTCGATCCCGGCCAGCTGCACCGCGCCCGCGCCGACGTCGTAGAGCCGCGGCACCAGCGCGGCGATCGTCGACTTGCCTGCGCCGGACGGGCCGACCAGCGCGAGCAGCTGCCCGTCCCCGACCTCCAGGTCGACCCCGTGCAAGACCTCGACGCCGTCGCGGGTGTCCAGCACCGCGACGTCCTCCAGCGACGCCAGCGACACCTGCTCGGCCGTCGGGTAGCCGAACCGCACGTCCCGCAGCCGGACGCCGACCGGGCCGGCGGGCAGATCACGGGCGTCGGGCCGCTCGGAGATCATCGGTTGCAGGTCCAGCACCTCGAAGACCCGCTCGAACGACACCAGCGCCGTCATCACGTCGACCCTGGCGTTGGCCAGCGCCGTCATCGGGGTGTAGAGCCGGGTCAGCAGCAGGGCCAGCGTGACCACCGTTCCCGGCTCGATCGCGCCGGTCACCGCGAGGTAGCCACCGAGGCCGTAGACCAGTGCCTGGGCCAGCGCGGAGACCAGCGACAGCGCGGTCACGAACACCCGCGACAGCATCGCCGTGCGCACCCCGATGTCCTGGATCCGGTGCGCGCGCTCGCCGAACTCGGCGGCCTCCTCCTCGGGCCGGCCGAACAGCTTGACCAGGGTCGCGCCGGGTGCGGAGAACCGCTCGATCATCCCGATGTTCATGCTCGCGTTCAGGTCCGCGGACTCGCGGCGCAGGTCCGCGATGGTGCGCCCCATCCGCCGCGCCGGCAGCACGAAGATCGGCAACAGCACCAGCGCGAGCAGGGTGACCTGCCAGGCCAGCCCGATCATCACGGCCAGCGCGAGCACGAGCTGGATGCTGTTGCTGAGCACCGCGGCCAGTGTCGTGGTGATCGCCGACTGGGCCCCGAGGACGTCGTTGTTGAGCCGGCTGACGAGCGCCCCGGTGCGGGTGCGGGTGAAGAACGCGATCGGCATCCGCTGCACGTGCTCGAACACCGCCCGGCGCAGGTCGACGATCAGGCCTTCGCCGATCCGGGCGGAGAACCAGCGCGAGACCAGCCCGACCACGGCCTCCAACACGGCCAGGCCGGCGATCCCGGCGGCCAGCGCGAGCACGGTGCTCGCCGCCGCCGAGACGGTGCCGCCGGCGACGATGGCGTTCACCACCTGGCCGGCGAGCACCGGGGTGAGCACGCCGATCGTCGCCATGACCACGGTGAGCAGCAGGAAGATCCGCAACCGGCCGCGGTAGGGGCGGGCGAAGCCCCAGATCCGCCGGATCGTCCCGGGCTTCACCGACGTCGGCGCGTCCACCCCGCGGGTGACCCCGCGCAACATCCCCCACGGCTTGTCCACCCGAACCTCCCGGCGCTCCCCCGCCATCATCGGGGGCCGGCGGCCCGTCCACCTGTCGACGAGGTCGACAGCGCGAGGTTCCCCGGATCGCCGCGGCGGCCTCAGCCGGAGCCGTTGCCCAGCGCCCGCAGCCTGCGGATCTGGGCGGCCCGCTCGGCGGCCAGCGCCGCGCTCGGATCGAGGCCGTCGGCCACCCCGGCCAGCAGCGCCAGCGTCTCCCGGGCCGCCTCGGCCGGGGGCGCGAGCAGCGACTCGACCAGCGCGTCCACCGCGGCGTCGAGTTCCGCGGGCGGCAGCGCACGCAGCGCGAGCCCGGACGCGACGGCTTCGGCGGCCCCGATGCGACGTCCGGTCAGGCAGATCTCCACCGCTCGGGCGTAGCCCACGGCCCGCACCAGTGGGTACGTGCCGCCAAGGTCGGGCACCAGCCCGAGCGTGGTCTCCGCCATGCAGAACTGCACGTCGTCGGCGACCAGCCGCAGGTCGCACGCCAGCGCCAGCTGGAAACCGGCGCCGATGGCATGCCCCTGCACCGCCGCGACCGTCACCCGGTCCGGCGTGCGCAACCAGTGGAAGCCGGCCTGGAAGCCGGCGATCACCGCGCTCGCGTCCACATCCGACAGCTCGCCGAGCCCGGGGATCCCGGGCAGCCCGTCGACCTCCCGCGCCTGGAAGAAGCGCCGGTCCAGGCCGGCCGAGAACGCGCGACCCGTGGCCCGTACCACCACGACACGCACGTCCGCGGCCAACACGTCACCGATGTTCCGCAGCGCCTCCCAGGTGGCCGGTGTCTGCGCGTTGAGCACCTCCGGCCGGTCGAGCGTGACGGTGGCCCGCGGTCCGCTCACGTCGAGCCTGAGCCCCGCCCGCTCGAGTTGCTCCCGCTGGAGTTGATCAGGTTGCGTCGACGCGCCGGTCACCCCGGGAGGCTATCGCGGCTCCGCCCTGCTGCTACTTCTTCTTGGTCCGGGTGGCGCCGCCACGACCCCGCAACGTCACTCCCGCCTCGCTGAGCACCCGGTGCACGAAGCCGTAGGACCGGCCCGTCTGCTCGGCCAGGGCCCGGATGCTCGCGCCCTTCTCGTACTTCTTCTTCAGATCAGTGGCAAGCTTGTCCCGGGTGGGACCGGTGATACGGGCACCCTTTTTCAGATCGGCCACGGCGATTGACCCTCCTCTTCCCCACCGCGGATCCCCCCGCGGAAGGATCGATCTAGCCTCCGGTCGGGCAATGATCGTCCACACGGTGCACCGTAACCAGGAGATCCACTTGGTGATCGGTAAGCGGTTCGCCCAAACGGATCACGCGGACGGGTGATCATTCTGCCTGGGCGGGCACCGTTTTGTCACCCGGCCGCTACGTCCCGGTCACCGTACGAGTCGATCATCAGGTGCTCGACGACACTCCGCTACCTGATTCGTGTGATACATCCATAACCATGCCGATCGGGTGGAAACGATGCCAGACAGCTGGTCCGATCAGGCCAACTGTACGAGGTCAAGATATTCCGTCGACCAGAGATCCTCGGTGCCCTCGGGAAGCACGATGACCTTGTCCGGGTCCAGGGCCTGCACCGCGCCCGGGTCGTGGGTCACCAGCACGACCGCCCCGTCGAACCGCCGCAGGGCGTCCAACACCTGCTCGCGGCTGGCCGGATCGAGGTTGTTGGTCGGCTCGTCCAGCAGCAGCACGTTGGCCGTGCTGGACACGAGCCCGGCGAGTGCGAGCCGGGTCTTCTCGCCGCCGGACAGGGTGCCGGCGGGTTGGGAGAGCTGGTCGCCGGAGAACATGAACGAGCCGAGCAGGTTGCGCAACTGCTGCTCGGGCGCGTCCGGGGAGGCGTGCCGGACGTTCTCCCAGACCGTCGCGTCCAGATCCAGCGTGTCGTGCTCCTGCGCGTAGTAGCCGGTGCGCAGCCCGTGCCCGGCCACCACCTGCCCGGTGTCCGGCGTCTCCGCGCCGGCCAGCAGCCGCAGCAACGTGGTCTTGCCGGCCCCGTTGAGCCCGAGCACCACAACCTTGGCCCCGCGGTCCACGGCCAGGTCGACGCCGGTGAACACCTCCAGGGAGCCGAACGCCTTGCTCAGTCCCTCCGCGGTGAGCGGGGTCCGGCCGCAGGGGGCCGGCGCCGGGAAGCGGATCCGGGCCACCTTGTCGTTCTTCCGGGTCGGCTCCAGATCGGCCAGCAGCTGGTCCGCACGGCGGGCCATGTTCTTCGCGGCCACCGCCTTGGTCGCCTTCGCGCCCATCTTGGCCGCCTGCGCGTGCAGTACCGAGGCCTTCTTCTCGGCGTTGGCGCGCTCCCGGCGGCGGCGCTTCTCGTCGGTGGCCCTGGCCTCCAGATAGCGTTTCCAGTCGACGTTGTAGATGTCGACCTCGCTGCGGGTTGCGTCGAGGTACCAGACCTTGTTCACCACGGCGGCGAGCAGCTCGGTGTTGTGGCTGATCACCACCAGGCCGCCGTCGTGCGCGGCGAGGAACGAGCGCAGCCAGGTGATCGAGTCGGCGTCGAGATGGTTGGTCGGCTCGTCCAGCAGCAGCGTCGTCGCGCTCGGCGCACCGCCACCGCCGCCGTCGGAGGCGGCGAACAGGATCCGCGCCAGCTCGACGCGGCGGCGCTGGCCGCCGGACAGGGTGGCCATCTGCTGGTGCAGCACCCGGTCGGGCAGCCCGAGGTGCGCGCAGATCCGGGCCGCCTCACTCTCGGCCGCGTACCCGCCGAGCGCGGAGAAGCGCTCCTCGATGCGCCCGTAGTCGCGCACCGCCTTGTCGTTCTGCGCGCCGTCGACCAGCTCGGCCATCGCCGTCTGCGCCTTCTCCATCCGGCGCAGCATCTCGTCGAGGCCACGGGCGGAGAGCACCCGGTCCTTGGCCGTGACCATCAGGTCGCCCTCCCGCGGATCCTGCGGCAGGTAGCCGACGGGCGTGTTGGCGAACACGGTCCCGGCATACGGTTCGCCCGACCCGGCGAGCACCCGCATCGAGGTGGTCTTGCCGGCGCCGTTGCGTCCGACCAGGCCGATCCGGTCGCCCTGCTGCACGCGCAGGGTTGCGCCGGACAACAGGATGCGGGACCCGGCGCGCAGTTCCAGGTCGGTGGCGGTGATCAAACGAGAGCTCCAGACGGGGGCCGGTCGGGGCATGTGCAACGCCGCAGCGGCGGGCTACCCGATCCGAATCACCTGGCCAGCGTACCGGCCACCGGGAACCGATTTCCGACGTAGGGTCGGCACCCATGACTGATCTCACCGGTCGGGCCGCACTGATCACCGGGGCGAGTCGCGGCATCGGGCACGCCATCGCCGCCGAGCTGCTCCGCCGCGGCGCCGCGGTGACGATCACCGCACGCAAGCCCGACGAGCTGGCCGCGGCCGCCGAGGCGCTGGTCGAGGGGTCCGCGGGCGGGGACGGCACCCGGGTGCTCGCGCTGCCGGGGAACGCCGGCTCGGCGCCGGCCCGCGAGGAGGCCGTGCGGCGCACCGTGGAGACGTTCGGCAACCTGGCCATCCTGGTCAACAACACCGGGGTGAACCCGACCTACGGGCCGCTGATGGACGCCGATCTCGACGCGGTCCGCAAGATCTTCGACATCAACGTGGTCGCGGCGCTGGGCTACGTGCAGCTGGCCTACCGGGCGTGGATGGGCGAGCACGGCGGGGTGGTGGTGAACCTGGCGTCGGTGGCCGGGCTCCGTTCGACCGGCGCGATCGCCGCGTACGGGGCGTCGAAGGCCGCGCTGATCCGGCTGACCGAGGAGCTCGCCTGGCAGCTGGGGCCCGCGATCCGGGTGAACGCCGTGGCCCCGGCCGTGGTCAAGACCAGGTTCGCGGAGGCGCTCTACGCCGCGGGCGAGGACAAGGTCGGCGCGGCCTACCCGATGCGCCGGCTCGGGCGGCCGGAGGACGTGGCCGCGCTGGTCGGCTTCCTGGTGTCCGACGAGGCGGCCTGGATCACCGGGGAGACGGTCCGGGTCGACGGCGGCATCCTGGCCACGGGCAGCCTCGGCGCCGGCTAGGCCCGGCCACCCCGCGCGCGGGCGGGTCAGAGCACCGCGGCGTCGGTCCAGAGGCGGCCGGAGCGGCCGGTGAGCACGTCGAGCAGCGAGGTGGCCTGCGCGTCGGTCAGCGAGGCCACGTAGTCGATCACTGCCCGGCCGCGGGCCATGCGGGTCACCGTGGCCGGCGCGGCGTGCGTGCCGGCGTACTCGGCACGGCACAGCTCCACCAGGTCGCGCAACCGCGGCGGCAGCCGGGGTGCGTCGCGCTCGTCCAGCCAGTCGTCCAGCCCCTCGATCAGCCCGCTCAGTACCGTGGCCTGCCCGCGCTGGTGGGACGCCAGGTCGGCGCGCTGCAGCACGAACCGCCGGTGCACGAACTTCAGCACCTCCACCTCGTGCCACTGCTCGACGCCGAGGGTCACGTGCGCCGCGCGCACCGGCGGGTCGGGCAACACCCGCACCTCGCCGAGCAGCCGCGCGGTCCAGCGCGCGGAGAACTCGGCCACCGCCCGCTCGGCAGCCATCGAGCCGTCGAAGGCCACCGCGAGCAGCCCGCCGACCAGCTCGTCGCGCACCCGGTCCACCGCGGCGCCGAACGCGTCGTCGTCGAAGACCCAGCCGTCCTTGGTCAGCAGCCGCCGCCGCAGCCGTTCCAGGTCGGCGCCCGGCCCCGACTCCGGCCCGCGCCCGGCCACCCGACGCTGCCAGCCGGTCAGCTCGGCGGCCACGCCGGCCTGCTGCAGCACGCCGACGCGGTGGAAGTCCTCCAGGTCGTGGATGGCGTAGGCGATGTCGTCGGCCGTGTCCATCACCGCCGCCTCCACCGTCTGCCGCCACGGCCCGATCACCGGCGCGAACGCCTCCCGGCAGGCGCTCAGATCCGCCAGCTCGGTCGAGTAGCAGGAAAACTTCGCCGACCCGGCGTCCGGGGCGGTGAGCAACGGCCCGGCTCCCCGCGGCGGCAGCGCGGCCACGCTGGGATGCGGGTCGGGGATCCCGAAGCGGGCCCACGGGTACTTCAGCACCGCGGCCCGCACCGCGGCGGTCAGGTCCAGCCCGGTGCCTCCCGGCCCGTGCAGGTCGATCGTGGTCACGATCCGGAAGCTCTGCGCGTTGCCCTCGAACCCGTCCGGAAGGCCGAGGCGGTCCCGCCCGAGCCGGTCCAGCACCTGCTCCCCGAGGTGCCCGAACGGCGGATGCCCGAGGTCGTGGGCCAGCCCGGCGGCCTCCACCACGTCGGGATCGCAACCGCCCAGCCGGTCCAGCGCCGCGGCCGTGACCGGGTCCGCCACCAAGCGCTCGGCCAGGGCGCGCGCCACCTGGGCGACCTGCAGGCTGTGCGTGAGCCGGTTGTGCACCAGCAGGCCGGCCCCGGTCGAGCTCACCACCTGGGTCACCCCGGCCAGCCGGGCGAAGAACGGGGACGCGGCGATCCGGTCCCGGTCGACCCGGAACGGGCTGCTCGCCAGCCCGGCCCCGGTCTCGGCGACGCCGGGTCGGCGGGCCGTCCGCTTCGCGGGGTCGATCACAGCGGCGGTCACAGCCGCGACAGTAGCGAGCGGTGCGGGTAGAACATGCAGGTGCGCACCGATGTGCTGGTGGTCGGCGGCGGTCCGGCCGGCCGGGCCCTGGCCGCTGCGACGGCCGAGCACGGGCTGCGCACCGTGCTGCTGGAGTCGCGCCCGAAGGCGCCGTGGCGCAACACCTACGGGAGCTGGACGGCCGAGCTGCCCGGCGACCTGCCCGCCGAGGTGATCGCCAGCCGGTCGCGCGGCCGGGCGATCGCACTCACCGAGCACGAGCTGGGTTGGGACTACACCGTGCTCAGCACGGCGGCGCTGCGCGCCCACCTGGACGCGGCGCTGCACCGGAGCGGGGTGGACGTGCGCGACGCGCACGTCGACGGGCTGCTGGACCGGCACACGGTCCAGCTCGGCCACGGCACCCCGCTGCGGGCCCGGGTCGTGGTGGACGCCGGCGGCGCCGAGCAGCCGCTGGTGCCGCACCGGGGGCGGCGGCCAGCCCGCGCCGAGCAGCGCGCCTACGGTTACCTCGTCGACCAGGCGCTGACCACGGAGCTGGTCGCCCCGGGCGAGGCGGTGTTCATGGACTGGCGCCCGCAGCACGGCGAGCCGGGCCATCCGACCTTCCTCTACGCGGTGCCCGTGGGCGACGGTCGGATGCTGCTGGAGGAGACGTCGCTGGCCGGCCGGCACGGCTTTCCGCTACCGATCCTGCAGCACCGGTTGCGGGCCCGGCTGGCGGTGCTCGGGATCGACCCGCAGCCGAGCCCGGACCGGGAGGTGGTGCGGATCGTCCTGGACCCCCCACGGCATCCACTGGCGCACGTGCTCGCCTTCGGGGCCGCCGCCCCGCTGATCCACCCGGCCACCGGATTCAGCCTGGCCACGTCGCTCACCCTCGCCCCCGTGGTGGCCCGCGCCCTGGCCACCCGGATGCCCGACGGCGCCGATGCGGCGATCGCCGCCGCCCGCGCCGTGCTCTGGCCGGCCACGGCCCGGGCGGTGCACGGGTTCCGGCGGATCGGTCTGGAGGCGCTGCTGCGGATGCCCCCGCAGCGGGTGCCGGAGTTCTTCGAGACGTTCTTCACGCTGCCCCCACACCGGCGCTGGACCTACCTGACCGGCCGCACCGACCTGGCCGGGGCCATGGCGACCATGGGCTGCCTGTTCGCCCGCTCCGGCTGGGCGCTGCGGGCGCACCTGGTCACCCCGGTGCTGCGCGGACCGGCGCCGGCCGTGAGCTATTCGGAGCGGGTGCCGGCTGGTCCGGCGTCGAGGGCCTAGTCTAAAGGCGATGGGTTTCACCAAAGCCAACAAGAAATACCTCGCCTTCTACGAGGGCTCGGGCAACGCGTGTGGCGACTCGTATTGGCCGCCGACCCTGAAGGGCAACACCTCTGTTGTCTATCTACCCTCCTGCCCCCCTGAAGGGTTGACCGGGGATCCGGTGCGGTTCGGAATCACAGAGGCGGGCTGGGTACACGAGCTGTTCCACGGTCTGGGGGCAGCACCGTTGTGCGCGACGCATCAGGTTCGCGGTGGCCACGTATCCGAGGACCCGAGTGATCTGATGTACGCCGGCGACCAACAGTGGAAGCCGGTGCTGCTCGACGTGGGTCGCGATGACTACTGGGGATCGTCTAAGCCGTCCTGTCCGGGCATATCGAGCTCGCCCTACTTCACCTGACAGTCTGGCGGTAGGCCCGGGACCATGGCGGGCTGCCGCGTTATTGAGGACCTGCCAATCGTCGGCGACGTCCCTGCTGCGGCAGCATAAGGGGAGTGATTTCCTCACGGCGAGGCCGAAGGCGGCCAGATCGGCCTGCGGAAAGCCGTCCTGCTCCCTGGCCCTCGACTTCGCATTCCCCCGAGGCAGACGCAAGCGCTTTTGCAAAGGAAATGCTCATAATTGGGGGGCAAATGCGTTCCTCGACGCCACATTCCAGCCGTCAGTGAGCGTCTCAAACATGCTCTTGATCCGATGGTCAATTAGCGGTCCCGTAACGGCTGCCTCCCCTGATCCGAGAACGCCAGGGGAACGCGACCGGCACGCGTCGCGCACAGGACCAGGAGGTCGGCACGGATGAGGAAGACAGGGCCTGGCTGGAGATCCGATTGCCGGAAGATGATCGTCAGTCCTCGCGCCCCCCGGCGGGGTCGGGTCCGATCCTTCTCGATAACGGCGTTGGCCTCGTGCACTCTACTTGTCCCGGCTATGACCGCGATGGCCGTCCCCGTCCCCATGCCGGCGCTGGTCGCCTACTCCGAGGACGAGCTTGGACCTGACGCCCGCCCCGGGCCCCTGTACTACGTCGCGCTCGGCGACTCCTACTCCTCCGGCGAGGGGACGCCTTATGTGGATCCCGTCGAGCTCAAGGCTGAGTACGGCGTGGACACGCTGGATGCGGCGGGGTATCTCCGGGACGCAGCCGAGGACGACCTGGGCTGGCTCGGCGACACCGGTAACGGGGGCGACAAGTGCCACCGCTCGGCCCACGCCTACGGCCCGCGAGTCTGGGGCATGCTGGACCAGCAGGATCCGAGCTGGGGAGTGTCGTTCCGGGCCTGCTCAGGCGCGACAACCGCCGCCTTCTGGGCCGAGTTCAAAGGCAATCCGGCGCAGGTCGAGGCCTTCGCCGGGGGTCGTGCCGCCGACCTGATCACCACCGGGTTCGGTGGGAACGACATCGGGTTCAAGGATATTGTCGAGACCTGCGTCCTTGAGAGCCTCGCCAACCGGTACGCACCGGATCCTCTTGATCTACGCAATGGACATGGGGCATGCGAACGGAAACACCGCCCCCGGGTCGACGCAGGCCTGGCAGACTTGCGGGCCAACATCCGCGCCTTGTACGGCCAGCTCAAGGATCCCAGGTTCCTGAACGAGCCAATGCGGGTCAAGCCCGGCGGTCAGATCATCGCCATTGGCTACCCACGCCCATTCCCGCCCAACAAGACCGGGACCTGCTCGCTGGGGACAGCTTCGTCGATCGGCGAGGAGACGATGCGGTGGATCAACTCCGAAGTCGTCGACGCCCTTAACACTGTCATCCGCGAAGAGGCCCAACGGGCCAGGGTCTTCTACCTCGATACCGCTGACTACTTCGCCGAGGGCGGCCGGCACGATTTCTGTGTCGACGATGGCTCCCCGGTGCGCTGGATCAACCGCATCATCCCCAGCGACAGCCAACGCAGCGTCCACCCCACGTTCCCGTACCACGAGAAGGTGGCCGGGGCTGTGTTGAAGTGCTGGAACAAGCGAGGCGCCGACCCGACCACCACAGTCTGCTGACCCACACTAGGGGTAGGAGTACACCCCTGCAGGCCGCGATTGGACTTTCAAAATTCGGGCCGGCGAGTTGTTGCCGCACACGACTCTCGCCGCGGCGTTCGAGCGGCTCGTCGCGCTGCCCGTCGCCGGCCGGTTGGCCTCTAGCCCGACACGACGAGCGGCGGGAGCAACCGGCAGAACCAACACCTCGCCGGATGATCCTCCTCGCCCACGCTTATGCCCACGCCTACCACCGACGACAGACCCATCCAGCGTGTCACCGCAAATCATTGATACCAGCTCTGATCTGCATGGTTAGGCATAGTTGAGCAGCGGTGATCAGCAGATGCGGGATCCGTCAGGTCGTGGGTTCGAGCCCCACCCGCCCACCGCGCGTCGGACCGAGCGGCTGCCCGCATCGGCCGGCGACCGTGGCATGTCGGTCGTCGTCGTGGTCTCCCGGCGTGTCGTATTCGTCGGATTGTTAGTTCGATTCCCTTCGTGCGCGCTTACGCTGGAAAGGTCGGTAGCAGCGGCACATCGGTGTTGTCGGGTGGGGTGTGTGCGACGTTGAGAATCATCGACAGCATGGTGAAGTATCCGACGAGGCTTACCAGTTCGATGATGCCGCGCTCGCCGAAGGCGGTGACGGCGTCGTCGTAGCTGGCGTCGCTGAGGCCGTGGTGGGTGAGTAGTTCGTGCACGAGGTCGACGACGCGGTGCTCGTCGTCGGGTAGTTCGAGTGGTCGTCGGCCGTGGCGTAGCGCTTCCACGGTCTTGGGCGTGACGCCGGCCTGCAGGGCGAGTGGGACGTGGACGTTCCATTCGAACTGCTGGGTCCAGGCGCGGGCGACGACGAGGGTGGCGAGTTCGGTGAGGTGGGCGGGCAGCACGCAGTGGAATCGCAGCACCTCACCGACCTTCTGTATCCGGGTCAGCAGCTCGGGGCTGCGCATCAGCGGGATGAACGGCCCTCGCACCGCCTTGCGCGGGCCGGCGATCAGCTCGTCGGCGGCCGCCCGCTGAGCGGGGTCCATCGTCTCGAGCGGCAGCGGGGGCATCCGGTCGGTGGATGGGGTCGTCATAGCGGCGGTCTCCATTCGGTCGGCGGGAGAAGGCGAGGCCGATGGCGGTGGCGAGCAGGACCGCGGCGGCGAGCACGCTGGGTGCGGTGAGGTCCTCGCTGCGGACCAGCAGCGGGCCGACGAGCTGCCCGGCCGCGAAGGCGGTGGTCATGGCGGCGATGAGGCGGTTTGCTGCGGGGGTGAGTTCGCGGGCGGCATGCATCGCGGCGAAGGTGACGACCATGAAGGTGCCGCCGACGGTCACGGCCGCCACCGCGACCGCGGGCAGGCCGGGCCTCACAACCGGCGCCAGAACGCCGACCGCCATCACCGTCTGTGCCAGCGCCCAAACCCGCAGCGGACCGTAGCGGCGCAGCAGCGGCGCTGCGGCCAGGGTCGAGACGGCCGCGGCGACACCGAACACCGGCCAGGCCCAGCCGAACGCGGCGGGGTCGGGGACCAACGCGCGTGCGGCAGCGGGCAGGAACGTGGCGGGCAGGATATAGCCGAGGCCCAGGGCGCCATAGCAGACGACGAGCCGGCGCGGGGTCACGGCAAGGGAGGGTCGAGCCGGCGCGGGCAGCGCTTCGGGACCCAGCAGATGCGAATTCGGCGGCTCCGGTTCCGGCGGCGGAACGCTCGTCCGCCGCCAGGCCGCCGCGGCCAGCACCGCGGCGAGGGTGCCGAGGGCGATCCACGCCTCCACAGCGGACCCGGCCAGCTGTCCCACCGCCAGGACCAGCAACCCGGCCAAGGCGATGCCGAATCCGACTCCCGCGTAGCTTCCGGCAGCGACCGTGAGCGACGAGACGCCCACGAACACTGCCGCGCTCGCGACTCCGGCGCCGAAGCGCAGTACCGCCCAGCCGGCGTAGCCCGGCACCACGGCCATTGCAGCGGTGAACACGGCCACCGCGGCGAGCCCCGCGCGTACCAGCACGGTGGGGCGTGGCCGGCGCAGCGTGCACGCCAGCGCACCAGCCAGGTAGCCGGCGTAGTTCGCGGCCGCCAGGACGCCGCCCGCCGCCAGAGACAGGCCGAGCTGCTGCTGCATCAGCGGTAGTACCGGGGTGAACGCGAAGCGGCCGATGCCCATGGCTGCGGCGAGGGCGAGGAAGCCGGCGAGGGCGGCGGGCACGGCCCCGATGCTAGAGTCACTGCTGCTTTCGAAGATAGCGATGAAGTGAGAGCTGGCCGTTCTCACATTGCGAAAGGCGGCGGCTGTGGAACTCGCCGATCTGCAGGTGTTCACGACGGTGGTCGAGGAGGGTGGCATCGCCGCCGCAGCCCGGAAGCTGCACCGGGTGCCGTCAAGTGTGACCACGCGGGTGCAGCAGCTTGAGGCTGCGCTGGGGGTGCGTCTGTTCGTGCGGGAGCGGCAGCGGCTGCACCTGTCGTCCGAGGGGGAGCGGCTGCTCGACTACGCCGACCGCCTGCTGCGGCTGGCCGACGAGGCGCGCAACGCGGTGGCCGGTCTGCCGGGCGGGGTGCTGCGGTTGGGTGCGCTGGAGAGCACGACCGCCAGCCGCCTGCCGGGTGTGCTCGCGCAGTTCCATCGCGCCTGCCCAGACGTGCGGGTCGAGCTCACCACAGGTACCAACGACGTCCTCACCGGCGCGGTGGCCGACCGCGTGCTCGACGCCGCCTTCGTCGCGGAAATCCCTGCCTCATCCGCACTCGACCACCTGCCGGTCTTCGCCGAGACGCTGGTCGTCATCACCGCGCTCACCCATGCGCCGGTGATCTCGGCACGGCACGTGCGCGACGACTCGGTCATCGCCTTCCCGCACGGGTGCGCCTATCGGCGGGTGCTCGAGCGCTGGCTCGGGCCCGGCAGCCTCCAAAGGGCACGCGTTCTCGAGCTCGCCTCGTACCACGCCATCGTGGCCTGCGTCGCCTCCGGCACCGGGGTAGCCGTCATGCCCGAATCGGTCCTCGACGCACTCGACGCCACCCACGTGACACGCCACCCACTACCTCGAGCCCACGCGCACGTCGTCACACCACTCATCTGGCGCCGCGCCGACAACCCACCCGCGGTGACTGCCCTGCGGCAGAGGCTGGCCGAGACCTCGCCCCCGCGCACACGGCCACAGCCGTCCTTGGTCGAGTCGTCCAACGGATGATCGCTGTCGACGTGGCCGCTTCCAGCGGCCAGGCCAACCCAGCGGACTTGCCATCTGGCCGCCGGTCAACCTCATCACCTGATCACCGCTGAGGAATGGCGCCGCGCCGACCAGAACGACCGGCGCGCTGAGAACGCCCGCAGAACCCATCACCAATATCGACCTCCTCTGCGAGCACGACCTGGCCGACAACCACCTCCACGCGCAAAACAGACACTGGCCTGACTGACCTGCGCGAGAGAGCAGCTGCAAAGCCGGCCCTCGCCGAGGAGGACGTCTTGCGGGTAGCCAGCGCGGTTGGCTGCCTGCGGGAAGGCCGGCCACCAGCAGGAAGACCGATCATGACCCGTTCATGACGCGAAAAGCCGTCTATCAGTGTGGGCAGCGGCGCTCGGTGTGGCCGTGAGAACCGGCGTCAACGCCGACGTGCCGCCTTATAGGCGGTAGGTCGTCGGTCCGAGTCCCGACCCCCGGTTCTGCGTTACCCGGGGTGACCGGTCGGGTCTCGTGAGATCATTCTGAGTGCCGGAGGCGCGGCGTTGCCCGTGACGGCGATTCCTGTACCGACAGTCGTCCATGGGCGCTGAAGTTGCGGTCAGGCAGGCGGGGGCGTGTGTTTCGTTGGCGGCAACTGGGTGGTGAACAGGCGGCCGTAGCCCTTGACGATGGCCGGGTCGGCACGAGATGCCGTGAGGGTCGCCCAGAGCAACACCTGGTTCGCGCTCAGGACGGGCCGGTCCAGTTCTGTCTCGAGCGCGTCGATGACACCGACCGCCCGGAAGCCGTTACCGCCGATCCAGACCGCCTCAGCCGTGGCGGGACGTTCTCACGGACCCAGGCGAACAGGCCCTGGGGGGAGATGCTGCGCTGGTCACTCGGCAGCCCAGTGCCGTACTAGGGAGTGACTCCCTAGCGGAGCAGGCGCGTGTCGAGCTCGGTCTCGACGACACCGGCGGGCCCGCGTTCGACGCGGTAGGCCCGCCTGCCGTCCACCTCCGACACCGCCTCGACGAACCGGGTGCCGCGGTAGAGCACCCCGACCCCGTCGTCGGTGGCGAAGCCGGCGGGCAGCGTGCCGTCCGCGATCAGCGCGTGGAACAGCGGCCGACGCTGCTCCTCGGAGTCGTGGTGCACGCCGTTCGAGAACGGGACGAGGCCCAACCCGTCCGTCACCGGGCGCAGGTCCGGCCCGAACGAGTCGGTCGTGCCGCCGATGTGCCAGCAGATCGACCCGGCCGAGACGCCGGTGAGCACGACGCCGGCCCGCCACGCCGCCCGCATCGCCGCGTCCACCCCGTGCAGGCGCCACATGGCCAGCAGGCCGGCGACGCTGCCGCCCCAGACCCAGACGACGTCCTGTTCGAGCAGGTGGGCCGCGACGTCCTCGACGTTCGGCATCGGGAACAGTGCCAGGTGCGAGGCCGCGAAGCCGCGCCGCTGCGCGGCGTTGTAGAAGTTCGTCAGGACCAGCGGATGGTCACCCGCCGCGGTGGCCAGGAAGCAGACCCGCGGAGCGCGCCCGCTCACCCCGGCGAGCTCCACGGCGTAGTCGGTGAGTGGCCCGACCTCCCACACGATCCGGCGGCCGGGGACGACTCCGCCCGAGGTGGCCAGAATGGTCGGTGCGTCCGCAGCCACCGTCGTCAGGCCGGACCCGACCGCGCCGCGGCCGGCTCAGACCCGGAAGCCGAGGGCCCGCAGCTGCTCCCGGCCGTCCTCGGTGATCTTGTCCGGGCCCCACGGCGGCATCCACACCCAGTTGATCTTGATGTCCTCGACGAGGCCGGCCCCGCCGGTGAGCGCGGCCCGGGCCTGCTCCTCGATCACATCGGTGAGCGGGCAGGCCGCCGAGGTCAGGGTCATGTCGATGGTGGCCACGCCGTTCTCGGCCTGGATGCCGTACACCAGGCCCAGGTCGACGACGTTGATCCCGAGCTCCGGGTCGACCACGTCGCGCATGGCCTCCTCGAGCTCCTCGACCGACGGGGCCGCCGCCGGCGCCGGCGGCTCGGGCATGCCGGCCGCCCCCCGGACGATGTCGGCACCGGTGTGCTCGGTCGTGTTCTCGCCGGTCATGTTCTCGGTCGTCATGCTGTTGCCTCCGCTCCGGGGTCCGCCCGAACCACCGCGTCCTTGAACGCCATCCAGCCCAGCAGCGCGCACTTGACCCGCGCCGGGTACCGGGCCACCCCGGCGAACGCCACGCCGTCGCCGAGCACCTCCTCGTCAGGTTCCACCTGACCGCGGCCCTGCGCCATCTCCTGGAAGGCGCTGAGCACCCGCATCGAGTCCTCGACGCTACGCCCGACCACCAGATCGGTGAGCACCGACGCCGAGGCCTGGCTGATCGAGCAGCCGAGCGTCTCGTGCGACACCTCGGCGACCTTCTCCCCGTCCAGCTTCACCCGCAGCCGGATCTCGTCCCCGCAGGTGGGGTTGACCTGGAACGACTCCGCGTCGAACGGCTCCCGCAGGCCGGAGCCGTGCGGGGTGCGGTAGTGGTCCAGGATGATCTCCTGGTACATCTGCTCGAGCTGCACTAGCCCACTCCGAAGAACGCGCGGGCGGCCTGCACGCCGTCGACCAGCGCGTCCACCTCGTCGGGTGTGTTGTAGACGGCGAAGCTGGCCCGCACGGTGGCCGCCACCCCGAACCGGCGGTGCAGCGGCCACGCGCAGTGGTGTCCGACCCGCACCGCGACCCCGCGGCCGTCCAGCACCTGCCCGACGTCGTGCGCGTGCACCCCGTCGACCAGGAACGCCACCGCTCCCCCGCGGTCGACCAGGTCGGTCGGCCCGACGATGCGCACCCCCGGCACCGCGGACAGCCCGTCCAGCGCCCGCGCCACCAGCGACATCTCGTGGGCGTGCACCGCGTCCATCCCGATATCGGACAGGTAGTCGACGGCCGCACCGAGCCCGACGGCCTGCGAGGTCATCGGCACCCCGGCCTCGAACCGCTGCGGCGGCGGCGCGTAGGTCGAGCCCTCCATCCGCACCATCTCGATCATCGAACCACCGGTGAGGAACGGGGGCATCGCGGCCAACAGCTCGGAACGCCCGTACAGCACCCCGACCCCCGACGGGCCGAGCATCTTGTGCCCGGAGAACGCCGCGAAGTCCACCCCGAGGCTGCTCAGGTGCACCGGGAAGTGCGGCACCGACTGACAGGCGTCCAGCACCACCAGCGCGCCCACCGCCCGGGCCCGGGCGACGAGCTCCGCCACGGGCAGCACGGTGGACAGCACGTTGGACTGGTGGGCGAAGGCGAGCACCCTCGTCCGCGGCGACAGCTCGATCGAGTCCAGGTCCAGCCGGCCCTCGTCGGTCACCCGGTACCAGCGCAGGGTCGCGCCGGTCCGCCGGCACAGCTCCTGCCACGGCACCAGGTTGGCGTGGTGCTCCAGCTCGGTGACCACGATCTCGTCGCCGGGGCCGAGCACGAACCGCTCGGCATCGGCCCCGGCGTACGCCGCGTTCGAGAAGGCGTAGGCGACGAGGTTGATGCCCTCGGTGGCGTTCTTGGTGAACACCAGCTCGTCCGGGCCGGCGCCGACGAACGCGGAGATCCGGGCCCGGGCCGCCTCGTAGGCGTCAGTGGCCTCCTCGGCCAGCTGGTGGGCGCCGCGGTGCACGGCCGCGTTGTGCTGCTCCAGAAAGGCGCGCTCGGCGTCCAGCACCTGGCGCGGGCGCTGCGAGGTCGCCCCCGAATCGAGGTAGACCAGCGGCCGGCCCTCGCGGACGGTCCGGGACAGGATCGGGAAGTCGGCCCGGATCGTCGCGACGTCCAGCGCCGGCGAGATCGTGGTCATCAGACCGCGGCTTCCGCCACGCCGGTGAACCGCACGTACCCGGTCTTCTCCAGCTCGTCGGCCAGGTCGGGGCCACCGGACTCGACGATCCGGCCGCCGGCGAACACGTGCACCACGTCGGGGGTGATGTGCTGCAGGATCCGGGTGTAGTGCGTGATCAGCAGCACCCCGGTCTCGCCGCCCTCGCGGAAGCGGTTCACCCCGTCGCTGACCACCCGCAGCGCGTCCACGTCGAGCCCGGAGTCGGTCTCGTCCAGGATCGCGATCTTGGGCTTGAGCAGCGCGAGCTGCAGCACCTCGTGCCGCTTCTTCTCACCGCCGGAGAAGCCCTCGTTGACGTTGCGCTCGGCGAAGTCGGCGCTGATCTCCAGCTCGCTCATCGCCTGCTTGACCTCCTTGACCCAGGTCCGCAGCTTGGGCGCCTCGCCACGGACCGCGGTGGCCGCGGAGCGCAGGAAGTTGGAGGTGGACACGCCGGGCACCTCGACCGGGTACTGCATGGCCAGGAACAGCCCGGCCCGGGCCCGCTCGTCGACGGTCATCGCCAGCACGTCGGCGCCGTCCAGCGTGATGCTGCCCGAGGTCACCTGGTACTTCGGGTGCCCGGCGACGGCGTAGGCCAGGGTCGACTTGCCGGACCCGTTCGGACCCATGATCGCGTGCGTCTCGCCGGCCCGGACGGTCAGGTCGACGCCGGTGAGGATCTCCTTGGCGCCGCCCTCCGGTGTGATCACCGAGGCGTGCAGGTCCTTGATTTCCAAAATAGACATGTCTGGTGGGTACTCCGTGGTGGTGGGTGATCAGGCGCCGGCGCGCGGCGCGTCAGCGTCGCGCACATCCAGCACCGTGGCCAGTTCGGCCTCGATGGCCAATTCCAGCCGCGCCCGTAGCTCGGGCAGGGTGATCTTGCTGAGGATCTCGCCGAAGAAGCCGCGCACCACCAGCCGGCGGGCCACGTCCTCCGGGATGCCGCGGCTGCACAGGTAGAACAGCTGCTCGTCGTCGAACCGGCCGGTGGCGCTGGCGTGCCCGGCGCCGGCGATCTCACCGGTCTCGATCTCCAGGTTGGGCACCGAGTCGGCCCGGGCGTGCTCGGTGAGCACCAGGTTCCGGTTCAGCTCGAACGTCTCGGTGTTCTCGGCGGCGGCGCGGATCAGCACGTCGCCGATCCACACGGTGCGCGCGTCGGGAGTGCCCTTGCGGCCCTGCAACGCGTTCTTGTAGATCACGTTCGAGGTGCAGTTCGGCACCGCGTGGTCCACGAGCAGCCGCTGCTCGAGGTGCTGTCCGGCGTCGGCGTAGCCCAGCCCGGCCAGCTCGACGTCGCCACCGGGACCGCGGTAGTTCACGGTCGAGGTGACCCGGACCAGGTCGCCGCCGAGCTGCACGGCCACCGCGCGCAGGGTGGCGTCGCGGCCGATCGAGAAGTGCGCGGCACCGGCGTGCACGGCGTCGTCCGCCCACTCCTCGGTGACCACCAGGCGCAGCTGCGACCCGTCGGCCAGCACGACCTCCAGGTTGTCGGCCACCGCACCGGACCCGCGCTGCTCGACCAGCACCGTCGCCACCGTGTGCGGCGTGGTGCGGATCTGCAGGTGCGACGCCGCGGTGGCGCCGGCGCCGGGTCCGGTGACCGCCACGGTCACCGGCTCCGGCTGCCCGCTCAGGGTGACCACCGTCGCCTCGCGGAAGGCCGACCAGGCCGCCGCGGCGATGCGGTCGGCGGGGATGCCGCCGGCGCCGAGCCGCGGGTCGTCCCGGCCGACCGTCTCCGCGGTGACCCCGTCGACCGCGCCGACCTCGATCGACACGGTCCCGTCGAACGCCGCGGAGCCGTCGTGCAGCCCGCGCAGCCGGCGCATCGGGGTGAACCGCCAGTTCTCCTCGCGGCCGCCGGGCACCTCGAAGGCGTCGACGTCACGGGAGGTGAACCGCTCGCTGGCGGACGCGAGCGGCTTGGACCCCTGGCCCTTCTTCGCTCCCGCCAGCTCGGGAGCCAGGCCAGCAACTTCTGCCGTCATGATGCGTAGATCCTTCTCAAGCTCCGAAGATCGCCGGTCATCCGACGGAGCCCTCCATCTGCAGCTCGATCAGCCGGTTCAGCTCCAGCGCGTACTCCATCGGCAGCTCGCGCGCGATCGGCTCGACGAACCCGCGCACCACCATGGCCATCGCCTCGTCCTCCGACAGGCCCCGGCTCATCAGGTAGAACAGCTGGTCCTCGCTGACCTTGGACACGGTCGCCTCGTGGCCCATGGTCACCTCGTCGTTGCGCACGTCGACGTAGGGGTAGGTGTCCGAGCGCGAGATGGTGTCCACCAGCAGCGCGTCGCACTTGACCGTGGACCGGCTGTGGTGCGCCCGCGGGTTGACCTGCACCAGGCCGCGGTACGACGTGCGCCCGCCGCCCCGGGCCACCGACTTCGAGATGATCGTCGACGACGTGTGCGGGGCCAGGTGCACCATCTTCGCGCCGGCGTCCTGGTGCTGGCCCTCGCCGGCGAAGGCGATCGAGAGCACCTCGCCCTTGGCGTGCTCGCCCATCAGCCAGACCGCCGGGTACTTCATGGTCACCTTGGAGCCGAGATTGCCGTCGACCCACTCCATGGTCGCGCCCGCCTCGGCCTTGGCCCGCTTGGTGACCAGGTTGTAGACGTTGTTCGACCAGTTCTGGATCGTGGTGTAGCGGCAACGCCCGCCCTCCTTGACCACGATCTCGACCACCGCCGCATGCAGCGAGTCGGTGGTGTACACCGGTGCAGAGCAGC
>DATMDS010000114.1:0-8012 GCA_035557575.1 Pseudonocardia sp. | reverse complement strand
TCTACGAATGAGAGGGGCGCGTCATGGCGCGACGTAGCCGGCGCTTCGCCTACGGCCCCTACGTCGACGGGCCGGATCCGCTCGCCCCGCCGGTCGACATCCGCGCCGCGCTGGACGAGATCGGCCGCGACGTCATGGAGGGCGCGTCGCCGCGCTCGGCACTGCAGGAGCTGCTGCGCCGCGGGCTGGGGGAGCGGCGCGGCCTGGACGAGCTGACCCGGGAGGTCTGGCAGCGGCGCAGCCGGCTGCAGCGGGAGAACCGGCTCGACGGCACGTTGCAGCAGGTCCGCGAGCTGCTGCAACGTGCCCTCGACGCCGAGCGCGACCAGCTCGGGCGTCGCGACACCGACGACGCCCGGTTCCGCGAGATGCAGCTGGACGCGCTGCCCACCGACACCGGCGGCGCGGTGCGCGAGCTGGCCTCCTACGACTGGCAGTCCAGCGAGGCCCGCGAGGCGTACGAGGAGATCCGCGACCTGCTCGGCCGGGAGCTGCTCGACCAGCGCTTCGCCGGCATGAAGCAAGCGATGCAGAACGCGACGCCGGAGGACGTCGAGCGGATCCGGCAGATGCTCGACGACCTCAACCAGCTGCTCGCCGACCACGCCGCCGGGCAGGACACCACCGCCCAGTTCGACCAGTTCATGGCCAAGCACGGCGAGTTCTTCCCGGAGAACCCGCAGAACACCGAGGAGCTGATCGACCTGCTCGCGCAGCGGGCCGCCGCGGCGCAGCGGCTGCTCAACTCGATGACGCCCGAGCAGCGGGCCGAGCTGATGGAGCTGTCCCAGCAGGCGTTCGGCGACCCGCGACTGGCCGCGGCGCTGAACCAGCTGGACGCTCAGCTGCAGGGCCTGCGCCCCGGTGAGAACTGGGACGGCAAGGGGCGGTTCCGCGGGGACAACCCGCTGGGCATGGGTGAGGCCACCCGGGCCATGGAGCAGCTGGGGCAGCTCGACGCGCTGGCCGAGCAGCTCTCGCAGAGCTATCCGGGGGCGCGGATGGAGGACATCGACCTCGACGCGGTGGGCGCCCAGCTCGGCGACCAGGCCCGGGTGGACGCCCGCGCGCTGGCCGACCTGGAGCGCGAGCTGCAGCGCCAGGGCCTGTTCGAACGAGCCCCGGACGGCTCCCTGCAGCTGTCGCCGAAGGCGCTGCGGCGGCTGGGCGAGTCGGCGCTGAGCGACGTCGTGGACCGGATCGGGGCCCGCCGCGGGGAACGGGAGACGCGCCGCTCCGGAGCCGCCGGGGAGGCGACCGGGGCCACCCGGCCGTGGGCGTTCGGCGACACCGAGGCCTGGGACGTGCCGCGCACCCTGCTCAACGCCCAGCTGCGCCGGTCCGCCGGCGACGACCGGCAGCTCGACGTCACCGACGTGGAGATCGTTGAGACCGAGCAGCGCAGCCGGGCCGCGGTCGCGCTGTGCGTGGACACCTCGTGGTCGATGGTGCA
Organism: Pseudonocardia sp.; assembly: GCA_035557575.1. Taxonomy (GTDB): domain Bacteria; phylum Actinomycetota; class Actinomycetes; order Mycobacteriales; family Pseudonocardiaceae; genus Pseudonocardia. Next base: position 6,559 of record DATMDS010000114.1, on the reverse strand, counting down.
GGACGGGCGCTGGGTGCCGATGAAGCGCACCGCGCTGGCGCTGCACCAGCTGATCTCCACCCGGTTCCGCGGCGACGACCTCAAGCTGATCACCTTCGGCCGGTACGCCCGCGGCGTCGAGCTGGCCGAGCTGGTCGGGCTGGAGGGGGTGTGGGAGCAGGGCACGAACCTGCACCACGCGCTGCTGCTGGCCGGTCAGCACCTGCGCCGCAACCCGGACGCGCAGCCGGTGGTGCTGGTGGTCACCGACGGGGAGCCGACCGCGCACCTCGAGCCGGACGGGGAGGCGTTCTTCGGCTGGCCGCCGCGGCCGGAGACGCTGCGGGCCACGGTGGCCGAGGTGGACCGCCTGACCGGGCTGCGTGCCGCGTTCACCTTCTTCATGCTCGGCGACGATCCGCGGCTGGCCGCGTTCGTCGACGACGTGGCCCGCCGCTGCGGGGGACGCGTGGTCGCGCCGACCCTGGACGGACTCGGCGCCGAGGTCGTGGCCGACTACCTGAGCGCGCGGTCACGCCGGCGCTGACCGGCTGGTGTCGACGCTGGTCACACCCCGCCGGGCGGGCGGGTTGCGTAGGTTGTGGGTCATGCAGACCTGGCCCTCCGTCGACGTTCCGCGGCTCGCCGGCGAAGGACCGCCGCTCCGGCTGTACGACACGGCAAGCGGTGCGGTGCGCCCGACCGCGCCGGGGCCCACCGCCCGGATGTACGTGTGCGGGATCACGCCCTACGACGCCACCCACCTCGGACACGCCGCGACGTACCTGGCGTTCGACCTGGTCCACCGGCTGTGGCGGGACCTGGGCCACGACGTGCACTACGTGCAGAACGTGACCGACATCGACGACCCGCTGCTCGAGCGCGCGGCCCGCGACCAGGACGACTGGGTGGTGCTCGGGATGCGCGAGACGGCCCTGTTCCGGGAGGACATGGCCGCGCTGCGGGTGCTCCCACCGCGGCACTACATCGGTGCGGTGGAGGCGATGGGGGAGATCGCCGAGCTGGTCGGGAAGCTGCTCGCGCAGGGCGCGGCCTACCGGGTCGACGACCCGCGGCACCCCGACGTGTACTTCGACTCCGCCGTCACCGGGCGGTTCGGCTACGTGTCCGGCTACGACGAGCCGACGATGGTCGCGCTGTCCGGGGAGCGCGGCGGCGATCCGGACCGCCCGGGCAAGCGGCACCGGGTGGACCCGCTGCTGTGGCGGATGGCCCGGCCGGACGAGCCGTCCTGGGACTCCGACCTGGGCGCCGGCCGTCCCGGGTGGCACGTGGAGTGCGCCGCGATCGCCCTGAACCGGCTCGGCACCCAGATCGACCTGAACGGCGGCGGCTCGGACCTGATCTTCCCGCACCACGAGTGCGGGGCTGCGCACGCCGAAGCGTTCACCGGCGTCGCGCCGTTCGCCCGGCACTACACGCACAGCGGGATGATCGGGCTGGACGGGGAGAAGATGTCCAAGTCCCGCGGCAACCTGGTGTTCGTCTCCAAGCTGCGCGCCGAGCAGGTGGACCCGAACGCGATCCGGCTGGCCCTGCTGGCCGGCCACTACCGCAGCGACCGGCCGTGGACCGGGACGCTGCTCGCGCAGGCGCAGGACCGGCTGGCCCGGTGGCGCGATGCCGTGGTGCGGCCCTCCGGTCCGCCGGCCGAGGAGCTGCTGCTGCGGCTGCGCAGCCACCTGGCCGACGATCTGGACACCCCGGCCGCGCTGGCCGCCGTCGACGCCTGGGCGGGCGCCGCCCGCGATCGGCGCGGCACCGATCCCGACGCTCCGCAGCTGGTGCGGGCCGCGGTCGATGCGCTGCTCGGCGCCCGGATCTAGTGCGGGGGTGACACGTGGCGCGCAACGTTCTCGGTGGTGAGCTGGCCACCTGCGGCACCGACCCGATGACCGGCTTCTACCGCACCGGATGCTGCGATACCGGGGGCGAGGACGCCGGTGTGCACACCGTGTGCGCGCTGGTCACTGCCGAGTTCCTGGAGTTCAGCGCGGCCGCGGGCAACGACCTGGCGACGCCGCGGCCCGAGTTCGGCTTCGCCGGGCTGCGGCCGGGGGATCGCTGGTGCCTGTGCGCGGAGCGTTGGGCCGAGGCACTGGCCGCCGGGGTCGCGCCGCCGGTGGTCCTGGAGGCCACCCACGCCCGGACCCTGGAGTGGATCGACCTGATCGACCTGCGCGCCCACGCGCTGCCCACGGAGCTCGGACGATGATCAGCATCGAGCTGGCGCTGCGGTTGCAGGCCGCCGGTCTGCAGTGGACACCGGCCTCGGGTGATCGGTTCGTCATCACCGGCGTGGACATGGACGCCGACGTGTTCGTGGTCAGCGAGTTGACCATCGACGTGCACCAGGCGCCGACCGGCTCGCTGATCCGGTTCAACGGCACCACCGAGTGGGCGCTGGACAGCGTGCAGCAGGACGACACCGTGTGGCTGCCCCGGGAAGGGCAGCTGCGGGAGGCCCTCGGGGCGCGCTTCCGCCGGCTGGAACCGGTGGGTGACGGGTACGCGGTGGTCGTCGGGCGCGGCGGCCGCGACGAGCGGCACGTCGACGTGGACGCCGAGCGGGCCTACGCCAGGGCGTTGCTCGCCATCCTGCGCACCTGATCCCGCGGACAGCCGCACCGTTGCCCGCACGTCACCGCTGCTGGTCCTGCCGCGGCAGGACGACCGGCACCGCAACGGCCAGCAGCACGGCCGGGACCAGGAAGCCGGCGAGCGGATCGGCGTGGTAGATCGGGGTGATCGCCACCGGGCTGAGCGCCCCGCTGCCGAACCGGACCGCCTGCACCACCGACATCGACCCGGCCGGGTTGTCGGCCGAGAAGGAGCTGACCAGGGTGCTGGTGCCGACGGCCAGCAGCTGGTTGGCGACGCCGCCGACGGCCCACAGCAGCGCCACCAGCACGGCGGTCGGGGCCAGCCCGACGCCGACGACCACCAGCACCCCGAGCCCGGTGCCGATCAGCACCCCGCGCTGCGGGCCGGTCCGGTCGATCCACCCGCCGACCATCCGTCCGGTGAGGATCCCGACCAGGCCCAGCGTGGTGAGCACCAGTCCGCGGGGCCCGGCGCCGAGCCCGAAGACCTCTTCCAGGCGCAGCGCGACCAGGAAGTGCAGGCCGACCAGGCAGGCCCAGCCGAGCCCGGCGACCAGCCCGATCCGCAGCACGATCGGCCGCCAGGCACTGCGCAGCCTGGCCGGCACGGCACTGCGCGGCACGGCGGGGATGCCGCCGACGGCGAGCAGTGCGGCCACCACCGCCACGCCCCAGAAGGCGAGCCGCCAGTCGACCTCGGCCGCCAACCCCCCGCACAGCGCGGCCGACGTCTGACCGGCGGCCTGCAGCGAGTGATAGCGGCCGTTGGCGCCGCCCAGCCGATCGCTCGGAACGGTCGCGCGGATCGCGGCCAGCAGCAGCGGGGTGGTGAACGCGTTGGCCGCGCCCTGCGCCGCGCGGGCGGCCAGGAACTCCGGCAGCGAGCCGGCGAGCGCGCACGCCACCGACGCGAGGGCGTAGGCCCAGCAGGCCGCGACGACCGTGCGGCGCAGCCCCCAGCGCTCGCCCAGGGTGCCGGACACCAGCATGATCGCGGCGAAGGGCAACAGGTAGGCCGTGACCGACATCGCCGCGGTGCCGGGCGACACCCCGTACGCGGCGCCGAGTTCGGGCAGCATCGCCACCGTGACCCCGCCGCCGAACGGGCCGAGGAACGCCCCGGCGTAGAGCCCGGCTCGGGCCAGCCGCTCCCGGGTCGTGGCCAGCCCGGAACCGCGCGGACCGGGGTGGTTCAGCTGCCCGAGCCGCCGGTGCCGCGGCGGCGCAGGTAGCGCTCGAAGTCCGCCGCGATGGCGTCGCCGTCGGCCTCGGGCACGTCCGCGTCGGCGTCGAGGGCGGCCTGCTCCTCCAGTTGCCGCACGTACTCGCGCACCTCGTCGTCGGCCTCGGCCATCTCCGAGACCGTGCGCTCCCACTCCTCGGCCTGCTCCGGCAGCCCACCCAGCGGGACCTCGACGTCGAGCACCTCCTCCACCCGGTGCAGCAGCGCGACCGCGGCCTTGGGCACCCTGGCCTGCGAGACGTAGTGCGGCACCGCAGCCCAGAACGACATGGCCGGCACCCCGGCCTGCACGCAGGCGTTCTGGAACACGCCGACGATGCCGGTCGGGCCCTGGTAGCTGGAGGGCTCCACGCGCAGCTCGCCGGCCGACGTGGCGTCGTAGGAGATGCCGCTGACCGGGATCGGGCGGGTGTGCGGGGTGTCGGTGAGCAGCGCTCCGAGCGTGATCACCTTGGTCACCCCGAGGCGCTCGACGTGGCCGAGCAGCTCGGCGCAGAACGAACGCCAGCGCAGGTTCGGCTCGATGCCGTTGACCAGCACCACGTGCCGGTCGGTGCCCGGTATCTCGGCCACCGACAGCCGGGTGGTCCGCCACTCGATCTTGCGGGTCACGCCGTCGGTGTGCCGCACCAGCGGCCTGGTGACCTGGAAGTCGTAGTACTCCTCGGGGTCGATCGAGGCCAGCGGGGTGGCGTCCCAGCTCAGCTCCAGGTGCTCCAACGCCGTGCTGGCCGCCTCACCCGCGTCGTTCCAACCCTCGAACGCGGCGATCATCACCGGTTCGACGAGGCGGGGTAGTGCGTTCTCCGCATCGGGGTCCGGTGTGCGTTCGGTCATCGGTCCAGCGTACGGGCGCAGGGGCGGGAGCGAAGGATGCCTCCCCCCCACCAGGGGCTAACGTGATAGCGGTGTCATCCGACAAGAACACCGTGCAGCCGCACCCCGCAAGCCCAGCGCAGCCGCGCCCGTTCGACACCACGTTCGCCGACACCCTGTCCCGGCGGGTCGTCATCGCCGACGGGGCCATGGGCACCATGCTCCAGGCCGCCGACCTGGTCCTCGACGACTTCGCCGGCCTCGAGGGCTGCAACGAGATACTGAACGCCACCCGGCCCGACGTCGTGCGCAGCATCCACCGGGCCTATCTCGAGGCCGGGGCCGACGCGGTGGAGACCAACACCTTCGGGACCAACCTGCCCAACCTGGCCGAGTACGACATCGCGGAGCGGATCGAGGAGCTGGCCCGCAAGGGTGCGCAGCTGGCCCGCGAGGTCGCCGACGAGATGTCGACACCGGACCGGCCGCGCTACGTCCTGGGCTCGGTCGGCCCCGGCACCAAGCTCCCGACGCTCGGCCACGAGTCGTTCGTCCGGCTGCGCGACGCCTACACCGCGTGCGGCCGCGGCCTGCTGGTGGGTGGGGCCGACGCCTTCGTGGTGGAGACCTGCCAGGACCTGCTGCAGGTGAAGGCGGCGGTGCTCGGCGTGCAGCGCGCGATGCAGGCCGAGGGCCGGCGCATTCCGCTGGTCACCCAGGTCACCGTGGAGACCACCGGCACCATGCTGCTGGGCAGTGAGATCGGCGCCGCGCTGACCGCGCTGGAGCCGCTGGGCATCGACGTGATCGGGCTGAACTGCGCCACCGGCCCGGCCGAGATGTCCGAGCACCTGCGCACGCTGAGCAAGCACGCCCGGATCCCGCTGTCGGTGATGCCCAACGCCGGGCTGCCCACGCTCGGCGCGCACGGCGCCGAGTATCCGCTCAGCCCCGACGAGCTGGCCGAGGCGCTGGCCGCATTCATCCGGGACTACGGGCTGCGGCTGGTCGGTGGCTGCTGCGGCACCACCCCGGAGCACATCAGCACGGTCGTCGCCGCGGTGCGCGACCTTCCCCCGGCGGCGCGGCACCCGCGCCCGGAGCCGGGCCTCGCCTCGCTCTACGCCGCGGTGCCGTTCCAGCAGGACACCTCGGTGCTGGTGGTGGGGGAGCGGACCAACGCCAACGGCTCCAAGAAGTTCCGCGAGGCGATGCTCGCCGAGGACTGGGAGGCCTGCGTCGGCATCGCCAGGGAGCAGACCCGCGAGGGCGCGCACGTGATCGACCTGTGCATCGACTACGTGGGCCGCGACGGCGTGGCCGACATGGCCGAGCTGGCCGGGCGGCTGGCCACCGCCTCCACGCTGCCGGTGATGCTCGACTCCACCGAGCCGGAGGTGCTGCGGGCCGGGCTGGAGCGCCTGGGCGGCCGCTCGATCATCAACTCGGTCAACTACGAGGACGGCGACGGTCCCGGCTCGCGCTTCCAGCGGGCCATGGAGCTGGTCCGCGAGCACGGCGCCGCGGTGGTCGCGCTGTGCATCGACGAGGAGGGCCAGGCCCGCACCCGGGAGTGGAAGGTGCGGGTCGCCGATCGGCTCATCAAGGACCTGACCACCAACCACGGCATGCACGTCTCGGACATCGTGGTGGACACCCTGACCTTCCCGATCACCACCGGGCAGGAGGAGGTGCGCCGGGACGCGCTGGAGACCATCGAGGCCATCCGCGAGCTCAAGCGCCGGCACCCGGACGGGCACACCACGCTGGGCGTCTCCAACGTCTCGTTCGGGTTGAACGCGGCCGCCCGGCAGGTGCTCAACTCGGTGTTCCTGCACGAGTGCGTGAACGCGGGCCTGAGCACCGCGATCGTCTCCGCGGCCAAGATCCTGCCCAT
>DATMDS010000113.1:0-31810 GCA_035557575.1 Pseudonocardia sp. | reverse complement strand
GTGACCAGGGGAGCCACCGCCAGCGCGACCGAGCGCTGCTGGCGGATGGCGGCCGGGTCGTGATCGCACACCGTGCTGCCGTCGACGACGGTGCCGGCCCTGGGGATGGCCGCGGTGTGCGCGAGCAGGGCCTCGACCAGGGTGGTCTTCCCCGACCCTGACGGCCCCACCAGGACCACGTTGCGGACCTTGGACGGATCGCTGGGTGTGAACACCGGCGACCGGCCCTTCGCACGCGGTCCGGCATCCGCTCTGACGGCCATGGACGACCACCTCCGCAACACTGCGTGAACGCCCGCGGACGGCGCGGGCGTAGTTCAGGTGCTCGCCATCACACTCTCCTCGCCGCCGGGTGACAAGGGCCGATGGGTGCCGGGGTGTGCGCACGGTGCCGGTCCCCGGGCCCTCGGTAAGGTCGACTTCGTGCCCGCACCCGGTCCCGGATACGCCATCACCGCGCGAGTCGAGGTACCCGCCTCCGCCAGCGCCGCAGGCGACCTCACCGTGGCCGTCGGTGGGGTCGGCGGCGTGGTCACGGCGTTCGACGTGGTGGAGGCGCACGCCGCCACCGTGGTCGTGGACATCAGCTTCAACGCCCGCGACGAGGACCACGCGAACCAGATCACCGACGCGGTGAGCGCGCTGCCCGGGGTGGGGGTGCGCAAGGTCTCGGACCGGACGTTCCTGGTGCACCTCGGCGGCAAGCTGGAGGTGCAGTCGAAGGTCAGCCTGCGCAACCGCGACGACCTGTCCCGGGCCTACACGCCGGGAGTGGCCCGGGTCTGCCAGGCCATTGCGGCCAACCCGGCCGACGCCCGCCGGCTGACGATCAAGCGCAACACGGTGGCCGTGGTCACCGACGGCTCTGCCGTGCTCGGGCTCGGCAACCTCGGTGCCGCCGCCGCGATGCCGGTGATGGAGGGCAAGGCGGCGCTGTTCAAGCGGTTCGCCGGGGTGGACGCCTGGCCGGTGTGCCTGGACACCCAGGACACCGAGGAGATCATCCGGACGGTGCAGATCCTGGCGCCGGCCTACGGCGGGATCAACCTGGAGGACATCGCCGCGCCGCGCTGCTTCGAGATCGAGGCCCGACTGCGCGAGCTGCTGGACATCCCGGTCTTCCACGACGACCAGCACGGCACCGCGGTGGTGGTGCTCGGCGCGCTGCGCAACGCGCTGCGGGTGGTGGACAAGAAGCTCCCCGACTGCCGGGTCGTGGTGTGCGGGGTGGGTGCGGCCGGTTCGGCGGTGATCCGGCTGCTGCGCTCCGAGTCGCCGGGTGAGGTGCTGGCGGTGGACATCGACGGCATCGTGCACGCCAACCGCCCCGGGCTGGACGCGAACCTGTCCTGGATCGCCGCGCACACCAACCCCGCGGGTGTGAGCGGCACGCTGGCCGACGCGATGGTCGGCGCCGACGTGTTCATCGGAGTCTCCGCCCCCGACCTCTGCGGGGCGACCGAGCTGGCCACGATGGCCGACCGGGCCATCGTGTTCGCACTGGCCAACCCGGACCCGGAGGTCGACCCGGCGATCGCGCTCAAGCACGCGGCAGTGGTCGCCACCGGCCGCTCCGACTACCCGAACCAGATCAACAACGTGCTCGCGTTCCCCGGAGTGTTCCGCGGGCTGCTCGACGCGCACGCCCGCGACATCACCGACGCCATGCTGCTGGCCGCGGCGGCCGCGATCGCGAACGTGGTGAGCGAGCCGAACCCCTCGTTCATCGTGCCCAGCGTGTTCGACGCCAGCGTGGCGCCCGCGGTGGCCGAGGCCGTCCGCCGCGCCGCGATGCGCAGCGAGCCAGGCGCCGCTGCGGGAGCTGATTCCGGGCTGGACTACGACGCGGCCGTCCCGCGCCTGCCCACGCCGGAGACGCTTCCGGGCTGAGCGCGGGTCGTGCACCGACGATCGCGGCATGACTGCGCCCCGTTCAGGCCAGCCGGGCCGGGCGGCTGGCGTGTCGGAGCGGGCGGGGCCGGCCGGGTGGCGCCGTGGGGCCGTGGCCACCGCGGGGTGGTGACGATCCGCGGCCGGGGTGGACGAGCGGGAGCCGCGGCCTTCGGCGAGGTCGTTGCTCGGGGTCGATCCACGCGGGTGGGAAGAACTCCGGCATCCCGTCGGCGTCGAGGTGCACGGCCCATCCCGAGGAGTGGATCTCGCGGTGGTGGACGGTGCAGAGCATGACCAGGTTGGCGAGCGTGGTGTCGCCGCCGCGCTCCCACGGGATGATGTGGTGGATCTGGCACCACGAGGGTCCACGGCTGCAGCCCGGATGGGCGCAGCCGCGGTCGCGGGCGGCAACGGCGCGGCGCAGCCCGTCGGGAACGGTCCTGGTCTTGCGGCCGACGTCGAGGGGTTGACCGCTGCCGTCCAGCACGATGGGGATGACGCAGGCGTCGCAGCACAGGGCGCGCAGCGCGGCGGGGGTGGCGATGCCGCCGAAGTCGAGGCAGGCGGCGCGGGCGCGGTTCTCCAGGTCCTCCAACCGGATGTGCACGTTGACGTGTGGCCGGTTCCCGCCGGCGGCGGGCAGCAGATCGGTGTCGGCGTGGTCGGCGACGTAGCCGAACACCTCGGCCATCGCGTCGGCCTGGCGCTGCCCGAGCGGTCGCAGGTCGTCGCCGGTGAGCGGGGTCGCTTTCGCGTCGATGACCGCGGCGACGAGGTCGTAGAGGGCGGCGTCGTCGAATCGGCCCTTGATCCGTCCGCCGGACCCGTTGGGGTTGCGGGTGAGGAACAGTTCGTTGGTGGGTTCGGGCTCGTGGTCGTCGGGTTCGGCCCCGTTCTGGTCGAGCGCGGTGAGCAGATCGGTGCCGAGTTGATGCAGTTGGGTGGGCGTGTACTCACCGGCATGCGCGGCAATCTGGGCTTCGGCCGCCTCCCGCAGATCCGGGGGCAGGCGCCGGGCGGCAGGGCTGGCCAGCAGCCGGGCGATGACCTGGACGTGTCGGAGACCGGCCGCTCCTGCGGCGAACGCGGCGGCGGTGGCGGGCAGCCGGGGTGGCAGCTCCTGGCCCTGCAGGTCCGTTCGCGGGCAGACCCAGTCGGCGCCGGTGACGATGCGGCGGGCGTCGATGTCGTCGATGCCGAGCAGGTCGGCCAGTGCGGTCACGGGGCGTTGCCCGCGTGCGGTGAAGGCGCCGCGCCGTTGCAGGGCGGCCGCGGCGAGCACGGTGATCCGCTGCAGTTCCCGGTCGGCCGCACCGGCGACGCGCAACACACCGAGCAGGTCGTCGTCGTCCGGTGTGGTGTCGGCGACGGCCCGCAGGGCGGCGAGGGCTTCGTGCAGAAGCCGCTCCGCATCAGCGAGTCGGGTGGCCACGGGAGCAGTTTAATCGAACTAATGTTCGAACACAAGTCACTCTCTGGCCCCTGAGGTCGGGGGTTTGGCCGGGAGGACGAGGCCTCAGGGCAGCCGCTGGCGGCGTCTAGCCTGGACAGGTGCCTGTCATCGGCGTACTGGCCCTCCAGGGAGACGTCCGCGAACACGTCGCGGCCGTGACGCGCAGCAGTGACCTGCGCGCGGTCCCGGTGCGCCGCAGCAGCGAGTTGGACGCGGTCGACGCGGTGATCATCCCCGGCGGCGAGTCGACCACGATGAGCCGACTGCTGGAGACGTTCGAGCTGCTGGAGCCGCTGCGGGCCCGGATCGCCGCCGGAATGCCGACCTACGGCTCGTGCGCCGGGATGATCCTGCTCGCCCGCGAGGTGCTGGACGGGCGAGCTGACCAGCAGCAGCTCGGCGGCCTGGACGCGGTGGTACGGCGCAACGCGTTCGGCCGGCAGGTCGACTCCTTCGAGACCGACCTCCGGGTCGACAGGCTGGCCGGCGGGCCGATGCGCGCGGTGTTCATCCGGGCCCCGTGGGTGGAGTCCGCCGGCCCCGCGGTGCAGGTGCTGGCCACCGTGCCGCGGCTCACCCTGGCCGGCACCGACGCCGGCCCGGCCGCCGGACGGATCGTGGCGGTGCGGCAGGGGGCGGTGCTGGCGACCGCGTTCCATCCGGAGCTGACCGGGGACCTGCGCATGCATGCGCTGTTCTGCGATCTGGTCCGGGAGTCCGCCGCCGCGGCCTGAGCGCCGGACCCCGTCGGTAACATGGCCGGGATCCGGGCACGGAGAAGGGGTAACGATGAGCGGGCATTCCAAGTGGGCGACGACCAAGCACAAGAAGGCCGTCATCGACGCCCGCCGCGGGAAAATGTTCGCCAAGCTCATCAAGAACATCGAGGTGGCGGCGCGGACCGGCGGCGGTGACCCGGACGGCAACCCGACGCTCTACGACGCCATCCAGAAGGCCAAGAAGAGCTCGGTACCCAACGACAACATCGACCGCGCGCTCAAGCGCGGCTCCGGGGCCGACGCCGGTGGTGCCGAGTACCAGACCATCACCTACGAGGGCTACGGACCGAACGGCGTCGCCGTGCTCATCGAGTGCCTGACCGACAACCGCAACCGGGCCGCCACCGAGGTGCGGATGGCCATGACGCGCAACGGCGGCACCATGGCCGATCCCGGCTCGGTGGCCTACCTGTTCACCCGCAAGGGCGTGGTGATCGTGCCCAAGTCGGACGGCCTGACCGAGGACGACGTGCTGCTCGCCGTGCTGGACGCCGGCGCCGAGGAGGTCAACGACCTGGGCGAGAGCTTCGAGGTCGTCTCCGAGGCCACCGACCTGATCCCGGTGCGCACCGCACTGCAGCAGGCCGGGATCGACTACGACTCGGCCGACCCCACGTTCCTGCCCTCGATGTCGGTGGCGCTGGACGCGGAGGCGGCGAAGAAGGTGTTCCGCCTGATCGACGCGCTCGAGGACAGCGACGAGGTGCAGAACGTCTACGCAAACTTCGACGTCTCCGATGCCGTGCTCGAAGAGGTCAACGCGTAACGGGTGATCAGTGCGGGCGGTGCCGGTAGACCGCCACCCGTGCCGGGCGCACGGATCGACCCGCCACGTCGAGGCCGGGCTCCAGCAGCCGCGCCACCCGTCGATCCTGATCCGGGTCGTCGGCGTCGATCACCTCGGCGGCCTCCATCGATGCCGCGCTGAAGGCGTCGCCCACCGCCGGTGCCACCATGCGCCCGCCCCGGCCGGCCAGCAGCCGATCCAGCCCGGCGCCCATCGCCGTGAAGGCCGCGCGCTCCCGGCGGGTCCGGGCGGACGCCGCGCACTGCACCGCACCGGTGTGCAGTGCGTGCAGCTCCACCAGCAGCGGCAGGTCCGGGCGCGCGGTATCGGCGCCGCGTTCGGTGAGCGCCCCCAGCATCCCCGTCTGCCGGGTCAGCAGCCGGGCCAGGTCGTCGAGCTTGTCGGCCAGCTCGGTCAGGGTGGGCTCGGGCACCAGCGCAGGGTAGCTACGCTGCGGCTCGTGGCCGTGCACGGTGTCGATCTCGGGACCACCAACTCCGCCATCGCCGGCATCGGTCCGGACGGTCGGCCGCAGGTGCTGGCCGGGCTCTCCGGGGCACCGACGACGCCGTCGGTGGTGCTGTTCGCCTCCGCCGACGAGCACGTGGTCGGCGAGGGCGCCCGCCGCGAGGCCCGGCTCGACCCCGATCACGTGTGCGCGCTGGTCAAGCGGCGGATGGGGGAGGCGGACTGGCGGTTCGTGGCGCACGGTCGGAGCTGGTCGGCGCCCGCCGTGTCCGCGCTGGTGCTGCGCAGCCTGGTCGCCGACGCCGCCTTCGCCACCGGCACCGAGCCCACCGCCGCGGTGATCACGGTGCCGGCCTACTTCGGCGACGAGGAACGCCGGGCCACCGTGCTGGCCGGCACGTACGCCGGACTGGACGTGGTGGACGTGCTGTCCGAACCGATCGCTGCCGCGCTCGCCTACGGTTTCGGGCGCCTCGACGGCGCCGGAGGTGGGCGTCCCGAGTTGCGCAAGGATGCGGGCGACGTGGAGACCGTGCTGGTCTACGACCTGGGTGGCGGCACCTTCGACGCCACCGTGATCGAGCTGGCCGACCGCCGGATCTCGGTGCTCGCGGTCGAGGGCGACCACCAGCTGGGCGGGGCGGACTGGGACGAGCGGATCGCGCTTGCGCTGGCTCGCCGGTTCTGCGCCGACAACCCCGACGCCGAGGACCCGCTGGACGACTCGGCCGGGGCGCAGGCCCTGGTACTGGCGGCCGAGCGGGCCAAGCACCAGCTGTCGGACGCCGAGCGGACCGACGTGCTGGTCGTGCACGACGGCGCCCGGTCGACCCTCTCGCTCAGCCGCGCCGAGCTGGAGGAGATGACCGCCGCGCTGCTGCGCCGCACCCTCGACCTGACCCGGGCCTGCCTGGCCGAGGCGGCCCGCCGCGGGGTGCCGCGGGTGGACCGGGCGCTGCTGGTCGGCGGCTCGTCCCGGATGCCCGCGGTGGCCGCGGCGCTGCGCACCGAGCTGGGGCTGGACCCGCAGCTGCACGACCCGGAGCTCGCGGTCGCCCGTGGTGCCGCGCTGTACGGGGAGAAGAAGGAGCTCGAGCGGATGGTGGCGGCCGACCTGCGTACCCGCGGCCGGTTGCGCGACGGTGGTGCGCTGGAGGACGCCGCCGCCGCCGACCTGGACGACGCCTGCCGCCGGGTGGCCGACGCCTACGCCGTGCCGCTGACGCAGGTCCGCCGGGCGGTGCAGGTCACCGTCGACACCGTCGTGTCCCGTGGTTTCGGGGTGCTCGCGGTGAACGCGATGGCCGGGCGGCTGGAGGCGTCCTGGCTGGTGCACCGCAACGACCGGCTCCCGGTGCGCACCCACCGCTCCTTCGGCACCGTGCGCACCGACCAGAGCGAGATCCGGCTGACCGTCGTCGAGCAGCAGGGTCAGGTCACCTCGGCCCGCCCGGAGGACGCCAAGGTGCTGGTCCAGGGCGAGATCAGCGGCATCCCACCCGGCTACGAGGAGGGCAGCGAGGTGCGGGTGACGTTCGAGATGGGGTTCGACGGGGTGTTGCACGTGACCGCCTTCCACGTGGACGCGGCCATCCCGCTGCAGCTGTCGGCTTCCACCGGCGCGACCCTGAGCCAGGCGGAGGTGGCTCGCGAGCGCGCCCAGCTCGGTCGGATGCGCCGCCGTGAGTGAGCCCTTCGACGGCAACGACTACCGCAAGCGGGTGCTCGCCGCGGTACACCGGCGCGGCGGCCCCGATGCCTCCGACCCGTTCGAGCTCTACGACCTGGAGCCGGTCGACGATCTGGACGACGCCGCCGTCGCCGTGCAGCTGGATGCGGTGTGGGCGTTCTGGCAGCGGCAGCGCGACCATCCCAAGTACCGGGTGCTGGTCGCGGAGCTGGTCTCCACCCATCCCGCCCGCAGCGCCGAGCTGCGGGATCCGGGGCGGCGGCGGATCGCGGCGGCTCGGGTGCGGGCTCAGCGCGAGCAGCGCGCCGGGCAGCGCTACGCGCTGCTCGACGCGGCGATCTCGCGGCTGGTCGATCGGCACGGGGCGGTGCCCCGCGACAAGATCGACGGGTTGCACGAGGTCGGCGCGCTGGCCGGGTTGAGCCGGGACGAGGTGACCACGCGGCTGCGCCGGCACCGGGTCGCCGCCCCGCCACCCGTCGGCGCCGGAATCGGAGCGGAGCGGCGTCGGCAGCTGCGCGCGTTGCTCGCCGAGTTCGGCCGCCTCGCCGAGGTGCCCGCGCCGCCGACCCTGCTGGCGTTGCTCGAGGTCCCGGCCACCGCCTCCGATCAGCAGATCGCCGCGCGCGCCGGCGCCTGGCGGTCGCGGGCCCGCGAGCTGCGGCCGGGACGGCTGCGGGCGGTGGTCGACGAGCTGCTGGTGCACGTGGCCGAGCTGCTCGAACCGGGCCGCGCCGCGGTCGCGGCGTACCTGGAAGCGGTGGCCGCCGACGTCACCGAGCACCTGCGCCCCCGGGTGCGGGCCGCGGTGCTGGTGGAGGACCGGCTCGTCGCCGCCGACCACGCCCACCTGCTGGACGAGGCGATGGAGCTCGGGTTGGACCGGGTCAGGGCGGTTCGGGTGCTGGCCGCGGTGGCCGCCGAGCTCGGGGCGGCGGTCGAGCCGACCGGTCCGGCCGAACCGCCCCGGCCCGCCGACCCGGCGCCCGTCGCCCCGCAGCCGCCGAGGACGTCGGACCGGGAGTGGGAGCAGCGGCTGCGGGACGCGCGAGCCGCGCTGCGGGCCGGGCGCCCGGAGCAGGCCAGGCGGCTGGTGGCCGAGGCGGAGTCGCTCGCCGGCCCCGACGGCCGCACCCCGATACGCGCGCTCTCCGACGAGGTCCGCGGAGTGCTCGCCGACGCCGAGCGGCAGTGGCGGGCGGCGTCCGCGGACTGCGCGGCGCGGCGCTACGCCGCGGCGCTGCCGCCGCTGGAGCACCTGCAGCGGACCGCATCCGACCTGCCGGGCGCGGCAGCCGAGCTGGGGGAGCTGCTGGCCCGCGTCCGGTCCGCTGTGCAGCAGGCCGACGAGGCGGTCGCGCACGCCCTGGCCGGCCCCGAGTCGGAGCGGGCCGGTCTGCTGCTCGCCGTGCTCGCCGGCTGTCCCGGGCATTCCGGCGCGCTGGCCGAGCTGGCCCGGATCCCGGTGCCGGCACCGTCGCGGGTGCGCGCCGTCCGGGCCGCAGGCGGCGAGGTGGTGGTCAGCTGGGTGGCCGCGGCCGGCGCGGACGTCACCTACAAGGTCAGCCGTCGACGACCGGACGGCAGCTGGCAGGTCGTGGGCCGGGTCACCGCCACGTCGATCGAGGACGGCGGCGCTCCGGCCGGCGTCGAGGTGCCGGTGTACGCGGTGCTGGCGGTGCAGCAGGGCCGGATGTCGCCGGAGTGCCGCTCGGACGCCGACGCGCAGCCCGGATCCCCGGACGGCCCGCCGACGGGATCGCCGGCCGGACCGCGGACGGAACCACCGGACGAGCCGGCGGCAGAACCGGTTGCCGGGCCGCGACCACCCGCCGCGGTGTCGGCGACCCGCAGCGCGGCCGGGTCCGTCACGGTGCACTGGTCCGGACCCTCCGACGTCGAGTACCGGGTGCGGTGCCGCGGCGCCGACGGCCGCTGGCGGGTGGTCGGCCGCACCACCGCACACGAGCTGGAGGACGGCGGCGCCCCCGCGGGCCCGCTGCCGCTCTACGCCGTGAGCGCCGCGGCCGACGGTGCCCGGTCCGCGGAGGCCCTTTCCGACCACTGCGGGTGACCTGAGTCGGAGTTGACGGCGTCCGACCCGTTCGGCAGGCACACTGAGGACAACGGCCCGGACAATCCGCTTCCGGGCGCTTCGTCGGGTGGATCCCGCCGGGGACTACGGTGAGATCCCTGACGTCTGAACAGGAAAAGAGGATATGAACCTTCGAATATTTGGCTGGTCTTATGCGGTCACCGCGGTGTCGCTGGTCGCCGCCTACCTGTACGCCGGTATCGAGGGGCTCATCCTCTGCACCATCCTGGGCATCCTGGAGATCTCGCTGTCGTTCGACAACGCGGTGGTCAACGCCACCGTGCTGGACCGGATGAGCGCATTCTGGCAGCGCATCTTCCTCACCATCGGCATCGTGATCGCGGTGTTCGGCATGCGGCTGGTGTTCCCGCTGGTCATCGTGGCGGTGACGGCCGGGCTCAACCCGGTCGAGTCGCTGACCCTGGCCCTGGAGCAACGGCCCGCGGACGACCCGACCTCGTACGCGTACCTGCTCGACCAGGCCTACCCGCAGATCGCGGCGTTCGGCGGGATGTTCCTGTTCATGCTGTTCCTCGACTGGATCTTCGAGGACCGTGACATCACGTGGTTGAGCTGGCTGGAGCGCCCGCTGGCGAAGATCGGCCAACTGTCCCGACTGGCCGTGTTGCTGGCCATCGTCGCGCTGGTCATGCTGGCCAACTTCCTGGCCGAGGACCCGGGCCTGGTGCTGACCGCAGGCGGCCTGGGCCTGGTGACCTACCTGCTGGTCAACGGGCTGGGCGACCTCTTCGAGCAGGCCGGCGACGACGACGAGGAAGAGTCGGCCGAGCCGGCTCCGGTGGCCACGGCCGACCGGGCTGCGGTCGACGGGTCCGCGACTGGCGGGGCTGCGGTTGACAGGGCTGCGGTTGACGGGGCTGCGGTTGACGGGGCCGCGGCTGACGGGGCCGCGGTCGACGGTGCGCAGCCTCGCAACGGGGGCCCGTCCGAGCTGGCCAAGGCGAGCGGCAAGGCCGGCTTCTTCCTGTTCCTCTACCTCGAGGTGCTGGACGCCGCGTTCTCCTTCGACGGCGTGATCGGGGCCTTCGCCATCACCACCGACCCGATCCTGATCGCGCTCGGCCTCGGCCTGATCGGCGCCATGTTCGTGCGGTCGTTGACCGTGTTCCTGGTGCGCAAGGGCACCCTGGCCGACTACGTATACCTGGAGCACGGCGCGCACTGGGCGATCGGCGCGCTCGCGGTGATCCTGCTGGTCGGCATCGGCTACCACGTGAACGAGATCGTGACCGGGCTGATCGGGGTCGGCTTCATCGGCGCCGCGTTCCTGTCCAGCGTGCTGCGCAACCGGCGGCTCGTGGCGGAGGGCGCCCAGGTGCGCAAGAGCGCCAAGGAGCTGTCGTCCCATCATCATCATCACCATCACCACAGCGGCGTGTGAACGGAGCAGACGTGTCGGTCAATCTGTCCAAGGGCCAGAAGGTGTCGCTGGCCAAGCGCGGCGGCGGCGCCCTGACCAGGGTGCGCATGGGCCTGGGCTGGGACGCGGTGAAGAAGCGCGGGCTGTTCGGCATGAAGTCGCAGTCGATCGACCTGGACGCCTCGGCGCTGCTCTTCGACGCCGGCAACAACCTGGTCGACGCCGTGTGGTTCCAGCAGTTGCGTAGCCGGGACGGCTCCGTGCAGCACACCGGCGACAACCTGACCGGGGCCGGCGAGGGTGACGACGAGTCGGTGGTGGTCGACCTGACCCGGCTTCCGCCCGCGATCACCCAGATCGTGTTCACCGTGAACTCGTTCACCGGCCAGGACTTCTCGCAGATCGAGAACGCGTTCTGCCGGCTGGTCGACGAGACCACGAACGAGGAGCTGGCCCGCTACGAGCTGTCCGGCTCCGGCCGGCACAACGCGCAGATCATGGCCAAGGTGAGCCGTGGCGGCGCCGGCGAGTGGACGATGACCGCGATCGGCGCGGTCGCGACCGGCCGCACCTTCGCCGACCTGCTTCCGGCGACCGCGGCGCACCTCTGACCCGGCCGCACGTGGTGGCGCACGTCGCGGTGTCGGTCGACGGCGCCACCACCGGGTTCGCACCCGACCAGCGGCTGTTCTACGAGCTGGCCGGGACCTGGCGGGAGGACGTGACGCTGGTCGGCGCGGACACGATCCTGGCCCAGGAGCCGGCGCTGGCCACGGCGCCGCATCCCGGCCCGGCCGCCGACGGTCCGCTGCTCGCGGTGGTGGACGGGCGTGGGCGGGTGCGGGAGTGGGCCGCGTTGCGCGAGATCGGACACTGGTCCGACGTGCTCGCGCTGCACGCCGCGCGCACCCCTCCGCGGCCGCCCGATCGCCCCGTGCGCGAGCTGGTGGTGGGTGACGAGCGGGTGGATCTGGCGGCGGCGCTCGAGCACCTGGGTCGATCCGGCGCCGCCGTGGTGCGGGTGGACAGCGGCGGGGCGCTGATCGCGGCCTTGCTGGCCGCGGCCCTGCTGGACGAGCTCAGCCTGCTGGTGCATCCGCTGCTCGTGCCCGCGGCGGCCCGCTGGTTCGGGTTCGGCCCCGGGCCGCGCCCGTTCGCGCTTCTTGCCGCCGAGCCGGTGGGGGACGGGCTGGTGTGGGTGCGCTACCGACCGCGGTAGTCGCCGGCCCGGATCAGAGCCAGCCGTTCTCGTCGGCGATCCGCAGCGCCTCGCCCCGCGAGGAGGCGCCGAGCTTCGTCATCGCGGACGCGAGGTAGTTGCGCACCGTGCCGTTCGACAGCTGTGCCCGCCGGGCGATCACCGAAGCCGGCAGGTCGTAGGCGGCCAGCCGGAGGACGTCCAGCTCGCGGGCGGTCAGCGGGTTCTCCGGGGCGGTCAGCGCGTCCGCCGCCAGCGAGGGGTCGACGTACCGGGCGCCGCCGTGCACCCTGCGGATGACGTCGGCCAGGGTGCCGGCCGGGGAGCCCTTCGGCACGAACGCCTTCGCCCCGGCGTCCAGCGCGCGGCGCAGGTGGGCCGGGCGCCCGTGGCCGGTGAGCACGACGACCGCGCAGCCGGGCAGCGCCTTCGCCAGCTCGGCGGCCACCGCGATGCCGTCCAGCGCCGGCATCTCCAGGTCGACCACCGCCACGTCGGGTCGGTGCGCGCGGGCCTGCTCGACGGCGGCGTGGCCGTCGCCGGCCTGGGCCACCACCTCCAGGTCGGGCTCCAGCCCGAGCAGCGCGGCCAGCGCGGCGCGGATCGTCTCCTCGTCGTCGGCCAGCAGCACGCGGATCCGGGTGCTGTTCACACCGCCGCCCGGACCGTCGCCACCAGCGTGAACACGCCGTCGGAGGCGCGGGTGCGCAGCGACCCCCCGGTCTCGGCGAGCCGTTCGGCCAGCCCGCGCAACCCGAAGCTGCGCGGGTCCGGGTCGGCATCGTCGGCACCGTCGTTGGCCACCGTCAGCTCGACGCCGTCGGCGCCACCGGACAGGCCGATCCGGCACCACCCGGCCCGGCTGTGCCGCAGCACGTTCGTGGTGGCCTCGCGCAACACCGCCGACAGCTGCTCGGACACCGCGGCGGTCGGGTCCGCCAGGCCCGCGTCGAACTGCACCTCGCAGCGCACGCCCGAGGCCCGCAGCAGCTCGGCGACGGCGTCGACCTCGGCCGGCAGGTCGACGGCCCGGTAGCCCGCGACGGTGGCCCGCACCCGGTCCAGGGAGCTGGCGGCGAGGCGCCGCACCTCGCCCGCCTCCCGGGCCGCCCCCGCGGGGTCGGACTCCGCGGTCCGGGCCGCGAGCTCCGCCTTGAGCGCGATCACGGTGAGATCGTGGCCGAGCAGGTCGTGCACGTCGCGGGCGAACCGCAGCCGCTCCTCGGTGGCCACCAATCGGGCCTGCGCCGCGCGGCCCTGCTCGGCGTGCACGAGCAGCTCCCACAACCACACCGGTGCCCAGTTGACCGCGGCGATCGACGCGCCGATGGCGGCCGTGATCATCAGGTGCTCCGGCACCGACGCGGAATGGACCAGGGCCACCGCGGCACTTGCCGCGACGGTGAGCGCCGAGACCAGCGCCGCGGTGCGCGGCCGCCACAGCAGCGGCGTGGTCCCGACGACGGCGGCGCCCACCCACGCCCAGGTCGCCCACCGGCCGCTCGCGACGGGGGCCACCAGCACGACGCTCAGCACGGCGGTGACCACGAACCCGACCAGGACCGCGCGCCGGGTGCGCGCGGACGCCCACGGCGTCACCGCGATCCATACGGCCACCGACTGGGCCACGAAGAACAAGCCGATGCCGAGCGCCCCGAGCACCGCGACCGGAACCGACGGCTCGCGTCCGAGACCGATCGCCGGCATCCACACGCAGGTGAGCACGGACGTGGCCAGCCAGACCAGCGTGAGCAGCCGGGCGCGCCGGACGGGGGAGTCCGGCCCCGACGTCGAACCGGCGGTCGGAAGGGCCACGTCCCGGATGCTACGGAAGGTCGGTGCACCCCGGACCCGTGCACAACGCACCATCCGGAGGTGACATCGCGAGGGTGTCCGGGGTGCGTCCGCCGGCCGCAGGGTCAGGGCATGACATCGCCATCGACGCATTCGACCCCCGTCCTCGCCCACCCCGCTCCCACCGACCGGGCCCCCATCGGCCGGGCCGGGTCCGGCCGTGCGTTCGCCCGCCATCTCGGCGAGATGGTCCTCGCGATGCTGGTCGGGATGCTCGTGCTGACCCCGGCGTGGCAGCTGGTCACCGCCCTCGCCGGGAGCCCGCCCGTGCTGGCCCGCACCGACGTCGCCGCGGCGGTGATGGCCGCGCAGATGTCGATCGGCATGGTGGTGTGGATGTACCACCGCCGGCACCCGCCACGGGCGGTCGTCGAGATGGTCGCCGCGATGGTGCTGGCCACCGTGGCCGCGGTGGTCCCGTTCTGGCTGGGGCTCCTCGGTCCGATGCCGACGCACCTGCTGGCCCACGTGCTGATGATCCCGGCCATGGCGGCCGCGATGCTGGCCCGACTGCCGGACTACACGCACGGGCACCGGGCCGGCCCCGACGGCCGGATCCGGCGGGCGCTGCAGCCGCTGGCCGACCGCTGGCCGACCTGGATCGCGCTGCTGGTGACCGCCGACCAGTGGGCGCGGCCCGGGGTGCCGGCCGCGGTGCTGGTGGTGCTCGGGGCCGAGTACCTCGTCATCGGCGCGCTGCGCCGGTCCTTCCCGGACCGGCGCACCCTGGCCTGGCACGTCGTCGGCTTCCTCGCCTACACCGCCGCCGCGGCGGTCGCGCTGGTGTCCGATCCGGTGACCGCCGGCGTGCTGGTCGGGACGGCCTGGCTGCTGCACGCCGTCTGGGACGGTCTGCTGATGCACCGCGGCGTGGTGACGTGGCGCTGGTACGCCGAGGCGTGCCTGGTCATCGATCTGGTCATCGGCGTGACCGTGCTGGCCCTCGTGCTGTGACCTGTGTGGACAGGGGCGGCACTGCGCTCCGCCGCGGGGCGCAGTGCCGGGCCCCGGTCAGAGGTCGAACTCCGCCGGCGGGATGCCCACGGCGTTGCAGGCTTCCCGCACCGCGCGCTTCTCGTCCGCGTCGAAGTTGCCGTCGGCGCCACCGATGATGATGCCGACCTGGATCACCGCGCGGGCGGCGTCCGGCTTGCTCTTCAGCTTGCCGATCGTGGCGATGGCCTCGACCTTGCCGAAGTCGAAGTCCTTCTCCAGCTTCGAGGCGTAGAAGGTGAAGTGGTCCTGCAGCTCACTGACCTCGAACACCTTGAGCGCCTCGTTGCTGCCGATGAAACCGGCGGTCTTGCGCCGCTCCTCGGCGGTGATGGTGCCGTCGGCCGCGGCGATCAGGGCGCACATCGCCATGCTTGCCTTGGCGAAGTCCTTGCTCTTGAACTTGCCGACCTGCGTCGTCGTCGTTGCCTGCAGGTCGGTCAGGCGGCTCTTCAGCTGGTCCCAGAGGGCCATGAAATGATTTTCCCTTCCCTTTACTGTTCCGTGTACAGCCTGCCATTGATCGACACCGCGCTGCCGGCCCGGTCCAGCAGCCAGCTCAACAGCTCGGCCCCGGCCAGCACCCCGCTGGTGCGGGTCACCGCCAGGTGCTCCAGGGCGAACCCGGCGTCGGCCAGCTCCCCGTGCGCGGGGCGGATCGCCGCGTCGGCCGCGGCCAGCAGATCGGCGTCGAGCAGCGAGTCGCCCGCGGCCAGCAGCGGGCCGCCGCCCGCGCGGGCCAGCACCTCGGCCGCGGCCGCCGACTTGGTCAGCGGCCGCGGGACCGCGTAGACCTTGCGGCCCTGCAGCGACACCGTCCAGCCGCGTGGCGCGCACCAGCGCCCCAGCTCGGCCACCCAGCCCTCCGGCAGCGCCGTCCGGTCCACCACGGCGTAGCAGAACAGCCCGCTCGCCGTGCGCAGGTTGAGCACGAACGCGCCGCTCTGCTCGCGCAGGTGGGCCTCGACCTCGGCGAGCGGCGCGCACGCTGTCAGCCGGCCGCGCACGGTCGTCGACCAGTCCGGGTCGGGGATCCCGTCGACCAGCAGCTGCCCGCCGTTCGCGGCGATCGCGTACCGGGCGGGCGGCCCGGGCAGCCGCACCCGGGCCAGCTGCTCGGGCGTGCGGGTCGTGCAGGGGACGACCGTGGCCGCTCGCTGCAGCTCCTGCAGGGTGGCCGCGGCCGGCTCGGTCAGGAACGACAGCGGCGCCCCGCGGTACACCTCGACGCAGAGCAGCCGGGGCGCTTCCTCGTCGGGTATCCGCAGGTCGAGGGCGGCCGCCGAGTAGATGACGGTCCGGTCCAGGTCCAGGCAGACGACGGTCATCCCGCCGCCTCCGCGGGAGAGAACACGTCGGCGGTCACGCTGCCGCCTCCGCGGCAAAGAACACGTCGGCGGTCACCGGGCCGCCTCGGCGGTGCTCGCGCGGCCGTCGGCCCCCGTCGCGCCCCGGGTGAAGCGGGGATGGATGAGCCCGACGCAGCTGTAGGGCAGCTCGGCCACCTCCTCGACGGGGACCCCGCGGCGGCGCGCGAGCAACCGGATGTGCGCGACGTCGGCGTCCGGGGCGTCGGCGCGCACCAGCACCTTCCACGGCACCCGGCGCAGCAGCACCCTGGTGGTCTCCCCGACCCCCGGCTTGACCAGGTTCACCTCGCCGATGCCGTAGTCGTGCACGATCCGCTCGATCGCGGCCCAGCCGGCCCAGTCCGGGGCCCGGTCCGCGGGGGGAGCGGTGCGTCCGACGCCGTCGAACGCGGCGGTGACGGTGTCCAGGAAGTCGGTGGAGACGTCGACCGGCGCCAGCTCGGCGTAGAACTTGGCCCCGTGGTACTGGTCCGGCCGCAGCAGCCGGGTGTTCAGCACGGTCCGGGAGACCAGCCCGGACACGGTCGAGTTCAGGCAGGCCGACGCGATCAGCCAGTCCCCGCGGGTACCGAACGTGCGCGCGCACCGACCCGGGTCGGCCAGCACGGCCAGGTCCGGGTCGAACCCGCCACCGTGCGCGGCCAGCGCCGCGGCCAGCTCGCGGGCGATCGCCCCCTTGCCGGTCCAGCCGTCGACGAACACCACCCGGGCCGGGTCGTGGTGCTCGGCGAGGTGCCGCAGGGCGAGCTCGTCGATGCCGCGGCCGCGGACGATGGACACCGCGTAGTGCGGCAGCTCGAGCCCGTGCCGGGCGGCGGCCCAGCGGCGCAGCAGGATCCCGATCGGGGTGCCGGCCCGGGCCAGCGAGGCCAGCACCACGTCCGGTCCGCGCTCGGCCAACACCAGCTCGGTGACGGTGCCGACGGCCTCGGCCAGCCGGTGCGCGGACGCGGCCAGCGCGGTGCGGTACAGCGCGAGGTAGTCGGCGTCGGGCTGGTATTCCTGGGGCAGCGACTCCGCGTAGTGCGCGCCGCCGCTCTGGATGGCCTCCTCGCGCTCCTCGATCGGCGCCTCCAGCGCGACGTCGGACAGGTCGGTGAGCAGCCAGGCCACCTCGTCGGCGAGGTAGCTGCCGAACGCCGGGCCGCGCAGCGGCGGTGGGGTGCCGGTCACGGGGTCACGACCAGCGTGCTGCGGTGCGCCCGGCCGGCCGCGGCGGCCAGCAACCCGGACCGCAGGGCCGGGGTGTCGGCCGGCGGGTCGACGACCACCAGCAGGTGGTCCCAACGGGGGTCGCCGGGGCCGCCGAGGTTGTAGGCGAAGCGCGGCCCGGGGCCGTCCACCGGGTCGTCGTGCGCCGGGAACGTGATGCCACTGCGGAGGGCGTAGTCGGGTTCGTCGACGACCAGCGCCGGCGACCGCGAGGTGGTGGAGAACCGCACGTCGTGGCCGGCGTCGGCGAGGGTCTGGGCCAGCCGCAACGGCAGCGCCATCAGTTCCTCGGTGCCCAGCACCAGGGTTCGTTCTCGGCCCCGCACGCCCAGCCCGGCGGCCAGCCCCGGGAGCACCGCGGCCAGCCGCACGTGATCGTCCGCGAGGAAGCCGTGCCGGCCCCCGGCCGCGAGCCCGCGGGGCCAGCCGAGGTCGGCCAACGCCACCCGGGGAACCGCCACGGCCGCCGGTGCCGGCCCTGGGGCCGGATCCGGGCGGGCCAGCTCGGCGCGCAGCGCCGCGGCGCGTGCGGCCAGGTCGGCCGGCAGCTGGACGGCGCCACCGGCCAGGGCCAGCACGTCCAGCCGGGCGCCCAGGGCGCGCACCCCGGCCACGAGATCGCCGTCCGCGGGACGGACGTCGACCAGCGCGGCCATCAGGTAGCGCTGCCGCGGTGCCACCCGGTGCAGCGCGCCGATCGTGTTCAGGGCGGTGCGGCCGGTGCTCAGCTCGTCGTCGACCAGCACCAGCGGGCGGTCGCCGCGCAGCAGCGCCGGGTCGGCCGGCAGCAGCAGGTGGTCCTGCGCGTGCGAGTGGTCCTCGGTGAACGCACCGACCGCCGGGTGGTCGGCCACCGGGCGGCGGGTGGAGTGCAGGTAGTCCGCGCCGCCCAGGGCTTCGGCCACACAGTGCCCCAGCCCGGTCGCCGTCTCGGCGAAGCCCAGCACCAGCGCGTCCTGACGTTCGTCACGGCAGGCCGCGACCGCCCGCTCGGACAGCGCCGCGGTGGCGGCCCGGTCCCCGCCCGCGGCCGCGGCCAGCAGCTCGCGCGGCACCTCCCGCGGCGGTCGGTCGGCCAGCACGTCGGCGACCAGCGCGCCCAGCAGCAGACCGGCGGCCCGGACCAGCCGCGGATCGGTGGGCACGTGCTTGCCGAGCAGCCGGGAGACCAGCAGCTGGGCCCGCCGCGGGTTCTGTCGCACGGCCAGCCCGAGCAGCGGTTCCGCAGGCCCGGTGATCCGCACCCCGAGCCGCTGCCGGACCGAGCCCGCGGTGCCGGTGGTGGTCATCGGTGCAGGCACGCGGCCAACAGGTCGACGAACGAGGTCTGGTCGGCGGCCACCCCGAACACCCGGGACCGCAGCATGGTGCGCCGCGCCCACGCGGCGTGCGGGCCGATCTCGTTCATCTTGTTCCGGTAGCCGGAGGCGAGCACCCCGCCGGCCTTGCCCGCCGACAGCACGTCCAGAGCGTCGTGGTGCTCCTCGAAGGACACCACCGACAGCGCGTTGATCACGGTGACGTGGCTGGGGTGGATGGCGGTCTTGCCCTGCAGCCCGTTCGCCTTGTCCAGCTGGACCTCGCGGATCAGGCCGTCGATGGCCCGGGACACCAGCTTGCCGCGCAGGCCCGGCGCGTTGTGCTCGGCGAACGGCGATTCCCGCAGCTGGCTGCGGAAGATGCGTTCGGCGCCACCGAAGTACTCCCACACCGGCCCGGTGACGGTGAAGCCGGTGCCGTCGGTGCGGCCCAGCACGTTCACCACGTCGCAGATGAGGCCGCTGACCACCTTGACGTCGTAGATGGACAGATCCGGGGAGCGGCGGATGCCGTAGAGCGCGCACAGGTCCGTGGCCCCGAGCCGGACCGCGAGGATCCGCCGCCGGTCGCGGTGCAGCAGGGCGCGCAACCGGGTCAGCTCGTCCACCCTGGTCTCGGCGTACAGCACCGCACCGGACTCGATCACCGGCATGGCCAGGAAGCGCCGGTCGGCACGGTGGTCGGCCTCGTCGATGGCGTGCAGGAACTCGGTACCGGTCTGCGCGGTGAACTTCGGCAGCACGAACCCGTCCAGCACGTCGCAGGCCGACCCGAGCCGGGACACCAGCGCGGCGAGCTGCTCGGCCCTGCGGACCCGGACGAACAGCAGCGGCAGGTCGGGCTGCTCCGCGGTGGCCAGCTCGGACAGGGCCTCGACCAGGTTGTCCTCGGCCGCGGCCACGTGCTCGTCGGCCACGGAGTCCTCGAGGCAGATCACCACCGAGGTGACACCGGCCTGCGCCTGCTTGGCCAGGTCGGCGCCGAGCGTCGGCCGATCGGCCGGCATGTACAGGGTGGCGCCGAGGGCCACCGAGAGCAGTTCGGATCCGCTGTCACGGTCGAACTGCTCCGGCGGCCGCTCGAAGAGTGCGTCGAGCTGCGACCGGGTCAGGTGAGCGAAGTGCTGCACGTGACCCGACCGCTCGTGCTCTGCTCGACCCCGCCTACTTGCTGCCCCTCGCCCACTCCATGCCCCAGCCGTAGGCGCGATCCACGTCGGCCTGCCCGCCGCGGATGTACTGCACCTCACGGCGCACCACGAGCTCGCCGCCGGTGTTCTCCAGCATCGCGATCACGCAGGTCGGCGCGGACGGATCGGACTCGTCCAGCCGGACCTCGATCTCCGGGCCGGACGACGGGAACAGCGTGACCACGCCGTCCGCACTCGCCCAGTTCGGCACGCCCTCGTAGATGAAGGCGAAGACCAGGATCCGCCGGATCTCGTTGATCCGGGACAGGTCGATGAACATGTTCTCGCCGCCGCTGACCGAGCCCGAGCGGTCGTCCCCGTCCAGCCGGATGATCGGCTGACCGGCGTACGGCGCCTGGAAGGCGTTGCCGAGAGCCTGCACCACGCCCTTGCTGCCGTCGGTGAACTCCCACAGGCAGGCCAGGTCCAGGTCGATGCCCTGCGGACCACCGCCGGTGAGCCGGCTGAACAGCCCCTTCTTGGCCGGGGCGGGCGCCACGCCGGTGCTCCACTGCAGGTTGACCCGCAGCTGCCCACCGGCCCCGCCGCGTTTGGTGAGCGAGATGCTCGGTGCCGACTTGGTCAGGGTGACCTTGGACAGCGACACCCCACCGCCCGCCGTGTCCGGGGCGGCGGCAGCGGCCTTCGACGGCCGTTTGTTGTAGTCGATGGCCACGTCAGCCGACTCAGACGTTGACGCCGAAGTCGCGGGCGATGCCCGCCAGGCCGGAGGCGTAGCCCTGGCCGACAGCGCGGAACTTCCAGTCGGCGCCGCTGCGGTAGAGCTCGCCGAAGACCATCGCCGTCTCGGTCGAGGCGTCCTCGGTCAGGTCGTAGCGGGCGATCTCCGAGTTGCCGGCCCCGTTCACCACCCGGATGAACGCGTTGCGGACCTGCCCGAACGACTGCGAGCGGGAGTCGGCGTCGTAGATGCTGACCGGGAAGACGACCTTGTCGACCTCCGGCGGCAGCCCGGCCAGGTTGACCTTCACCTGCTCGTCGTCGCCCTCGCCCTCGCCGGTCAGGTTGTCGCCGGTGTGCTCGACGGTGCCGTCCGGGCTGGTCAGGTTGTTGAAGAAGATGAAGTGCTTGTCGGAGAGGACCTTGCCGTCGGCTCCGAGCACGATGGCCGAGGCGTCGAGGTCGAAGTCGGTGCCGGTGGTGGTGCGAATGTCCCAGCCGAGGCCGACGACCACATTGGTGAGGCCCGGGGCCTCCTTGGTCAGGCTGACGTTTCCACCCTTGGTGAGACTGACGCTCACGTCTGCTCCGAATCTGTCGTGGGGGTCCGTTCCCCCGAGGTACCGGGCGGCCGAGCATAACGGGCATAGCCGACCACCTCGCATGGCCTTGCCCCCGGCCAACGGTCGGTGGCGGGCTGCGGTTCCCGTCCGCCGGAGGGGTTGAACGGTCTGCGGGTCCTCGGTGCCGGCCGCTACTGACACCGCCCGGTTGACCCGCCCGGTCCGGATGCCGCGGCCCCACCCGGCTGACCGGGGCAGGTCCGGGTGGTGCGGCCGGGACCGAGCCGGCTGCGGCGACGGAACTGTCGGTGGGCGGTTCTAGACTCGCCGTCGATGAGCCCCGCCACCCGCACCCCCAGCACCCGCACCGCCAGCACCCGCGGCGGAAGCCGGACCGCGGCCCCGGCCGCCGCGCCCGCCGTTCCGTCGACCGGCCGGCGGCTGCTGCTGCTCGACGGCCACTCGCTGGCCTACCGGGCGTTCTTCGCGCTGCCCGCGGAGAACTTCCGCACCGGCACCGGGCAGACCACCAACGCGGTGTACGGCTTCACCGCGATGCTGATCAACCTGATGCGCGACGAGCAGCCCACGCACGTCGCGGTGGCGTTCGACGTCTCCCGCCGGACGTTCCGCTCGGAGCGCTTCACCGAGTACAAGGCCAACCGCACCAGCACGCCCGACGACTTCCGCGGCCAGGTGGATCTGATCAAGGAGGTGCTGACCGCGCTGTCCATCCCGTTCTTCGCGGTGGACAACTACGAGGCCGACGACATCATCGCCACGCTGGCCACCCAGGCCGAGGACGACGGCTTCGAGGTGCTCATCACCAGCGGTGACCGGGACGCGTTCCAGCTGGTCAGCGACAACGTGATGGTGCTGTACCCGACCCGCGGGGTGTCCGAGCTGGGCCGGATCGACCCGGCGGCGGTGATGGACCGCTACGGGCTCACCCCGCAGCAGTACCCGGACTTCGCGGCGCTGCGCGGCGACCCCAGCGACAACCTGCCCAACATTCCCGGCGTCGGGGAGAAGACGGCGGCCAAGTGGGTGCGTGAGTTCGGGTCGCTCGCCGAGCTGACCGACCGCGTCGACGAGGTCAAGGGCAAGGCCGGCGACGCGCTGCGCGCCCACCTGGCCAACGTGCTGCTGAACCGGCAGCTGACCGAGCTGGTCCGGGACGTGCCGCTGGACGTCACGCCGGCCGAGCTGACCGCCCGGCCGTGGGACCGGGAGGCCGTGCACCGGCTGTTCGACGAGCTGGAGTTCCGGGTGCTGCGGGAGCGGCTGTTCGCCACGCTGCAGAGCGCGGAGCCGGAGGCCGAGGGCGGCATCGAGGTGCAGGGCGGCGCCGTCGCGACCGGCGGGGTCCGGGCCTGGCTGGACGCGCACGCCCGTGACGGGCGCCGGGTCGGGTTGGCCTTCCACGGTCTCACCGGCGGCGTGACCACCGCGGACCTGGTTGGCATCGGGCTGGCCTGCGGGGAGCCGACGGTGGAGGCGCGGGCGGCCGGCGCGGCGCCCGGGGTGCCGGAGGCGACGTACGTCGACGTCAGCCTGCTCACCCCGGACGACGAGGCCGCGCTGGGCGAGTGGCTGGCCGATCCGGCCGCGCCCAAGGCCGCGCACGACGCCAAGGCCGCGCTGCACGCCCTGCGCGGCCGCGGCTGGAGGCTGCGCGGGCTGACCAGCGACACCGCGCTCGCCGCGTACCTGTCCCGCCCCGGGCAGCGCAGCTTCGACCTGGCCGACCTGGCGTTGCGGCACCTGCGCCGGGAGCTGCGGCTCGACGGCGAGGCCGAGGGCGGCCAGCTGTCGCTGCTCGGCGTCGACGCGCTCGCCGCGGACGCCCCGAGCGGCGAGGAGGAGGCCGACGCGGCCCGGGCCAACGCGCAGATGGTGCAGGCCTCTGCGGTGGCCGAGCTGGCCACGGCGCTGGACGCCGAGCTGGCCGAACGCGGCGGCACCGAGCTGCTGGCCGAGGTCGAGCTGCCGCTGGAGTTCGTGCTGGCCGACCTGGAGACCGCCGGCATCGCCGTCGACCACGACGCGCTGGCCGCCCTGGAGGCCGAGTTCGGTGCGCAGGTGAAGCAGGCCGCGCAGGACGCCTACTCGGTGATCGGCAAGGAGATCAACCTCGGTTCGCCGAAGCAGCTGCAGGTGGTGCTGTTCGACGAGCTGGGCATGCCGAAGACGAAGCGCACCAAGACCGGCTACACCACCGACGCGGACGCCCTGCAGACCCTGTTCGAGCAGACCGGGCACGAGTTCCTGTCCCATCTGCTGACCCACCGGGACGCCACCCGGCTCAAGATCACCGTCGAGGGGCTGCTCAAGTCGATCGCCGACGACGGCCGCATCCACACCACCTACAGCCAGACCATCGCGGCCACCGGGAGGTTGTCCTCCACGGAGCCGAACCTGCAGAACGTCCCGATCCGCACCGCAGCCGGCCGCCGGATCCGGGAGACGTTCGTCGTCGGCCCCGGCTACGCGGAGCTGATGACCGCCGACTACAGCCAGATCGAGATGCGGATCATGGCGCACCTGTCCGAGGACGCCGCGCTGATCGAGGCCTTCCGGTCCCGGCACGACTTCCACGCCGAGACCGCGGCCCGGGTGTTCGGGGTGGACGCCACCGAGGTCACCCCGGCCCAACGGGCCAAGATCAAGGCGATGAACTACGGCCTGGCCTACGGCCTGTCCGCGTTCGGGCTGTCCAACCAGCTGCGCATCCCGACCGAGGAGGCCCGCGCGCTGATGGACGACTACTTCGCCGGCTTCGGCGGGGTCCGCGACTACCTGCGCAGCGTGGTCGACATCGCCCGCAAGGACGGCTACACCGCCACCATCATGGGCCGCCGCCGCTACCTGCCCGATCTGACCAGCGACAACCGGCAACGCCGTGAGATGGCGGAGCGGATGGCGCTGAACGCGCCGATCCAGGGCAGCGCCGCGGACATCATCAAGGTAGCCATGCTCGGGGTGCACGGCGCGCTTCGGGCCGAGGGGCTGCGCAGCCGGATGTTGCTGCAGGTGCACGACGAGTTGGTGCTGGAGGTGGCGCCGGGGGAGCGGGAGCAGGTGGAGGCGCTGGTCCGCCGGGAGATGGCGGCGGCCGCGCAGCTGAGCGTGGAGCTGGACGTGTCGGTGGGCTACGGGCGCAGCTGGGACGACGCCGCGCACTGAGCCGCCGACACGGCACGGTGCCGACGTGAGGCCGGTCAGCCGTACGCCACTGGGCTGGTCCGACACCATCCCCACCGACGCCCGACGGATCCTGATCGCGGGCTGCTCCGGGGCGGGGAAGACGACCCTGGCCACCGCGCTGGCCGCCGAGCTGGGGCTGCCCTACCGCGAGCTGGACGGGCTGTACCACGGGCCGGGATGGGTACCTCGGCCCGAGTTCGCCACCGACGTGGCGGCCTTTGCCGCGCAGGACGCCTGGATCTGCGAGTGGCAGTACCGCGCGGTCCGGGACCTGCTGCTGCGGCGCGCCCAGCTGCTGATCTGGCTGGACCTGCCGCGCTGGCGGGTCTTCGCCCAGCTGGTCCCGCGAACGCTGCGGCGCCGGTGGCTCCGGGTCGAGCTCTGGAACGGCAACCTCGAACCGCCGCTGTGGACGATCTTCTCCAACCAGGAGCACATCCTGCGCTGGGCCTGGTCCACCTACCCGCGGACGGCGGAGCGGGTGGCCGCCGTGCTCGCCGACCCGGACGGCCCGATCGTGGTGCGGCTGCGTGACCGCCGCGAGGTGCGGGCCTGGCTCGACCGGCTCCGCCGGTAGTCGCGGCGTTCGCCCGGCCGCACCCCGGGTTCGCACCTAGACTTGACGATCATGGAGCAGCGGAACGCGAAGCGACTGGGCCGGGACGTCGGAGTGATCGGCCTGGGCTGCTGGCAGCTCGGCGCTGACTGGGGCGAGGTCGACGACGCCGACGCCCTGGCCGTGCTGCACGGGGCGGCCGATCGTGGGGTGACCTTCTTCGACACGGCCGACGTGTACGGCGACGGCCGCAGCGAGAGCCTGGTCGGGCGGTTCCTGCGCGAGCGCGGCGGCGCGGGCCTGACCGTCGCGACCAAGATGGGCCGGCGCGTCGAGCAGCTGCCCGAGAACTACTCGCGGGAGAACTTCCGGGCCTGGAACGACCGCTCCCGGGCCAACCTCGGGGTCGACACCCTCGACCTGGTCCAGCTGCACTGCCCACCGACCCCGGTCTACTCGCGCGACGAGACCTACGACGCGCTCGACGAAATGGTGGCCGAACAGCGGATCGCCGGCTACGGCGTGAGCGTCGAGCGGGTGGACGAGGCCCTGACCGCGATCGCCCGGCCCGGCACGGCCAGCGTGCAGATCATCGTGAACGCGTTCCGGCAGAAGCCGCTGGACCGGGTGCTGCCCGCGGCCGCCGAGGCCGGGGTGGCGGTCATCGCCCGGGTGCCGCTGGCGTCCGGGCTGTTGTCCGGTCGCTACACCGCGGACACCACGTTCGGCGCCGACGACCACCGCACGTTCAACCGGCACGGCGAGGCGTTCGACGTGGGGGAGACCTTCGCGGGAGTGCCGTTCGAGGTCGGCCTGCAGGCGGTGGAACGGCTGCGCCCGCTGGTCGGGGAGGGCGCCACGATGGCCCAGTTCGCGCTGCGCTGGATCCTGGACCAGCCGCAGCTCACGGTCGTGATCCCGGGGGCGCGGTCGGCCGAGCAGGCCGCGGGCAACGCCGCCGCGGCCGACCTGGCGCCGCTCGACGAGCAGACGCACGCTGCCGTGCGTCGGGTCTACGACGAGCTGGTCGCCCCGCACGTGAGCGGCCGCTGGTAGCAGGTCGGATGGACCGGATCCGGCTGCAGCCGCTCACCCGGGCCAGGCTCGGCTCGCTCGGCGCGGCCGGGCAGGCCTGGCTGGCGGGGTTGCCGGACCTGCTCGCCGAGCTGGAGCGGCGCTGGTCGGTGCGGATCGGGCGGAGCCTGCCCGGCGGCAGCGCGTCCTACGTCGCGCACGCCGAGACGGCCGACGGGGCGCCCCGCGTGGTCAAGGTGGTGGTGCCCGACCCGGAACTGGCCGACGAGTCCCGGGTGCTGCGCACCGCCCGGGGTCGCGGCTACGCGATCCTGCACGACCACGACCCGGCCCGGCGGGCGCTGCTGCTGGAGGCGCTCGGCAGGTCGCTGGAGGCCACGCCGCTGCCGCCCGAGGACAAGCTCACCGTCCTCGCCGACACCCTGCGCGCGGCGTGGACGCTGGACCTGGACGCGGCCAACCCGGTGACCCGCCCACACGGCGCCGACGAGGACAGGGCCGGCGAGGACAGGGCCCGCGAGGACGGCGGCGAGAACAAGGCCGGCGTGCTGCACCGGCTCGTCCGCGTGCTCGACGAGCGGCTCGGCCATCCGGTCGCTCGGCCGGTGATCGTCACCGCGTTGGCCTACGCCGAGCGCCGCGCGGCCGCATTCGATCCGGCGGGGTGCGTGGTGGTGCACGGTGATCCGCATCCGGCCAACGCGTTGCGGGTGCCGCGGCCCCGCTCCGGAGCGGAGTCGGGCTGGTGCCTGGTCGACCCCGACGGGTTCCGCGCCGACCCGGCCTACGACCTCGGCGTGGCCGTCCGGGACTGGGTGGGGCACCTGTCCGGCCCGGACGCGCGGGCCGTGCTGGAGGGCTACTGCGCGCTGCTGGCCGGCCGGACCGGGATCGACGAGCAGCGGATCTGGGAGTGGGGGTACCTCGAGCGGGTCTCGACCGGGTTGTTCGTGATGTCGCTCGGCGCCCACGCCGTCGGGCTGCGCTACCTGACCTCGGCCGAACGGCTGCTCCGGCGCGGCGGTTGCCCGGCCGCGCGGCCGGTCAGCGGGTCCGCCGGATCCGGATCGGGCCACGAGCGGTCGACGGGTCCACCACCCGGCCCTGCTGGGTGATCTGCACCTGCCCGCTGGCGACCAGGCGGCGGGCGGCCCGCCGGGCGGGCTCCATCAGCTCGCGCCAGCCGTCCCCGCCCACCGCCCGGGCCGCCTCCGACGGGCAGATGGTCGCCGTGGCGGCCCGCTCGGCGAGCAGCTCGAGGATGGACTGCTCGAGCCGCCGGTCGGAGTCGTCGACGCCGTGCCGGCGGCAGGCCGCGGAGCAGTAGCGCACCTGGTCCCCGTCCTGCTCCCACTCGATCCGCCGGCCGCACGCGGCGCAGCTCGTGGCGGGCCGGTCGGTCACAGCGCCCGCTGCAGCAGCACCACGTCCAGCACCCGGCCGAACGTGATGACAGCCGCGTCTCCCGCGCCAGCCGCCCGCACCCGCATTCCTCCCACGCTAGCTCCGCTCCCCGCCCATCCCCGCATCGCGGAGCCCTACTGCGGTTTCAGGTCCTCGGAAACCGCACTGTGGCTCCGAAAAGCGGAGGGCGGGGGTGACGGGCGGGTGCTTGCGGCGCGTCCGTGCGGGGCGTGGGGGCGGCGCCGGTAGCCTGCAGCCTCGAACGGCTGTTCGTGGGAGGGAGCTCGGGTGCGGGTGCTCGGCGTCGACCCGGGGCTGACCCGGTGCGGCATCGGCGTGGTCGACGGGGCCGGCGGGCGAACCGTGAGCTGCGTGGCCGTCGATGTCGTGCGCACCCCTCCGGACCTGCCGGTCGAGCGCAGGCTGCGACTGGTCGGGGACGCGGTCGAGCAGTGGATCGAGCGGTACCGGCCGGACGTGGTGGCCGTCGAGCGGGTCTTCAGCCAGTCCAACGTGCGGACCGTGATGGGTACCGCCCAGGTCAGCGGGGTGGTGGCACTGCTGGCCGCGCGCGCCGGCCTGCCGGTCGCCTTCCACACCCCCAGCGAGGTCAAGGCCGCGGTCACCGGGGAGGGGCGGGCGGGCAAGGAGCAGGTCACCGCCATGGTCACCCGCCTGCTCGGGCTGAGCGCCGCGCCCCGGCCGGCGGACGCGGCGGACGCGCTGGCGCTGGCCGTCTGCCACTGCTGGCGGGCGCCGATGCTGGAGCGGATGGCCGCAGCGCAGGCCCGGTCGGCGCAGCTGGCCCGCACCCACCGGGCCCGACTCGCCGCCGCCGCCCGGGCCGCCGGGAGCCGGCCGTGATCCATTCGGTGCGCGGAGTGGTGGCGCAGATCGGGCTGGACCACGCCGTGGTCGAGGTCGGGGGGGTCGGGTTGGCGGTGTACGCGACACCGACCACCCTGGCCGGGCTGCGCCGCGGCGAGCCGTGCGCGCTGGCCACCGCGCTGGTGGTGCGGGAGGACTCACTCACCCTGTTCGGATTCGCCGCCGACGACGAACGCACCCTGTTCGGCGTGCTGCAGACGGTGGCCGGGATCGGGCCGCGGCTGGCACTGGCCGTGCTCGCCGTGCACGACCCGGACACCCTGCGCCGGGCCATCGCCGGCGCCGAGGTGAAGACGCTGACCCGGGTGCCCGGGATCGGGCCGAAGGTCGCCCAGCGAATGGTGCTGGAGCTCAAGGACAAGGTGAGCGCGGCCACCGTCGCACCCGCCCCGGCCGCCACCGCGAACGGCACCGGCCCGCGCCGCGACGAGGTGGTGGAGGCGCTGCTCGGGCTGGGCTTCACCGCCAAGCCGGCCGAGGCCGCAGTGGACGCCGCGCTCGCGCAGGCCGAGGACGCCGACGCCAGCCGGCTGCTGCGCGCCGCCCTCACCGAGCTGGGCCGCTCCCGGTGAGCAAGCCTGCGAGCGAAGGGTGTCCCAGCGAGCCTGCGAGCGAACGGTGTCCCAGCGAGCCTGCGAGCGAACGGTGTCCCAGCGGGCCTGCGAGCGAACGGTGTCACAGCGCCTCCGTGACGCGGTCGACCGAGCGCAGCGGGGGAGGGCCGTGAGCGAGCTGTCCGGGGCCGCCGAGCCGGAGGACGTCGAGGTCGAGGCGACCCTGCGGCCGCGGAACCTGCGCGAGTTCATCGGCCAACCGCGGGTCCGCGAGCAGTTGGAGCTGGTGCTGGAGGGAGCCCGGCGCCGGGGTGACCCGCCCGACCACATCCTGCTGTCCGGGCCGCCCGGGCTGGGCAAGACCAGCCTGGCGATGATCGTCGCCGCCGAGCTGGGCGCGGCGCTGCGGCTGACCTCCGGCCCGGCGCTGGAGCGAGCGGGCGACCTGGCCGCGATGCTGTCCAACCTGGCCCCCGGCGACGTGCTGTTCATCGACGAGATCCACCGCATCGCCCGCCCGGCCGAGGAGATGCTGTACCTGGCGATGGAGGACTTCCGGGTCGACGTGGTGGTCGGCAAGGGACCAGGGGCGACCTCGATCCCGCTGGACATCGCGCCGTTCACGCTGGTCGGGGCGACCACCCGGTCCGGCGCGCTGACCGGGCCGCTGCGCGACCGGTTCGGCTTCACCGCGCACATGGAGTTCTACGAGCCCGCCGAGCTGGAGCTGGTGCTGCGCCGGGCCGCGGTGATCCTCGACGTCGACCTGCGCCCGGACGGGGCCGAGGAGATCGCCGGCCGGTCCCGCGGCACCCCGCGGATCGCCAACCGGCTGCTGCGCCGGGTGCGGGACTTCGCCGAGGTGCGCGCCGACGGCTCGGTCGACCGGCAGGTGGCCCAGGACGCGCTGACCGTCTACGACGTCGACGAGCTGGGCCTGGACCGGCTGGACCGCGCCGTGCTGGGTGCGCTGGTGCGCACCTTCGGCGGTGGACCGGTGGGAGTTTCCACGCTTGCGGTCTCGGTGGGCGAGGAGCCGGGTACCGTCGAGGAGGTCTGCGAGCCCTACCTGGTGCGGGCGGGGATGCTGGCCCGCACGCCACGTGGCCGGGTGGCCACCGCGGCGGCGTGGTCCCACCTGGGTGTTCCGGCGCCCCCGGACGTCACCCCGGCTGGCCCTCCCGCGTTGTTCTGAGGGCAGGCTGGCAGACTCGGGTGCTTCACGACGTGCGGAGATACGGAGATCATGGACCTCACCTCGCTGCTGTTCCCGCTGCTCATCCTGCTGCTGTTCATCCCGATCTTCCTGTCCGGCCGCCGGCAGCGGCGCCAGATGCAGGAGATGCAGGCACTGCAGGCCGCCCTCGAACCGGGTGACGTCGTGATGACGACCTCGGGTCTGCGCGGCACCGTCGTCGACGCGTCCTACGAGGAGACCGTCGACCTGGAGATCGCCGACGGCGTCGTCACCACCTGGGTGCGGGCCGCGGTCAAGAGCAAGACGGACGTGGAGCCCGCCGCTCCCGCGGAGGTCGAGACGTCGGAGCCGGCTTCCGGGGCCACGCCGGCGCGGGCCGACGTGACCGACTCGCCGCGCCCGGAGTCGGTGCGCGCG
This sequence comes from Pseudonocardia sp., assembly GCA_035557575.1. GTDB lineage: Bacteria > Actinomycetota > Actinomycetes > Mycobacteriales > Pseudonocardiaceae > Pseudonocardia. Next base: position 1,625 of record DATMDS010000113.1, on the reverse strand, counting down.
GAGTCGTCGACGCTGTCGCTGGAGAAGGACGACTCCGCCAACGGGACCCCGCGCTCGTAGCACACCCACCCGTCGCCGACGCGCGGCGGACGTCAGGAAGAGAAGCAGAAGTTGGCAACCACCCCGGGGCGGATCCGTCCCTGGCGCTATCTGGGCGCGTTCGTCGGCGTCGTCGCCGTGCTCTACGCGCTGGTGTTCTTCACCGGCGACGGGCGGCCCGTCCCCAAGCTGGGCATCGACCTGCAGGGCGGCACCCGGGTGACGCTGGTCGCCCGCACCGAGACCGGGGGGGAACCGCCCCGCGAGCAGTTGCTGCAGGCCCAGCAGATCATCGAGGAGCGGGTCAACGGGCTCGGGGTCAGCGGCGCCGAGGTCGTTCTCGACGGCACCAACCTGACGATCACGGTCCCGGGTCAGGAGGGCGAGCAGGCCCGATCGCTGGGGCAGACCGCGCAGCTGCGGTTCCGCGAGGTCATCGGCGGTCCGGTCGCCGCGGCTCCGGCGGGCGCCGTCGCGCCGCCCGGGGCGCCGGGCACGACCGGCGATCCCGCCGCACCCTCGGAGCCGGCCGTCCCCACCGACCCCGATGCGTCGGTGCCGGCCGATCCGGCCGATCCGGCCGATCCGGACGCGCCGGCGCAGCCGCAGGGTGCCGCCGATCCGGGCGCGCCCGTCGAGCGGCCGTTCGCCCCGCTGGCGGTGCACGCCCCGCTGGCCGCCGGACCCACGCCCGGCGCCGGGCCACCGCCCGCCCCTGCCCAGGGACCGGCGCCGCCCGCGCCGGCGCCCGCCCCGGCACCGCTGCCCACCGCGTCCGACCCGCAGCTCGCGGCGGCCATCGCCGAGGCCCGCGCGACCCGGCAGAGCACCGACCCGACGATCCAGCAGGTCGCGCTGTCCACGCTGGACTGCGCCGCGCAGGACCCGTTGCGCGGTTACGACGACCCGACCCTGCCGCTGGTCGCCTGCAACCAGGACGGCACCGAGAAGTACGTGCTGGGCCCGGTGTTCCTGGAGGGCACCCAGATCGACACCGCGATGGCCCAGCAGAACAGCCAGGGTGCCGGCTGGGTGATCAGCCTGACGTTCACCAGCCAAGGTGCGGCGATCTGGGGCGACTACACCTCCCAGAACGTCGGCAAGAACGCCGCGTTCGTGCTCGACGGCGAGGTGGTGTCCGCGCCGACGATCAACAGCGCCATCTACGGCCCCACCGAGATCTCCGGCCAGTTCAACCAGGCCTCGGCCCAGCAGCTGGCCAGCGTGCTGCGCTACGGGTCGCTGCCGCTGTCGTTCGAGTCCTCCGAGGCGCAGACGATCTCCGCCTCGCTCGGGGTGGCCTCGCTGCAGGCCGGGCTGATCGCGGGGGGCGTCGGCCTGGCCCTGGTGTTCGTCTACTGCCTGTTCTACTACCGGGTGCTGGGGCTGCTGACGATCCTGTCGCTGGTGCTGTCGGGCGCGATCGTCTACGCCGTGCTGGTCCTGCTCGGACGATGGATCGGGTTCACGCTCGACCTCGCCGGCGTCGCCGGGCTCATCATCGCGATCGGCATCACGGCGGACTCGTTCGTGATCTTCTTCGAGCGGTTGAAGGACGAGGTGCGGGAGGGCCGCTCGTTCCGCTC
>DATMDS010000112.1:0-5774 GCA_035557575.1 Pseudonocardia sp. | reverse complement strand
GTGATCAATCTGGAGCGGCTGCAGCAGCTGCCGGCGGACAAGGTCGGCCCGCTGGCCCGCTACGCGGCGGCCATCCAGAGCCAGCGCGGCGACTACAACGGCAAGGTGTTGAGCATCCGCGCCGAGGACCTGCGGTCGCTGTCGATCATCTACGACATGACGCCTGGCGAGCTCACCGACCAGCTGATCGACTGGGGTGTGCTGCCGCCGGAGGCCCGTCCGGTCGCCTGACCTGCGGCGGCGCCGACGGTGGCCGCGGCCGGGACGCACACCTGGGGAAGGGTTCTGCGTCCGGGACGGTCAGCGGGTGGCGCGCAGGTGCTCGGCGATGTCGGCGATCCGACCGAGCACGCCGTTCAGGAACCGCGGGCTGTCGTCGGTGGACAGCGTGCGGGCGAGCTCGACGGCCTCGGTGATCGCCACCGGGTCGTCGATCTCGTCCATCCAGAGCAGCTCGAACACCCCGATCCGCAGCAGGGTGCGGTCGACGGCGGGCATCCGGGCCACCGTCCACCCCTCGGCGTGCTCGGCCAGCAGCTGGTCGATGCGCTCCTGGTGATCGACGACGCCGCGCACGAGCGCGGCCGCGTAGTCCGAGACCGGCGGGGCGTCGTCGGTCTCCCGACGGTGGGCCAGCACGGCGAGCGGGTCCTCGGCGCGGGCCTCGGACTCGAACAGGATGTCCAGTGCCCGCTTCCGCGCCTTCGTCCTGGCCCTGATCATCGGGTGTCGATCGTCATGCTCAGCTGGAGACGCGGCCGAGGTAGCGCCCGTCGCGGGTGTCCACCTTGACCTTCTCGCCGGTGGTCACGAACAGCGGGACCTGGATCTCCGCTCCGGTCTCCAGGGTGGCCGGCTTGGTGCCACCGGTGGACCGGTCGCCCTGCAGGCCGGGATCGGTGTGCGCGATGACGAGCTCCACCGAGACCGGCAGCTCGATGTAGAGCGGCACGTTCTCGTGCAGGGCGACCATGGCGCTCTGGTTCTCCAGCAGGTAGCCGGCCGCCTCGCCGACGACGGTGTCGCTGATCGGGATCTGGTCGTAGGTGTCGCCGTCCATGAACACGAAGTCGGCGCCGTCGCGGTAGAGGAAGGTCATGTTCCGGCGGTCGACGGTGGCCGTGTCGACCTTGGTCCCGGCGTTGAAGGTCTTGTCCACGACCTTGCCGGTGAGCACGTTCTTCAGGGTCGTGCGCACGAATGCGCCGCCCTTGCCCGGCTTGACGTGCTGGAACGCCGTCACCGACCAGAGCTGGCCGTCGAGGTTGAGCACCAGGCCGTTCTTCAGGTCGTTCGTGGTCGCCACGTGCGGGTGTCTCCTGGATCTGGATCGGGCTGCGGTCTGTGCCGGGAGGGCGATCACTGCGCCCTGCCGCCGCCGTTCCGCGCCGGGGTGTCGTCGGTGCGGCGCTCGGCGCCGTCGTCGGGTTCCAGCCTACCCCGACGCGCTCAGCCGACCTCGAGCAACTCGCGCGTGCTGCCGGTCAGCGCGCGCGGGGCGCCCGCCCGGACCAGCAGCGTGTCCTCGATCCGCACCCCGCCGCGACCCTCCAGGTACACGCCCGGCTCCACCGTGATCACCATGCCGGCGGCCAGCGCGGTCTCGGTGCCCGCCGCGAGCAGCGGTGCCTCGTGGATCTGCAGCCCGACGCCGTGCCCGAGCGGGTGCACGAACTCGGCACCGCGGCCGGCCGCGTCGACGACGGCCCGCGCCGCGGCGTCGACGTCGGCGGCGCGGGCCCCGGCGACCAGCGCCTCCCGGCCGGCCGCCTGCGCGGCCTCGACCAGCGCGTACAGCTCGCGCTGCCAGCCCGCGGCCGGGCCGAGCACGACGGTGCGCGTCATGTCCGAGTGGTAGCCGTCGACCAGCGCGCCGAAGTCCATCGTGACCAGGTCACCGCGGCGCAGCGGGGTGTCGGTCGGCCGGTGGTGCGGCAGCGCGGAGTGCGGGCCGGCGGCCACGATCGTGGCGAAGGCCGGGCCGCTCGCACCGTGCGCCCGCATCCGGGCCTCCAGGTCGTCGGCGACCTCGCGCTCGGTCCGCCCCGGGCGCAGGCCGCCGGCCGCCAGCAGGTCGGCCAGCGCGGCGTCACCGGCGCCGCAGGCCGCGCCCAGCGCGGCCAGCTCGGTGTCGTCCTTGACCGTGCGCAGCCGCTGGGCCTGGCCCGGGGCGCGGACCAGCGTGAGGTCGGGCGCCGCCTGCTGCAGGCCGACATGCGCGTCGACGGTGACGGTGTCGGACTCGAAGCCGACCGCGCGCAGCCCGCGGATCCCGGCCTGCTCGACCAGCGCCCGGGCGCTGGCCCGCTCGACGAGGATGGGCAGCCCGCCGACCTGCTGCCCGGCCTGGGTGCGGTAGCGGCCGTCGGTGCCGAAGCTGCTGGCCTCGTCGCCGTCGACGTGCAGCAGCAGCGCGGCCTGGGATCCGGTGAAGCCGGTCAGGTAGCGGATGTTGACCAGGTCGGTGAGCAGCAACGCGTCCAGGTCGGAGTGCTCGGCGCGCAGCAGGGCGCGCAGTGCGGCACGGCGCGACGGGAACGGCATGACCCGACCCTACGGTCCGGCTCGCCCGCAGCTCAGCCGGCGACCGCGGCGTAGGCGGTCTCGAGCAGCTCCCGGTCGGGGCCCTCCAGCCGCCCCGGCCGGGCCAGCCCGTCCAGCACGACGAACCGCAGCGTGCCGGCGCGGGCCTTCTTGTCCCCGCGCATCGATTCCACCAGCTCGTCCAGGTCGCCGTCGGGGTAGCCGGTGGGCAGCCCGATCGCGTCCAGCACCGCGCGGTGCCGGTCCGCGGTGGCGTCGTCCAGCCGGCCGGCCGCTCGGGCCAGCTCGGCGGCGAACACCAGCCCGACGCTCACCGCGGCCCCGTGCCGCCAGCGGTACTGCTCGCGACGCTCGATGGCGTGGCCCAGGGTGTGGCCGTAGTTGAGGATCTCGCGCAGGTGCGACTCGCGCAGGTCGGCCGCGACCACCCGGGCCTTGACCGTGATCGAGCGGCGGATCAGCTCGGCCAGCACCGGGCCGGACGGGTCCAGCGCCGCCGCCGGGTCGGCCTCGATCAGCTCGAGGATCGTCGGATCGGCGATGAACCCGGTCTTGACGATCTCCGCGCTGCCCGCGGTGATCTCCGCGGCCGGCAACGTGTCCAGCACGGCCAGGTCGACCAGCACCGCCGACGGCTCGTGGAACGCCCCGACCAGGTTCTTGCCGGCAGCGGTGTTGATGCCGGTCTTGCCGCCGACCGCGGCGTCGACCATGGCCAGCAGGGTGGTCGGCACGTGCACCACGGGGACCCCGCGCATCCAGGTGGCGGCCACGAATCCGGCCAGGTCGGTGGCGGCGCCGCCGCCGAGGGAGACCACGGCGTCGGAGCGGGTCAGCCCGATCCGGCCGCAGACCTCCCAGCAGAACCCGGCCACGGCCAGCGCCTTGCCCTCCTCCGCGTCGGGCACCTCGACGCGGTGGGCGTCCAGGCCGGCGGCGTCCAGCTCCGTGCGCACCCGCTCGGCCAGCTCGGCGAGCGCCGGCTGGTGCACCAGCAGCACGGTGGTCGCACCGAGGTCCTGCAGGGTGCCGGTGAGCCGGGCGGACACTCCCCGGCCGACGAACACCGGGTAGGGCCGCTGGCCGGTGACGTCGATCCGGGCGACGTCGGCCGCGGACGCGGTGCCGTGCACGGGCCCGGCGGGGTGCATGGGCTCGGTGTCGTTCACGGGCGCGAGCCTAAGGTGCGCGGGGCCGGTGTTCGACCGCGGTCTTGGGCCGTCGAGCCGGCGATCAGCGGGGCACGGGGCCGATCGTGGGATGCGGCAGCGCGGCGTGCTGCTGCGGGTCGGCGGCGGTCGGCCGGTCCAGCGGATCGTCGGGGTCCACCGGGTCGGCCGGGGCCTCCCCGGTCACGGCGCCGATCAGCTCCAGCACCGTGCGGGCCACCTGGTTGGCGCTACGCCGCACCGTGTCGACCTCGAACGTCGCCACCTCCCGGTAGAGCGGTGCGCGGGCGTCGAGCAGCGCCTTGAACGTGGCCCTCGGGTTGACCCCGGCCAGCAGCGGTCGGGCCTTGGACATCCCGGTGCGTCGCAGCCCGTCGGTCACGTCCACCGAGAGGTGCACGACCCGGTGCCCGCGCAGCCGCTCCCGGGTCTGCACCGCCAGCACCGAACCGCCGCCGAGCGCGAGCACGCCGTCCGTGGCCAGCAGCGATTCCGCGACGACCGCGCGCTCGAGGGCGCGGAACGCGTCCTCGCCGTCCTGCACGAACATGTCGGAGATCGACTTTCCGGCCCGCTCGACGATCAGCGCGTCGATGTCGGTGAAGTCGACACCGAGGCGCCGGGCCAGCACCCGGCCGACCGTGGTCTTGCCCGCACCGGGCGGGCCGACGAGCACCAGCACGGGACGTCGTTCGTGGCTCACCCCTGTAGAGAATACGGAGCGCCCGACCGCAACCGTCGCTCGTACCGGGCCGACTGCTCGACGCACTACGGCGCCGTCCTGCCGGACTCCGATGGCGTGAACAGCTAGTCTTTGATCAGGACGGGCGACGGCGCAGCGTGACGGCAATCGGGTTGCGGCGTCCAGACGACGGCACCGATGGGGTGATGAGGTCCATGGACGGCAGCGCGCACGACCGCGCCACCGGGGGTCACGCCGAGGGTGGCCTCGCGGACGAGGATGGCGACGACCTGCGCACCCACCCGCTGCACACCGGCCCCGACGATCCGCCGCCGCCGCGCCGCGAGCAGCTGCCGCTCCCGCGCCGCACCCAGCAGGCCCACCTCGAACCGCAGCTGCGCACGCCGGGCAGCGGCGGCAGCGGCACCCCGTTCACCGCCTTCACCCCGGCGATCCCCGGGCAGCGCCCGACGCCGGAGCGGGACACCGCGGTCGCCTTCCGGGACGGCTCGCAGCAGGCCAGGCGGCGGACCCGGCGGCCGCGCCGCCCCGCCGACTAGGCCGTGTCCTGCGGATCTTGGTCGATTGGCTTCGTGATCCAGATGGTCGCCAGCAAGGCGGAGGGCAGGCCTCGTACCGGGCGTACTCGGCCTGCCCGACAACGCAGCTGGCGGTCATCTGGGCGCGAAGACCGCGATCAAGATCCGCAGGACACGGCCTAGCGCCAGGCCCGCTCGGGGCGTCGCTACGGAGTCCCGGCGTCCAGGTAGGAGCGCAGGTTGCGCCGGGTCTCGGCCAGCGAGTCGCCGCCGAACTTCTCCAGCGCGGCGTCGGCCAGCACCAGCGCGACCATCGCCTCCGCGACCACTCCCGCGGCCGGCACCGCGCACACGTCGGAGCGCTGGTGGATGGCCTGCGCGGCCTCGCCGGTGGCGACGTCCACGGTGCGCAGCGCCCGCGGCACCGTGGAGATCGGCTTCATCGCCACCCGCACCCGGACCGGTTCGCCGTTGGTCATGCCGCCCTCGATGCCACCGGCCCGGTTGGAGAGCCGCCGCACCGGGTCACCCGGCACCATCTCGTCGTGCGCCGCGCTGCCGCGGCGGCGGGCGGTGCGGAAACCGTCGCCGATCTCCACCCCCTTCATCGCCTGGATGCCCATCAGCGCTCCGGCCAGCCGCGCGTCCAGCCTGCGGTCGGAGTGCACGTAGGAGCCGATGCCGACCGGCAGCCCGTACGCGATCACCTCGACCACCCCGCCCAGCGTGTCACCGTCGGACTGGGCCGCGTCGACCTCGGCCATCATGGCCGCGGTGGCGTCATCGGACCAGGCCCGCACCGGGCTAGCGTCAATCCGTTCCAGGTCACCGGGACCCGGC
>DATMDS010000111.1:0-5808 GCA_035557575.1 Pseudonocardia sp. | reverse complement strand
CGCACCCCGGTCAGCCGCTGCGCGCCCCGCTCGAACCGCACCAGGGCCCCGGCCACATCGTCGATCACGTCCGGGTCGAGGGCCCGCTCCGCGGCCGCGCGGCGCAGCTGCCGGTCGCGGGCCCCGACCTCGGCGACCGCCTGGTCCAGCGCCGACCGGGCCGCGTCGGCGGACTCCCGGGTGGCCCGCAACATCCCGGCCGCGCGATCATGCCGGCGAAGCGCCTCGACGATCGCCCCCAACCGCGGCAGCTCCGCGGCCGCGGCCTCCACAGCGTCGAGCACGGAGCGCGCCCGGGACACCAGCCGGTCGGTGGCGTCGAGCCGGGTGCCGGCGTCGGCGAGCAACCGGTCCAGCTCGGCCAGCCGGGCCGCCCGCCGGCGGGCCCGGGCGGTCGCTCCGATGTAGCCGGCCAACGGCTTCCGGAACGCCCCGACCTGCACACCCTGGCCGAATCGGCCGCCCGCCGACACGTTCGGCGGGCCACCGGGCGCCGGCTGGTCCGCCGGGTCGAGCAGCGCGATCGAGGCGAGCACCTCGCGGACCCGCGCCGGGTCGACGAGGTCGGTGTCCTCCGCCGCCAGCACGGACCCCAGCGTGCGTCCGGCCGGGCGCGCGCCGACCGGGAGCGGGGTCAGGTAGCCGTCGGCGTCGCCGGCGGCCACGGCGGCGGCGGTGTCGGCGTCGTCCGGGTGGATCCAGGCGTCGAGCAGGTTCGCCGCCTCCAGGGCGGCCTCCAAGCCGGCCGCGTCGGCCTCGTCCAGCTGCTCGGCGAAGCGGACCAACTGCCACAGCGGGGCACCCGCCCGGCCCGCTCGGTCGGCGGTGCGCGCGGCGAACGGGGCGGGCGAGTCGTCGCGTTCGGCGGCGATCTCCCGTTGCTGCCGTTCCAGCTCGGCGATCTCGTCGGCCACCGTGGCGCGTTGCTGGCGGAGCCGGGCCAGCTCGTCGCGGCGCAGCTGGACGGCTTCGGTGGTGGCGCGGTGGAAAGCGGTGCGAGGGTCGGTCGCGTCGGCCTCCCCGGCGCTGTCAATCGTCCCGGCCAGCGCTTCCAGCAGGTCCGAGACGCCGAGCTCGGCGACGGTGGCCGCGTGCCGGTCGGCCCAGTCGGCCAGCCGCTGCCGCGCCGCGGACCGGCTCGCCGCCACCTCCCGCGCCGCCCGCTGCTCGACGTCCACCGCGGCGCCGACCGCCGCCTCGGCCCGTTCGGCCGCGGCCACGGCCGAACGGCGGGCGTGCTCCGCCCGGCCGAGCTCCCCCAGCGCCGCACGCACGGTCTGCACGTCGTCGTGGCGGGCGGCGACCCGGGCCGCCACCCGCTCGGCGAAGCCGGCCGACGCCGCCGCGTCGACGTCCCACCCGATGCCGGCGCCCGCTGCGTCGGCGGCGAGCTCCCCGGCGACCCGACCGGCCTCGGCCTCCAGCTCGGCCACCCGAACGCCGGCCCGCACCAGGTGGGTCTCGGCGCGTTCGCGCGCGGTCGTCCGTTCGGCGCGGCGCCGCTGGGCCGACGCGCAGGACTCCCGCAACTCGGCGACCAGTCGTTGCAGGTCGGCGAGCTGCTCGTGGGCCTGGTAGGCGTCGCTGCGCTTGAGCTGGTCCAGCTGGGCGCGCAGCGTGTGCAGGGACAGGTCGGCCTCGTGCAGGCGCCGACCCGCGCCGCTCCGTTCGGTCTGGGAGCTGAGCAGACGGGCCGACGCGGCGGCCAGCTCGCCAGCCCGGCCGGTGACGGCTGATCGGCGCGTGGTGACGGCGTCGGCCGCCACCCGCGCATGGCTGCGCAGGTAGGTGGTGTAGGCGGTGAGGAAGCCGGCGGCGGCCTCATCGGCGCGGGCCAGCCCCTCCAGGGTGCGGGCCACGGCCTCCATGTCGTCGAAGGAGCGGGCGGCCTCGGCGAGCAGGTGGTCGTCGAGCGGGCGCAACCCGTCCGACAGCGTGTCGGAAAGCTTGACCGGGTCGAGGTTCTTGGCCAGTTGCGGCCGGCGCAGCGTCAGCACCAGCGTGAGCAGCTGCTCGAAGCGCTCCCGACCCAGCGCGAACAGTCGCGCGTCGACGGCGGCTCGGTGCTCTCCCGGGTTGTCCCGTACCGCGTCGGCACCGATCTCGGCGATCAGCTGGCCGCGGGTCAGCGGGCGTTCGTCCGGGGTGAGCAGCGAGAAGTCGACGCCGACCCGGCCGTCGACCACGAAATACCAGCGCTTGACCTTGTCAGCGTGCTTCCGGGCCTGCAGCCCGATGCCGACCGTGACCGCCTCGCCGGTGGCCGCGGCGAACTCCATCCACACGTAGCCGTAGCTCGACTGCTGCCCGCGGAAGAGCAGGTTGGACTTCATCGTGCGGTCCTCGGAGGCGAACGGGTTGAGCCGCCGCGGCTCGATGCGCCCGTCCAACACGAAGGGGAACAGCACCTCCAGGGCCTTGGTCTTGCCCGACCCGTTGGGCCCGCGCAGCACCAGCCGGCCGTCGGCGAAGACGAACTCCTCGTCGCGGTAGTCCCAGAGGTTGATCACACCGGCGCGGCTGGGCCGGAACCGGGACCTGGCCGCCCCGTTGCGGCTCGCCCTCGAGGTGACGGCAGCGGCGGTCATGACGACTCCTCGGGATCGAGTTCGAACAGGGTGGGCGCGCGGCGCCGAACCCGGACCGTGACGTTGCGGTAGCGGCCCAGCAACGGCAGGCCGAGCACCCCGCCCTCGACCGGCTCGACGAGCCGGTGCGCGGTGAGCAGGTCGAGCGCGGCAGCGAGCAGCCGCGACGGGTCCGCCCGCCACTCGGCCCCGAACGTCGATGCGTAGCGTCCGACCAGCGCATCCATGGTGGCGGCCAGCCAGCCGCGTTCGAGCAGCGGGTACTGGGGCGGCTCGGCGACCGGCTCGGCGTCGACCGGCTCGGCGGCCGGGTCCCGGTCGACCAGCTCCACCAGTACCTGCGCCGCGGGCAACCCGGCGTCGATCTCCGCGAGGAGCTCGGCCCGCCGCTCGGCCCGACTCGGGGCGGCCAGCGTCCGCAGCGGCGGTGCGTCGGGATCGACGATCCGATCGGCCATCTCGCCGACCAGCAGCAGGGCCGCGTGCGCCACGCTGCCCCCGGCCGGGAACCGGCGCTCGGCGAGGCCGCCGGTGTCCAGCAGCGTCAATCCTTCGGCCCGCCGCTCGACGGCCAGCCCGGTGAGCCGGGTGACGTCGGCCGCCAACGTCGGGGCGCGCAGGATGTTGCGCACCCCGCCGTCGACCTCGTCGTAGTAGACGGCCGGTTGCTCGACGAGCGCCCGGCGCGCCCGCTGCCCGGCCTCCCGGCGCGCGCTGTCTCGGCCCGCGCCGGTGGGCCGGGACAGCAACGCACCCACCGACGCCACGTGGTGCAACACCCGGGTCGGCCGATAGACGGCCAGCCCGACGTCCCGGGCGATGTCGTAGAGCGCCTCGGACCGGCTCGGATCGTCGGCCCAGCCGCGGGCCGACCCGTCGGCCAGGGTGAGCGCACCGCGATCCTCCAGCCAGGAGACGACGTCGACGAACGCCGCCCGATCGGCGCCCCGGGTGGTGTCCAGGCCCAGCCCGCTGATCCGGTTGGCGTCTCCGGCCACCACCTCGGCCAGCTCGGACAGGGCCACTTGGACGCCGGCCCGCCCGATCGCGGCCAACACCAGAACCAGGTAGGCGTAACGGCGTCGGTCGAACGCCCGCCCGGTTCGGGTGGTGGCCGGCTGACCCGCATCGAGCTCGTCGGCGGCGCGGACCAGCCGGGCCGCGGTGGCCGAAAGCTCCAGCCGGTAGCCCATGGCCTCGGACAGGTCCGTCCGCAGCTGCGCCGACCACCGGCGGACCAGCGGCAGGGCCATTGGGTCGGGATAGCGCTCGCTGATCAGCGGGTGCCGCAGCACGGTGCGGAAGGCGCGCTGGTAGTCGGCCAGCTCGACGTCGGGTACCTCGGCGGCGAAACGCTCACTCACCGAACCGCCCCCACCCGCTCGACCGGCACGGCGAGCTCCGGCTGCGGCGGGACCGGTGCCCCGCCGAGCGGGGAGACGGTGAGCCGAACCCCGTCCAGGTGCAGCCGGCCACGCACGGTGCGCACCGTGCCGACACCGGGGTGCGGGGTGAGCACCAGCCGCACCCCGTGGGCCGAACCGGCGGCGCGCACCGCGGCCCGCACCGGCACCCTGGCACCCAGCGCGCGGTCGAGCAGGGCAAGCAGCACCACCGTCTCGGCCTCGGACAGCTCCCGCCCGTGCGCCCCGCCCGCGGCCAGCTCTTCGGCGGCCGCCCGCTGCGCTGCGGCCCGGGCGAGTTGCTGCTCCTGCAGCCGGCGCCGGGCGCCGTCGTTGCGCTCGACGGCCGCGGGCCGGCCCGGCGATCCCGACCGACCGGTCTCGACCAGCGTGCGGGACACCTCCACCGGCGGGGCCTCCCACCAGGAGCGGCGGGTCGGGATCAGCTCCGGGTCATCGTGCGCGATGCCGATGTGACGCGGCGCGCGAAGCCCGAACACCGCGCCGAAGAGCGCGTGCGCAGCGGCGTCGGACGGCGTGTTCGCGAACCAGGCCGCCAGGTGACGCAGCTGCGACTCCCGACTCACTCCGCCGCGGCGGAACTCGGTGACCCGCCGCAGCATGGCCAGCACGTCGCTGATCGCGGCCACCGTGGCCTGCTGCAACCGGTCCGCCTCGGTGGGCGATTGGTCGGCGCCGAACCAGGCGATCAGCCCGGCCCAGCGCTGCCGCCAGTCGGCCAGCCGGTCCACCGGGGTGCGGAAGAGCCGGTCGTCGGCCTCGGCGGCCAATTCCAGCATCCGCTCGACGCCGGTGGCCGCGACGGCGAGCGTGGCCGCGTGCAGCCGCGGGCTGTAGCGCAGCAGCTCGGCGTGGAACTCGCGCATGTGGGCCAGCAGCGCATCCTTGTGGGCGAGGAACACCTCGGCCCGGTGGTCGGTGGTCCGCGACAGCTCGCCGAGCAGCAGGTAGAAGCGCGCCGCCCGCTCCGCCATGTCCGACAAGGCCCGATCGAGCCGGGACAGCTTGCGGTAGGTCTCCTCTGCGTCACCGGCGGCGCTGGCCGCGGCCAGCGCGTGCAGATCGGCCAGGATGTCAGGGAACACCAGGCGCGACAGCGTGGCGTCCTCCAGGCGGGCGGCCAGCACCTGCTCGACGGCCTGGTAGGCGCGGAACCCGGCATCGGTGAGCTGGTAGACCGAGTGCCGGTTCCGGTACTCCTGCACCGTGGCGGCGCGCGCAGCGTCCTGCCCGCGGTCCAGGTTGCCCCAGTCCACCAGCGCGTCGAGGGCGGCGGCGAGATCCTCCGGAGCCGGGCACTCGGGATGCTCGGTGGCCAGCTCGGCCAGGTGCACCGCGACGTCCGGGGTGTGCAGCAGGACCTGGTAGTTGGCCCGGGCCCGGTTGAACGCCCGCAGGATCCACAGGTAGACGAGCCGCTTGTCGGCCGCCAGGAAGTGGAACAGCCGCATCCGATCGTCGAGCGCGAACGCATCGATCCCGAACGCCGTGCCGGGCCCCTCGGTCATCCTCCACCCCCTGTCGCCCGGCCGAGGGTATGACTGGGGACCGACAGTTCCGGGTGCGGCCCGCCGAAACCGCCCGCGCAACGGTGATCGCGTGGCGAGCACACTTCACGCCGCTCGATCGGTGGAGGTGCTCGGCGCCCGTACCCCTCAGCCCAAACACGTGAGCGAGCGGCAACGTGTCTGGCGTGATGATCTCGTGGTGGAGGTGCTTGTGTCTTACTCGCACACCCTGCAGCCGCTTACCGGCACAAACACGGCAATGGAGGGGTTTCAGGACCTGGGTAGATC
>DATMDS010000110.1:0-30461 GCA_035557575.1 Pseudonocardia sp. | reverse complement strand
GCCGTAGCCCTGCACCTCGCTGACGGTCATGCCGAGCACGCCGAGCTGTTCCAGCGCGCCCTTCACGTCCTCCAGCACGAACGGCTTGACGATCGCCGTGACCAGCTTCATTCCTCAGCTCTCCTTGCCTGCGGTGGCCGGAACGTGCTCCGCGGCCGCTGCGGTGGCTGCCGACGGGCGGGGACTTCCCAGCCCACCGAGGCCGCTGAGCGTCGAGAAGTCGTACGCGGACTCCGCGTGCTCGTTCTCGTCGACACCCACGGCCTCGGCCTCCTCGGTGATCCGGAAGCCGATGGTGAACTTGATGGCGTAGCCGATGATCAGCGTGAGCACGAACGAGTAGGCCAGCACCGCGAACGCCGCGATGGCCTGGGTGCCCAGCAGCGCGGCACCACCGCCGTAGAACAGGCCGGACTCGGTTCCGAAGAAGCCGATCAGCAAGGTGCCGACCAGACCGCCGACCAGGTGCACGCCGACCACGTCGAGCGAGTCGTCGTAGCCGAACTTGTACTTCAGCGCCACGGCCAGCGCGCACACCGCACCGGCGATCACGCCGATCGCGATCGCGCCCAGCGGCGAGACCCACCCACAGGCGGGGGTGATCGCGACCAGACCGGACACCGCACCCGAGGCGGCGCCCAGGGTGGTCGGCTTGCCGTCGCGGATCTGCTCGACGATCAGCCAGCCCAGCACGGCCGCCGCGGTCGCGACCATGGTGTTGGTGAAGGCCAGGCCGGCCAGCTCGCCCGCGCCCAGCGCGGAACCGGCGTTGAAGCCGAACCAGCCGAACCACAGCAGCGCCGCACCGAGCAGCACGAACGGCAGGTTGTGCGGGCGCATCGGCTCCCGCGGCCAGCCGCGGCGCTTGCCCAGCACGATGGCCAGTGCCAGGCCGGCCGCACCGGCGTTGATGTGCACCGCGGTACCACCGGCGAAGTCGAGCGCGCCGAGCGTGTTGGCGATCCAGCCGCCGGTGGCGTCGGCACCGACGAAGCCGTCGAAGGCGAACACCCAGTGGGCCACCGGGAAGTAGACGATGGTGACCCAGAGGCCCACGAACAGCGTCCAGCTCCAGAACTTGACGCGTTCGGCGATCGAACCCGAGATCAGGGCCGGGGTGATCACCGCGAACATCAGCTGGAACATCGCGAACGCGAACAGCGGGATGGCGTTGCTGCCGGGCCAGGCCACTGCGGCGGCCCCGGTCTCGGGGTCGGCGTCCACGGCGTAGCCGGCCAGTGCGTCGGCCACGTTGTTCAGCCCGACGTACTCGAAGCCGCCGAGCAGGCCGCCGCCGACGTCGTTGCCGAAGGCGAGGCTGAAGCCGTAGAAGACCCACAGCACGCTGACAACGGCGAGCGCGACGTAGTTCATCATGAGCATGTTGAGGACGCCCTTGCTACGGACCATTCCGCCGTAGAAGAACGCCAAACCGGGGGTCATGAGCATCACGAGCGCTGCGCTCGCGAGCACCCATGCGGTATCGCCGGAATTGAGCACGGTTTCCCTCCTGCTGTTGGCCAGGCTGGGGGAATGGTCGAATCGCCATGTTTCCGCGAATGTCGACGCGTGTTTCGCGTGCGTGAACTGGTGTGCGACGGAAGTTTCCACTGGGTAAACCGGGTCGGTTCGAGCGTCCCGGCGGACGTGCCGCGGGGGTCAGTCGAGCAGGGCGTCCACGAACGCCGCCGGAACGAAGGGGGCCAGGTCATCGACGCCCTCGCCCAGCCCGACCAGCTTCACCGGGACCCCGAGATCGCGCTGCACGCGGAACACGATGCCGCCCTTCGCGGTGCCGTCCAGCTTGGTCAGCACGATGCCGGTGACCTTGACCACGTCGCCGAACACCCGGGCCTGGGTCAGCCCGTTCTGCCCGGTGGTCGCGTCCAGCACCAGCAGCACCTCGTCCACGTCGGCCTGGCGCTCGACGACGCGCTTGACCTTGCCCAGCTCGTCCATCAGGCCGGTCTTGGTGTGCAGCCGACCCGCGGTGTCCAGCAGCACCACGTCGGCGCCCTCCTCGGCGCCCTGCTTGACCGCGTCGAACGCCACGCTGGCCGGGTCGGCACCCTCCGGCCCGCGCACCACGGTGGCCCCGGCCCGCTCACCCCAGGTGGTCAGCTGCTCGGCGGCCGCGGCCCGGAACGTGTCGGCGGCACCGAGCACGACGTGCCGCCCGCCGGCGACCAGCACCCGGGCCAGCTTGCCGGTGGTGGTCGTCTTGCCGGTGCCGTTCACCCCGACGACCAGCAGCACTCCCGGACGGCCATCGTGCGGCAGCACCCGCACCGAGCGGTCCAGCTCCGGCCGCAACGCCTCGGTGAGCACCTCGCGCAGCAGTTGCCGGGCCTGCCCCGGGGTGCGCACGGCGCGGCGGGCCAGCTCGGTGCGCAGCCGCTCGGTGATCTCGATCGTCGTCTCCGGGCCGAGGTCGGCCTGCAGCAGCATGGCCTCGACGTCCTCCCACGACTCCTCGTCCAGCTCGCCCGCGCCGAGCAGGCCGAGCAGGCCCTGCCCGAAGCTGCTGCGGGAGCGGGCCAGCCGGCCGCGCAGCCGCTCCAGCCGGCCCTCGGCCGGATCGATGTCGGCGGCCGGGGCGGGGGCGGCGGGAGCGGGGGCACCGTTGCGGGACTCCGGTGCCGGGGCGCTGACCGGCGGCTCGGTCCAGGTGGACGGCGTCGGCGTGGCGGGTTGGGCGGTGGCCGACGTCTCGTCCGCCGGGGCCGGGGCCGGCGGCGGCTCGCTCCAGGTCGGGCCGGTCGTCGGGGTCGGTTCGGTCCAGGTGGGGGCCGCGGAGGCGGCTGCCGGGGCCGCGGTGCCCGAGGGGGGCGGCGGCGGTGTGTCGGTGTCCGGCCCGGGGGGAGCGGTGGCCGTGCGGTCCGCCGGAGGGGCGTCGGGATCGGCGGGGGCGGCCGGGGCGGCAGTGGACCCGGTGGGCCCGCTCGGAACGGTGCGCGGCTCGACCGGGGCGGGTCCGGGCTCGGCCGGCGCTGGTCCGGGCTCGGCCGGCGCGGCGGGCGCTGTGGGTGCCCGGTCGGGCTGGGCGGGGGCGGCCGGGCGGGGCGCCTGCGGGGCCGGCCGGTCGGTCGGCTCGACCGGGGCGGGGCTGGGGTCCGCGGGCGGCGAGTCGACGATCGTCGCCGAGGAGAAGTCGAAGGCCTGATCGGTCGCGTAGCTGCCGCCGCGGCGGGGCGGAGCGGTGTCGGTGCTGCCGCGGCTAAGCTCGGCGTCGTCGCGGAGGTTGATCTGCCGGCGCCGGCGCAGCAGCAGGCCGACGCCGACCGCGATGATCACCACCGCCACCACGATCGCGATGACGATCCACAGGCTCTCGGTTGTCACCCCACCACCCTGTCATGCCGAGGTCCCCGCCCCCAGCCAGGCGCCGGGGCCACGCCGGTGGCCCCGCGCCCTCAGCTGGCGGGGCGCAGCCGCTGACTGATCACCGTGGTGATGCCGTCGCCGCGCATGGACACGCCGTAGAGCGCGTCGGCGACCTCCATGGTCGGTTTCTGGTGGGTGATCACGATCAGCTGCGACGTCGAGCGCAGCTCCTCGAGCAGGCTGATCAGGCGCCGCAGGTTCACGTCGTCCAGCGCGGCCTCGATCTCGTCCAGGATGTAGAACGGCGACGGCCGGGCCCGGAAGATGGCCACCAGCAGCGCCATCGCGGTCAGCGAGCGCTCCCCGCCGGAGAGCAGCGACAGCCGCTTGACCTTCTTGCCCGGCGGCCGGGCCTCCACCTCGACGCCGGTGGTGAGCAGGTCGTCCGGGTCGGTGAGCAGCAGCCGGCCCTCGCCGCCCGGGAACAGGGTCTGGAACACGGCGGTGAACTCGCGGGCCACGTCGGCGTAGGCCTCTGCGAACACCGCAAGGATCTTCTCGTCGACCTCGCGGACCACGGTGAGCAGGTCGCGCCGGGTGTTCTTCAGGTCCTCCAGCTGGGTGGACAGGAACGTGTAGCGCTCCTCCAGCGCGGCGAACTCCTCCAGGGCCAGCGGGTTCACCCGGCCGAGCAGCGCCAGGTCCTTCTCCGCGCGCTGGGCCCGGCGCTGCTGGTCGGCCCGGTCGTAGGGCATCGGCGGCGGTGCCACCACGTCCTCGCCCCGCTCCCGGGCCGCCTCGTACTCGGCGACCTCCGCCGCCGGGGCCGGCACCGGCACGGACGGGCCGTACTCGGCAACCAGGTCGTCGGGGGCCAGGCCGTGGTCGGCGAGCACCCGCTCGGCGAGCTGCTCCAGCCGCAGCCGGTTCTCCGCGCGCAGCATCTCGTCGCGGTGCACGGTGTCGGTCAGCTTGTCCATCAGCGCGGACAGCCGACCGGTGGTCACCCGGACCTCGCCCAGCGCGCGCTCCCGCGCGTCGCGGGCCGCCGCCGCCGCGTCCCGCTCCGCCGCGGCCCGGTCCAGCGACTCGGCGATCCGGGCGCTCGCGGTCTCACCGGCCGCGGCGACCAGCGCGGCGATCGTCGCCGCCCGCTCCCGGGCCGCCGCTGCGGCGGCGGCGCGGGCCCGGGCCTGCCGTTCGGCCCCGGCCTGCCGGCGTAGCGACTCGGCGCGCCCGGCGATCGCCCTGGCCCGCTCCTCCGCGGTGCGCAGCGCGAGCCGGGCCTCCACCTCCTCCGAGCGGGCCGCGGCCAGCGCCTCGGCCGCCGCGTCGCGCAGCTCGGTGTCGGGCTCGTCCTCGACCGGCTCGTCGGAGGCCACGGCCAGCTGCTGCTCGGCAGCATCCAGTGCGAGCAGCGCGTCGGACCGGCGAGCTTCGACGGCGTCGCGGCGCTCGCGCAGCCGCTGCGCCTCGGCCGCGGCCGACCGGACGACCTGCTCCAGGCGGCCGAGCTGGGCGGCGGCCGCGGACCGGCGCTGCTCGGCCGCGCCCTGCTGGTCCTGGGCGGCGGCCAGGTCGGCCAGCCGGGCCGCCTCCTCGGCGCGGGCGCCCTCCAGTGCCGGTCGGAGCGCGGCCAGCTCCTGCTGCACCCGTTCCCGGGCGGCGATCGCGTCGTCCACCTCGGCCTGCACGTCCAGCGGGCTGGACGCCGCCCCGGAGCCGCCGCGGGCCCGGTCCGCGCCCAGCAGCTCGCCCTGCACGGTGACCGCGGTCAGCTCGGGGTGGTCGGCAACCACGGCCCGGGCCGCCTCCAGGTCGTCGACCACCACCACGCCGTGCAGCAGCCGGCGCAGGGCCGCGGCCAGCGGCTCCGGCGCGGTGACCAGGTCGCCGACCCAGCCCCGGGCCGGCGGCGCGGCGACGGCCGGGTTGGTGGTGCCGGTTGGGCCGGCGGCGGCGCCGGCCTTCTCGTCAGCAGTCGCGGCGCCGACGAGCAGGGTGGCCCGGCCGGCGTCCCGTTCCCGGAGCAGCTGCAGGGCGGCCAGCGCCGCGTCCGGCGACGCCACCGCCACCGCATCGGTCAGCTCCCCCAGCGCGGCGGCCAGCGCAGTCCGCGCCCACCCCGGCACCGAGATCAGCTCGGCGAGCGGGCCGAGCACGCCGGCCGGCGCGTCGTCGGCCAGCAGCGCGCCGGAGCCGTCGCGCCGGGCCAGCCCGACCGACAGCCCGTCGACCCGGGCCCGCCAGTGCGCGCGCTGCTGCTCCGCCTTCCGCTCCCGGGCCACCAGCTCCGCGACCCGGGCCCGGGCCGCCTCCTGCGCCTCGGCCGCCCGCCGGCATCCGTCCTCCAGATCGCGCAGCAGCTCGTCGTCCAGCTCGCCGGTGTCGTCGCGGGCGGCCGCCAGCTCCGCCTCCGCCGCCGCGGTGCGCTCGCCCGCCTCGGTCAGCGCCTCGGACAGCCGGTCGATCTCGTCGGCGGTCGCGGTGGCCCCGCTGCGCAGCGCCTCGGCCCGCCCGGCCAGGGTGGCCAGCCCGGCCCGCCGGTCGGCCAGCGCGCGGACGGCGGCCAGGTGGGCACGCTCGGCCGCGGCGAGCCGGCGCTCGGTCCCGGTGCGTTCCTCGGTGACGTCGGCCAGCGCGCGGCGGGCCGCCGCGACGGCCGCCACCAGCTCGGCCTCCTGCTCGGCGATCGCCTCCGCCTCGGCCTCGAGCTGGTCCGGGTCGCGGCCGGGAGCGCGCTCGGCCGGATCGGCCAGGTGCCGGCCGCGTTCCTGGGCCAGCCGGACGGTGCCGCGCAGCCGCTCGGCCAGCGCGGACAGCCGGTACCAGGTGTCCTGGGCGGCGGCCAGGTGCGGCGCGTCCTGGGCCAGGGCCGCCTCCAGGCCTTCCTGCTCGACGCGGGCCACCGACAGCTGCTGCTCGACCTCGGCCCGGCGCGCCCGCGCCTGCGACTCGTCGGCCTCCTCGCGGGCCAGCTCGTCGCGCAGCACGACCAGGTCGTCGGCGGCCAGCCGGAGCCGGGCGTCGCGCAGCTCGGACTGGGTGGTCCGGGCCCGGCGCGCGATCTCGGCCTGCCGGCCCAGCGGCTTGAGCTGGCGACGCAGCTCGCCGGTGAGGTCGGTGAGCCGGGTCAGGTTGGCCTGCATCGCGTCCAGCTTGCGCAGCGCCTTCTCCTTGCGCTTGCGGTGCTTCAGGACGCCGGCCGCCTCCTCGATGTAGGCCCGGCGGTCCTCCGGCCGCGACTGCAGCACCGAATCCAGCTGGCCCTGCCCGACGACGACGTGCATCTCGCGGCCGATGCCGGAGTCCGAGAGCAGCTCCTGGATGTCCAGCAGCCGACAGTGCGACCCGTTGATCTCGTACTCGCCCGCGCCGTCGCGGAACATCCGGCGCGTGATCGACACCTCGGAGTACTCGATGGGCAGCGCCCCGTCGGAGTTGTCGATGGTCAGCGTGACCTCGGCCCGCCCGAGCGGCGCCCGGGCCGACGTGCCGGCGAAGATCACGTCCTCCATCTTCCCGCCGCGCAGGGCCTTCGCGCCCTGCTCGCCGAGCACCCAGCTGATGGCGTCGACCACGTTGGACTTGCCGGACCCGTTCGGGCCGACGACGCAGGTGATCCCGGGCTCCAGCCGCAACGTCGTGGCCGAGGCGAAGGACTTGAAGCCCTTCATCGTCAGGCTCTTCAGGTGCACGGCTCTCCCGATGGGCGGTCGACGCGACAGGCTACCGCGGGCGCCGGCCCGGCCCGGGCAGCGGCGCGACGCTCAGGCCTCGACGAAATCGGTGAAGGCGCCGCTGGCCGAGCCCCACTGCTCGGTCACCTGCTCCACGCGACCCGGCGTGTCCTTCCGGCGCTGCAGCAGCTCCAGCAGGCGCGCACACGAGTGCCGATCACCCTCAGCAATGATCACTACGCGGCCGTCCGGCAGGTTCCTGGCCTCCCCCACGAGCCCGAGCTCGCGCCCCCGACACCGCGCCCACCAGCGAAAACCGACGCCCTGCACGCGCCCGTGAACCCAGGCGGTGAGCCGGACGAACCGGTCGGGGTCACTACTCACGGTGCTGCTACCTTCCCTCGCCATGATCCCCTGTGGACGGCGCTGCCTTTCCCTGCTCGTCGGCGTGGCCGGCAGCGGGGTGCTGTTGCTGGGCCCGGGCACCGCGCCGACCGGAGGGCCGAGCGCCGTTCCGACCTCGAGCACGGTAGCCGGGCCGGCCGTGCAGCTGGTGGCCCAGGCCACGCCGAGCACGTCCCAGCAGCGCTCCGCGGTGATCGCCGCGACCAACGCCGAGCGGCGCAGGGCCGGCTGCGGAGCCCTGACCGCCAGCGCGCAGCTGACCAGCGCCGCGCAGGGCCACGCCACCGACATGGCGCGCAACAACTACTTCTCGCACACCAGCCGCGACGGGCGCGACTTCGGCGACCGGTTGCGGGCCACCGGCCTGAGCTTCCGCACCGGCGGCGAGAACATCGCCCGCGGCCAGCGCACCGCGACCGAGGTGGTGCGGGCCTGGATGAACTCCTCCGGGCACCGGCGCAACATCCTGAACTGCGCCTTCACCAAGATCGGCGTCGGCCACGACAACCGCGGCAACCTGTGGGTGCAGAACTTCACCACCTGACCCGCGGCCGCCTGTCGGCACCTCGCACACTGGATTGCGGTGTCGCACAGGTCGTGGCGTGAGCGACGCCGCCAACTGGTGTGCGACGTCAGGCGGGCCCCGCGCGGTGGCCGGGCGGCCACATCCGGGAGCGCCTAGACCTAGCGACCGGTGAACTCGCGGGCCGCGAGCTCCGGGTCCAGCGCCGGCCCGGCCGGCAGCAGCGCGACGAACGGCGCGGGTACCGCGGGCGCGGCGGCCGGGTCGTAGCGCAGCCGCACGGCGGCGTCCGGGGTCGGCACGGCGAACCGCAGGCCCGAGTCGGTGACCAGGGTCAGCGCGCCGTCAGCACCGGACGAGGTGGTCGCCCGGACCAGGGCGCCGGCCCCGCGCGGCACCACCACCTGGTCCACCACCCCGGGCACGTCGCCGGCCCGGTTGAACACCGGCTGCTCGCCGGGGGCCAGCACCACCCCGGGCAGGCTCATCCGCACCGTCCAGGGTGCGTCGCCGGCCGGCTCGCCGGGCGTGGTGGACAGGCACAGCGGCTGGTCGCGCTGCGGGCCGACCGGCTGCGGCAGCACGTCCGGCCAGCCGGGGTCGCCGACGGCGCGGGCCCGGGACTGCGCGGCGGTGCTCGCGGTGGCCGGATCCACCGGGACCTCCACCGCGCCCGCCGCCACCAGCAGCGCCGCGGTGAACTCGGAGACCGGGGCCAGCCCGTCGGCCAGCACCACGAAGCTCTGCCGGGTGGTGCCACCGGCCTCGACCCGCACCACATCGGAGGTGACCAGCGCGTCCGGCACCCCGGCCGCCGACCGGCCCGCGTTCGGGATCGTCGGCACCGCGATCGGCGGGCCCTCCGGCAGCACGTCGAGCACCTCGGCCGGCAACGCCAGCGGCGCCGACCGGGAGGCGGTCAGCCGGGCGGACGCGGTGTCCAGCAACCGGTAGCGGCGACCCTGGTTCAGCATCCACTGCGCCCCGTCCGGGGCCACGGCCAGCACTGCCTGCTCGGCCCCGATCCCTCCGGTGGCCGGCTCGGGTCCGCCCACCCGCACCGTCACCTGCGGCGGTAGCGTCGCCGCGCCGGACGGGACCGCGCACACGGTCCACGGCGCGGCGGTCAGCCGATTCGGCGGGGGCAGCGCGTCGGGGGCGTCCGGGATGCCGACCGGCAACCCGCGGGGCAGGTCGTCCAGCACCGCGGGCCGGACCTGCGCGCTGGAGCCGCCCCCGACCAACAGCGCCGAGGCCAGGTTGAGCGCCGGGTGCAGCCGCCCGTCGACGATCACGTAGCGATCTCCCGTGCCGGCGACCAGCACCGCTCCCGACTCGGGCAGCTTCGGGCCGCTGCCGGCCCCGAGGAACCCGGCGATCCCGAACCCGGCCATCACCAGGATCCCGATCAGGACCCCGCCCACGGTGACCCGGTTGATCCGCCGCCGCGGGTCGTTGCGGGCCTCGTCGCGGCCCATCATGAGGCTGGTGGCCTGCCGGCGGCCCTCGTAGTTGTAGGCCTCGCTGAGTTCCTTCGTCGTTGCCACGCTGGCGACCTGCCCCGGTTCCGGTCGGGAGGTGGACGATCGGGACAGTATCTTGTCCGGGTCCACCGATCGAGTACGCCCGATCGGCCAGGACACGGCCTGGCTCGGGGGAGGCGATGGTGCGACTGAGGATGCGCCGGCCGCGCCGCGCGACGGTGGTGTTCGTCGAGGCGGTGCTCGCCGTGGCCGCGGCCGCGGTGGCCGTGCAGAGCGTCAGCGGTTACGTGGTCGCCGGGGCGGCCCTGGTGATCGGCGTGGCCGGGCTCGTCCGGCGCCGCGGCCGCGGTCTGGTCGACGTGCTGCGGGACCGCTTCCGCGATCCGGTGCTGGCCCGGCCGCCGGCGGCGGCGCCGACGGGGCCGGACGCCGGGATCGCGGGCAGCCTGCTGCCGGGCCTGCACCTCGCCGAGGTGGCCACCCGCTCCGGCGCCGGGATCGCCGTGGTGGGTGACGGCCAGGGCTTCGCGGTGCTGCTCGTGGCCGAGGTCGGCAGTGCGCACCGCTGGACGTTCGGCGAGCTGGTCCGGGTGCTCACCGACGACCCGGCCCGGCCGGCCGCGGCGCAGCTGCTGGTGGAGCAGTGCGGGCCGGGGCGCGACGACCCGGACTTCGCACCGAGCCGCACCTACCGGGCGCTGCCGGTGGCCGGCATCCCGCTCTGGAACCGGGTGCTGCTGGTGATCCGGCACGAGCCGACCTGGGCTCCGGAGCCGGTGGCGACCCGCGGTGGCGGCGCGATCGGAGCCCGCAACGCGCTGGTGGCGGTGGCGGCCCGGGTGGTCGCGGCGGCCGCCCGCGAGGGCACCCGGCTGCGCCCCGCGGGGTTGGACGAGGCGGCCGCGCTGCTGCGGGAGCTGGGAGATCCGGAACCGGCCGCCGAGGTCGGGCCCGAGACGATCACCACGCAGCACGGCTGCCACCGCACGCTGTCGGTGCCGCTGCAGGGCGAGGACGCGCTCGGCGAGGCGCTGCGGGCCGCGGCGGAGCTGGACGTCGACCGCTCGGTGCTCTCGATCACCGCGAACGCCATCGACCACAGCGCCTGCGCCGCCGTCCGGCTGGTCGCCACCGATGCGGACCGGCTGGCCGCGGCGGCCGACCGGCTGGTCACCGACGGCATCGCCACCCCGCTGCCGGACGCCCAGGATGCCGGCATGATCGCCACACTGCCGCTGGGCGGCGGTGCGCGGTCGCTGGCCGACCTCGTCAACCAGGAGCGGATGTGATCACGACCGACCGGCTGCCGGCCACCCGTTGGCGCGAGCCGCGGGACGTGCGGGCCGTGCTGGAGCCACCGCCGGCCGGGGTGCTGATCGGCGCCGACCGGAGCCAGGCCGCGGTCGTGCTGCCGGCGATCGGTCCGCGCCCGACCCGGCTGGGTGTGCTCGGTGACCACCGGATCGCCACCCTGATCGCCTACCGGCTGCTCGGGGTGGGCTGCCGGCTGCGGGTGACCACGGCCGACCCGAGCCGCTGGCGACGGCTGCTCGCGGCCGCCGGCTCCCGGGCGGTGGCCGGCGCGAACGCCGCCAACTGGCCGCCGCAGGACCGGGCCGGCACGCCGCAGCTGCTGGTCACGGACCTGCCGGCGGCGCCGCCGACGGGGCTGGGCGACCGGCCGCTGTGCACGGTCCTGCACGTGTCGCCGACGGTGCCGCTGAGCTCGCCGTACTGGGCCGCGGTGGACGGCGTGGTACTGGCCGGCGGCGGCTACGGCAGCCCGCTGGCCCGGCTGCTGGGCCGCCCCGAGGCCCGGGAGCTGGACCAGCTCGGCCCCGGGCAGCTCGGGGTGCTGGACCGCAACCGCGCCGTCGTCGTCACCCCGATCCTGGCCGAGGCCGAGCTCGCCCTGCTCATCGACCGCTGACGCGCCCTGATCGCGGTGAGCGCGACGCCCTGCGGGTGCGGACCCGCGTGGCGGCGCGCCCGTCGCGGTCAACCGCGGCCGTCGAGCAGGCCGGCGGCCGGATCTGCGCCGCCGGTCCAGAGGTCGGCGTCCTCGACGTCGGCGGAGCGGGTCGAGCGGCCGCGCCGCTGCTCCGACCCGGTGCCGGCACCCGGTACCGCACCCCAGACGCCCGGCGCCTCGCGCAGTGCCGGTGACCCGGCGCGGCGGGAGCGGGCTGCGCCACCGGGCATGCCGCCACCGAAGCCGGCCATCGGCGGCGGCAGGAACCCCATCCCGGACTGGCCGGACCCGCCGGCCTGCCCGGAGGCGATCGTGGCGTAGCGCTGCGCCACCGCCGCCCTGCTGTCCAGGTTGGCCGCCGCGGTCTGGTGCAGCTGCGCGCTGGCCGGGTTGGCATCGCTCAGGCTCGGCGGCAGCGTCCCGCCGTAGAGGGCGGCGAACCGCCCCGCCCCGCCCCGCGCCGCACCGGCGGCGCCGGCGGCACCCGCTGCCCCGACCGGGAGAAAGGGGGCCAACCCTCCCCCGGCCGCGACACCGCCGCCGCCGACACCGCCGACACCGGCCACGCCCGCCGGCGCCGGGCCGGGGGCGGCCGAACCGGGCAGGCCGAGGCCGGTGGCAACGCCACCGGTCCCGATACCCGCCGGGCCGACTGGGGTGGGACCGCCGACCAGTCCCTCGAAGCGCGAGGCGAACTGGGCGGGATCCCCGAACGGCAACCCGGTGACCGGGTCCAGGAACCGGCCGCCCGCGTCCACCTCGCGTCCGGTGCCGGGGTCGATCAGGTTCCCGGTGAGCGGGTCCTGGATGAAGCCGGCGAACGGCCCGGCCTGCGGGCCGAGGGTCACCCCGGTAGCCGCGGGGCTCGACGCCCCCTCCGCCC
The DNA here is from genome assembly GCA_035557575.1 of Pseudonocardia sp. Classification (GTDB taxonomy): domain Bacteria; phylum Actinomycetota; class Actinomycetes; order Mycobacteriales; family Pseudonocardiaceae; genus Pseudonocardia. Next base: position 18,190 of record DATMDS010000110.1, on the reverse strand, counting down.
GCCCCGCACTGCCACTGCCCGGTCCCGCGCCGCCGGCACCCTGGGTCCCGAGCGCGGCGGCGGCCGCCGCGCTGCCGGCCCCGGTGGCGCCGCCGAGCCCTACCGGGGCACCGGTCCCGCCGGTTGCCGGGGTGCCCGCCCCGCCCGGCGCCGTGCCCGAGGAGCCGGCGACCACCGGAGCGGTACCCGGGTCGGGTGGGGCGATCGCCCCGTACGACTGGGTGACCGCGGCGATCGCCTGGTTCAACGTGGCGAGCGCCTGGGCCTCGGCCGCCGCGAGCTGCGCCGGCGTGACCGCGGGGTTCAGCGCGTACCGGGCGAGCGCCTCCTCCTGCTGCGCCAGCACCATCTGGGCCCGCTCCCCGGCCCCGGCCGCGCCCTCCAGGGCACCGGCCAGGCCGGTGGTCGGAGTGGCCAGCCGGGTGAGCCACTCCGCGGTCGGCGTCAGCCGCTCCTCGTACGCGGCGTAGGGCGCCCCCCGCTGCCCCCCGACCTTCCGGGCCGACGTGGTCAGCGTGCTGCCCGCGGTGGTCGAGGCCGCGCCGAGATTGCGCAGCTCACCGGCCTTCGTGCGGAGCACCGCGGGTTTCAGGCTCAGTATCTGCGCCCGCGCCTCGGCAAAACTTCCGGCCATGATCGTCCCTCCCCAGAGACTTGGTCAGCCCGGGCTGGCCAGTCGGGCGGCGGCCTGGGTGTCCCCGTTGACCTCGGTGGCCAGCCGCCTGCACTCCCCGAGCCGCACCTTGAGGTCCGCGACCTCGACCCCGACCCGCGCGATCTCGACCTTGGTCCGGTCCACCCAGCCCGTCGTCCGGCTGGACGCCGCCCCGGCCCCGGGTACGGTGCCGAACGCCGCCGGCTCCACCGTCAGCCCGTTGACGATCGTCGCCGCCGGCTGCTCGGGACGGGCGGCCAGCGTCCGCTCGCCCGTGCCGAGCACCTCCGGATCGAAGACGAGGTTTCCCTCGTTCCCCGGCGTGGTCATCGGTCGGCCCGGGATCAGCCGCCGCCGCGGATGGTGCTGACCATCCGGGCGTTGGTCTCGGTGGCGATGCCACCGATCTGGTTCACGGCCGTGCCCTGCTGCTGCACCTGCTGGCTGTAGGCGACCGACTTGCGGTGGTACTCCTGGCCGCGCTCCTCCAGGCTGGAGCCGGTGGCGGCGTCCAGCGCCTCGGCGGCGGTCGCGCTGATGCGGGCCTTGGTGCTCTCCCAGATCCCGTCCCAGACGGCCTTCTGGTTCAGCGTCCGGCTGCCGATGTCGGCGATCGGCCCGGTCTGGAACTCGATCAGTCCACCCATGATGTCTCCCCTGTTCGACGTGTGGTCGTGCTGTTGTGGTGGTGGGTAGGCGTCACATCGCGGCGGCGATGCTGCCGCCCGTTTCCACCCGACCGGCGACCTGGGTGGCCTGGTCGGATCCGGCCAGCAGCACCTGCCGGGTCTGGGCCAGGTCGCGCTGCAGCTGGGACAGCGTCTCGGCCAGCGCGCGCCCCGAGCCGGAGTGCGCGTCGTAGTTGCTGGACGTGATCTGCCCGGCGGGCGCTTTCATCGCGGTCAGGCTGGCGGCCCCCTGGGCCTGCAGCTGCTGCGACACCGACTGCATCTGCTGCACGGCCTCGGCGACCACGCGCTCCGCGGCCACCACCTGGTCGATCACCATCTTGGGCCCGGTCACAACAGCCCACCTCCCTCTCGGTCACGGGGGCGAGGTGCCGGTTGCACCGGCGACACTCGGGCGCTGATCACGCCCGGTACGCACGATCCGTTCCCCCGAACTGCGCGTCGGGACATCTGGTCCCGACTCGGACACGGACGGTGCCCTCGGTTGGTTCACGCCGGTTCGGAAGTGGCCCCGATTAGCCCATACCGGCGACCGGTCGGGGCCGCGCTCAACCGGTGGTGACGGAGTCCTGCCGGGCCAGCTGGATCGGCACGGTGCCCAGCCTGCGGTGCACCAGGATGCCGCGGCCGGGTGGCAGCGGGGCCGGCCGCAGGCCGAAGATCTGCATCTCGTCGCGGGGGGCGCTCATCAGGACCGCCGGGAAGTTCAGCTCCCGCATGGCGCTGAGCACCGGGTCCAGCAGGGCCCGCGAGGCGCCGCCGGCGCGGCGGGCCACGTAGAGGTGCAGGCCGACGTCGCGGGCCTGGGCCAGGAACGGCAGCAGTGGCAACAGCGGGTGGGCCGCGGTGGCCACCAGCTCGTAGTCGTCGACGATCAGGTGGATGTCCGGGCCCTGCCACCAGCTGCGGCTGCGCAGCTGGGCCGGTGTGACATCCGGGCCGGGCAGCCGCCGCTCGAAGCCGATGACCAGCTCGGACACCACCATGTCCAGCTGCGCCCCGGACCCGACGTAGGCCAGCTGGGACGGCCCGTCGAACTCACCGAGCATGCCGCGCCGGTAGTCGATGATCACGACCTTGGCCTCGCGGTCGGTGTTGGTCTCCACGACCTGGCGGGCGATCGCGCGCAGCGTCGCGGTCTTGCCGGTCTCCTGGTCCCCGACCAGCAGCAACCCGGGCTCGGCGCGCTGATCGAGCCGCACGGTGCCCAGCCGGTCGCCCTCCAACCCGATGACCAGCTCCCGCCGGCCGTTGGCACCGGCGCCGTTGGCACCGACCGGGAGCAGCTCCTCCAGCTCCACCAGCCGCGGCAGCAGCCGCACCCGCGGCGCCACCGGCCCGTCCCAGGCGTCGGCCACCCGGGCGACCAGCTCGGCCAGCCCCGCGGCCAGCCCGTCGGTGCTGTGCTGGCCGTCGACCCGCGGCACCCCGACCAGATGGTGCGCCTTGCGTGGGCCGATCCCGCGGCCCGGCCGGTCCGGCACCGCGGCGGCCAGCTTGCGGTCGATCTCCGAGTCGATGGGGTCGCCGATCCGCAGTTCGGTCTTGGTGCCGAGGATGTCGCGCAGCCCCAGCCGCAGGTCCATCCAGCGGTTCGTGGCCAGCAACAGGTGCACGCCGAAGGTCAGCGAGCGGGCCGCCAGCGCGATGATCCGCTCCTCCTGCTCCTCGAACTCGCCCCGCAGCACGCTCCAGCCGTCGACCACCAGGAAGACGTCGCCGAACGGGTCGTCGGCCGCGCGGCCGTCGGCGCGCAGCTGCCGGTAGCTGGCCATGGAGTCGACGCCGAGCTCCCGGAAGCGGCGCTCGCGGTCCTCCAGCACGGTGGCCACCTCGGCCACCAGCCGGCGCACCACGTCCGGGTCCTGGCGGCCGGCGACGCCGCCGACGTGCGGCAGCCCGGCCAACGCCTGCAGTGCCCCTGAGAAGTCCAGGCAGTAGAACTGGACCTCGGCCGGGGTGTGCCGCAGCGCCAGCGCCGCGACCAGGGTGCGCAACATGGTCGACTTGCCGGAGCGGGGCCGGCCCACGACCCCGACGTGGCCACCCGCCCCGGACAGGTCGATCAGCAGCGGGTCGCGGCGCTGCTGGTAGGGCAGATCGACGTGCCCGATCGGCACCTGCAGCTCCGGCGTGTCCGGGCTCGCGCCGAAGCCCCGGCCGGGACGCACCGCCAGCCCGCCGAGCAGCGCGTCCAGCGGCGCCGGTTCCTCCAGCGGCGGCAGCCACACCTGGTGCGCCACGCCGCCGCGGGCGGCGATCTGGTCGACCATCACGCTGAGCATCGTGGGCTGGGTCGGGTCCTCCTCGGCGGGCGCGGCGGCGGGCGCCGTCGCGGCGGCGACCCCCGCGGGCACGGCCAGCATCCGGGCCGGGAACGGCCGCACGCCGACCGGCCCGGGCAGTGTCCCGTCACCGCCCTCGATGCCGTCGGCGTAGCCGCCGGAGACGTAGGTGGTGCGGAACCGGGTGAGCACCGCGGTGTCCGCCTTGAGCAGCCCGTGCCCCGGAGCGCTGGGCAGCGTGTACGCGTCGGGCACCCCGATCACGGTGCGGCTCTCCTCCGGGGAGAACGTGCGCAGCGCGATCCGGTAGGACAGGTGCGCCTCCAGACCGCGGATCTTCCCCTCGTCCAGGCGTTGGCTGGCCAGCAGCAGGTGCAGCCCCAGCGACCGGCCCAGCCGCCCGATCTGCACGAACAGCTCGACGAACTCCTCCTGCTGGGCGATCAGCTCGGAGAACTCGTCCACCACGACCAGCAGGTTGGGCAGCGGGTCCAGCGGTACCCCGCGCTGGCGGGCCCGCTCGTAGTCGCGCACCGACACCAGGCTCCCGGCGGCCCGCAGCAGCTCCTGGCGCCGGTTCAGCTCGCCCGACAGGGCCTCGTACATCCGGGACACCAGCCCGGCGTCGTCCTGCAGGTTGGTGATCACCGCGGCGACGTGGCCGAGCCGGGACATGCCGGCGAACGTGGCGCCACCCTTGAAGTCGACGAGCACCATGTTCAGCACGTCGGGCGGGTGCATGGCGGCCAGCCCGAGCACCATGGTGCGCAGCAGCTCCGACTTGCCCGACCCGGTGGCGCCGATCAGCAGCCCGTGCGGGCCCATGCCGTCCTGCGCGGCCTCCTTGATGTCCAGCTCCAGCACCCCGCCGTCGGCGCTGATGCCGATCGGCGCCCGCAGCCGGTCCCGCAGCGGGCGCGGCCGCCACAGCCGTTCCAGATCGAGTGCGGCCGCGTCGGGCGAGCCCAGCAGCGCGGGCAGCGTGGCGTCCACGGTGGACAGATCCTCGGCGTCCGCGCCGGTGGCCAGGCGGAATCCGGCCAGCTGGCGGGCCAGCGCCTCGGCCGCCTCGATCGACAGCTCGTCGGCCCGGCCCAGCGGTTCGCGCTGGGCACCGGCGCCGGCCAGCAGCCGGCCGGCCTCGTCCACCTCGAGCAGGATCCCGCCGTCCCGGATGGTCTCGCGCGCCGCGCCGTCCAGGTCGAGCACGGTCACGCCCTGCAGGCCTTCCGGGTCCACCGCCAGCTCGGTGCCGGCCACGGTCGCGCCGTCCAGCACGATGACCACGTGCGGCATGTCGGCGGCCGGCGGCACGTGCGGGTTGAACCCGGAGCGGCGGGTCAGCTCGGCGCCCAGCAGGTCCTCGCAGGCCTGCAGCGAGGGATCGATCAGCCGGACCGGCCCGGCGTAGTCGACCTCGCTCGGGTGCTGGGCGTGCGGCAGCCACTTGACCCACGACCAGTAGGGGTGGTCGGGCCGGCGGGTGCAGATCATGATGATCAGATCGGTGGGGGCGTGGAACACCGCCGCCTGGCACAGCAGCGCCCGCACCAGCCCACGGGCGCCCTCCGGTCGCTCCGGCGCGGACCGGAACCCGAGCGCGGCGAACCGCCGCAGCAGCACCTTCAGCGGCAGGTCGGGAACCGCGCGATGGGTGGTGATGAAGCGGCGCAACGCGGTGGCCGACAGCGGGTCGAGGTCCTCGACCGGGCCCGACTCGGCGGGGACCAGCGCGGTGGCCAGCTGCCGCGAACCGACGCCGATGCGCACCGCGCCGAAGTCGTCGTCGCCGGGCCGGCGCTCCCACAGCCGCGGCGAGGCCACCACCGACCACAGGGCGTCCGGCGGCGGGCCGCCCCACAGCTCGCGCTCGCGCTGCGCGGCCGCGGTGCGGCGCACCCGGTCCCGGGTCCGGGACAGGTGGCGCAGGAAGTCCCAACGCTGCTGCTGGGTCTCGTTGCGGGTCTGGGAGCGGGCCGACAGCAGCGAGCCCACGACCATGGCGATCGCCGAGACGAGGAAGAACGACCCGGCGATGTAGGTGATCGGGTTGGGCGGGCCGGCCAGCAGGTAGGCCACCGAGCCGAGGCCGGCCAGCGCCGGCAGCGCGGTGAACCAGACGTTGCCGAGATTGCCCCTGGCCAGCTCCGGAGGTGGCTGCAGGACGACCTCGTCCGCGGGCACCACCGGCAGCGGCGCCCGCGCCGGCCGGCGCAGCCGCACCGTCGACATGCTTGTCCCCCGATCGGATGTCCCGGTTCACCGACAGTGGCAACCTACCCGCCGAGCGCGACCGCCGGACCGGGCCGGCCCGGACCCCGTCGAACGAGCGTCACCCGATGCGGTAACCTTTCGAACCCGATCATTCACCGACCGTCACCTGAACCGGAGCGCCTGCCGCGCCGTGTCTGCGGGTGATGGATGTTTCCGCGCCTGTGGAGGACGCCATGGCCGGGCTTCTGCGATCGTGCCGACCAGGACTGACGGAGCCGCTGCGGTGACCACTGTCCCGAATCCACGCATCGAACCCGACGGTGGCTCCGGGTTCTGCCGGGTCCAGGTCGCCGCGCCGACCACCCGCGTCGACCTGGCCCTGCCCACCGCGGTGCCGCTGGCGGCGCTGCTCCCGACGATCGTCGGCCACGCCGAGCAGGACCTCGCCTCCCCGCAGGGCTGGGTGCTGAGCCGGTTGGACGGCACCCGGCTGGACCCGGCCGCCGGGATCGGCGCCGCCGGCGTCCGCGAGGGCGAGCTGCTGCTGCTGCACGCCGCGCACGAGCGGGTCGGCCAGCCGCTCTACGACGACGTGGTCGAGGTGCTCGACGACACCGACGCCGACTCCGGCTGGCGCGGTCGGGACACCCGCAGGGCCTGCGCGGCGCTCGGCACGCTGGCCGTGCTCGGCGCGATGTGGGCCGGCATCGCCACCGGCACCCCGCTGGCCGCGGCGCTGCTGCTCGTGCTGGCGGTGCTGCTGCTCGGCGGGGGCGCGCTGCTCACCAGGGCCACCGGTGACGTGCCGGCCGGCACCCTGTTGGTCGCGCTCTCCGCGATCGTGGCCCCGGCCGCCGCGATCGTGCTGCTGGGGCAGCCGGTGACCGCCGCGCACCTGGTGCTGGCGTCCGCGGCCGTCATCCTGCACGCCGCCATCGGGGCCCCGGCGGTCGGCGGCGGCGACGCGGTCTTCCTGGCGATCGGGCTGGTCGGGCTGTTCACGCTGCTCGGCGGCCTGTTGGTCATTCTCGTGCCGGCGACCCCGGCGCGCGCCGCGGCTGTGATCGCGCCGCTGGCGCTGGCCCTGACCACGGTGATGCCGACGCTGGCGCTGCGGCTGTCCCGGATCCCGCGGCCGCCGCTGCCGCGTACCGCGGCCGAGCTGGCCGATGTGCCCGGACAGCTGGAACTGGAGCAGGTCCAGCAGCGGGTGGGCCGGGCCCGGACGCTGCTCTCCGGCCTGCTGATCGGCTGCTACGCGGGCGCGACACTGGCCGCGGTGGTGCTGGTCACCGACACCGACAGCCCCTGGCCCGCGGTGCTGGCCGCCGTGCTCGGCGTGCTGCTGCTGTTGCGCGGGCGGCTGTTCCAGCGCCGGGTGCAGGTGGCGGCCCCGCTGGTCGCGGCCGCGGTGCTGTTCCTCGCCGGGGCCCACGCGGTGGCCACGACCTGGGCCGGCAACGGGGTGGTGCTGCTCGGGATCGCGGCACCGGTGGCGCTGGTGCTGGCCGCGGTGGCCGGCGGGTTCGGCCGCTGGGGTGGCCGTGGGCCGCTGAACCCGCGGCTGGCCCGCTCGTTGGACCTGCTGGAGACGCTGCTGCTGCTGGCCGTGGTACCGATCGGGCTGGCCGTGTGGAACGTCTACACGCTGCTGCTGGAGCTGCGGGCGTGAGGGCGGCGGGCACGGGGCGGCGCGCGGCGCTGCTGCTGGCCGTGGTGACGGCGCTCGGCGCGCTGAGCGCGGTCACCGCGCCACCGGCGTGGGCCGCCTGCAACCAGCCGGTGCCGCCCGGCGCCACGCTGCCCGCCGGCTTCGGTCAGGATCCGCTCATCGACCGGTTGGGGCTGCGCCGGGTGTGGGAGCTGTCCACCGGGCGCGGGGTCACGGTGGCCGTGGTCGACTCCGGGGTGGACGCCCGGCACCCCAAGCTGGCCGGCGCGGTCGCGCCGCCGCTGGACTTCCGCCCGTCGTTCACCAGCGCCGCCGGATTCGAGGTCGGCGCGGGCACCGGGGACGACTGCGAGAACCACGGAACCCCGATCGCCGGGCTGATCGCCGCCCGGGCCGCCGGGGACGAGCGGGTGATGGGCGTGGCCCCGGACGCGACGATCGCCCCCGTGCGCTTCGACGGCGCCCTGGAGAACGCCCCCGCGACCATGATCGCCGACGCGATCCGGGCCGGCGCCGACCGGGCCGGCGTGCTCAACCTGTCCTTCGCCGTCCCGGTGGACAACCCGGCCATCCGCGCCGCGGTGAAGTACGCGCTGGACAAGGACGTCGTGGTGGTCGCCGCGGCCGGCAACGAGGGCCGCTCCCAGCCCGGCCTGACCTGGTATCCGGCCGCCTACGACGGCGTGCTCGCGGTGGCCAGCGTCGACGAGGCCGGGCAGCCGGCCCAGGACTCGAACCGCGGGAAGTGGGTGGACGTCGGCGCGCCCGGGGTCAACCTGGTGTCGCTGTCCGCGGGCGGCGACGGCTACATCGCGGTGAACGGCACCAGCTTCGCCACCGCCGTCGCCTCCGGGGTCGCGGCACTGGTCCGCGCCCGCTTCCCGGGGCTGACCGGGGCGGAGGTCGTGCAGCGGATCGAGGCCAGCGCGGTGTCGCTGACCGGCGCCCGCGACGAACGCACCGGCGCCGGCATCATCGACGTCTACCGCGCGCTCACCGACGTGTCCGCGGCCGCCCGGTCCGGGGCCGCACCGGGCCCGGCCGGCACCGCGGTGCGCGTGCTGCCGGTCCCGCAGCAGCCGCCGCTGCTGACCGGAACGGCGCTGACCGCGACCGTGGCCATGGGCATCCTGCTCGCGTGCGCCGGCATCGTCGCCGTCGCCGGCGTGGGCGGGCGCCGGATCGCGCGCCGCCGCCGCGGCACCGCGGCACCGGTGTACCAGGAGGTCGCGGCGATACCCGAGGACCGGCTGGGCTAGAGGCGCTGCCGCGCTCGTGAGTGCCGAGCCGTGCTCTACCACGGCCCAGCACTCACGACCGACTACCGTGGCCGGTATGCCGGTGGTCGACAACGCGATCTACATCGACGGTCGCCGCGCGGTGGTGCCCTCCTCCCTGGAGAACACGTTCGAGGAGCTGCACCGCTGTTCCGAAACCGGCAACAGCTTCTGCTGGATCGGGCTGCTGCACCCGAGCGAGGACGAGGTCAAGGCGGTCGCCGAGGAGTTCGAGCTGCACAGCCTGGCCGTCGAGGACACGATCAAGGCCCACCAGCGGCCCAAGCTGGAGCGCTACGACGACGTGCAGTTCGTGGTGCTGCGCCCGGCCCGCTACGTCGACTCGATCGAGGACATCGAGATCGGCGAGCTGCACCTGTTCCTCGGTCCCGACTTCGTGATCACCGTCCGGCACGCCGAGGAGCCGGACCTGAAGGTGGTGCGCCACCGCCTCGAGGAGGACCCGGACCTGCTGCGCAGCGGGCCGATGTCCGTGCTCTACGCGATCATGGACAAGGTGGTCGACGACTACGGCCCGGTGCTCGACGGCCTGCAGGACGACATCGACGAGATCGAGGTGCAGGTCTTCGACGGCGATTCCGGGGTCTCCCGGCGGATCTACCAGCTGTCCCGCGAGGTCATCGACTTCCAGCGCGCGGTGGAGCCGCTGGAGGAGATCTTCGTGGAGCTGCGGGTCCGGCTCAAGGAGCAGGCCAAGGAGTCCGACCTGGAGCTGCGGCGGGCGCTGCGCGACGTCGCCGACCACGCCACCCGGGTGATGGAGCGCGCCGACGGCTACCGACAGCTGCTGGCCAACATCCTGACGGTGAACGCGGCGCTGGTCGGGCAGCGGCAGAACGAGGAGATGACCCGGCTGTCCGAGGCGGGCTACGAGCAGAACGAGCAGGTCAAGCGGATCTCCTCGTGGGCGGCGATCCTGTTCGCGCCGACGCTGATCGCCTCGGTGTACGGGATGAACTTCGACCACATGCCGGAGCTGCACTGGATCGCCGGCTACCCGTTCGCGCTGGGCCTGATGCTGCTGCTCGGCGGCCTCCTCTACGTCGTGTTCAAGCGCAGCGGCTGGCTCTGACGCCCGCCCTCACGGGTGCGGGCGGCGGGGGCGGGGCTGGCAGCGCGGGCAGCTGTAGCTGCTGCGGTTCATGAACGGGTCCCGCCGGATCGGGGTGCCGCAGCGCCGGCACGGCCGGTCGGCCTGCCCGTAGACGGCCAGCGAGCGGTCGAAGTACCCGGACGCACCGTTGACGTTGACGTACAGCGCGTCGAACGAGGTGCCGCCCGCGGCCAGCGCCTCGTCCATCACCGCGGCCGCGGCGGTCAGGACCGCCCGCCCGTTGGCCCTGGTCAGGGCCTCGGTAGGGCGCGCGTAGTGCAGCCTGGCCCGCCACAGGGCCTCGTCGGCGTAGATGTTGCCGATACCCGAGACCACGGTCTGGTCCAGCAGCGCCCGCTTCAGCCCGGTGCGCCGGCGGCGCAGCCCGGCCACCGCCGCGTCGAGGTCGAACACGGGGTCCATCGGGTCCCGGGCGATGTGCGCGATCGGTTGCGGCAGCAGCCCGCCCCCGACTGCCGGCGCCAGTGGGTGCACCGACATCCCGCCGAACGTGCGCTGGTCGACGAAGCGCAGCTCGGGGCCGTCGTCGGCGAACGCGATCCGGATCCGCAGGTGCGTCTCGGCCGGCCGGTCCGGGCCCGCGACCAGCATCTGGCCGCTCATCCCGAGGTGCGCGAGCACCGAGTCGTCACCGTCGCCCGCGGCGTCGAGATCGAGCCACAGGTACTTGCCGCGCCGGCGCACCCCGGTGACGGTGCGGCCGGTCAACCGGGCCGCGAAGTCGTCGCCACCGGGCAGGTGGCGGCGCACGGAGCGGGGGTGCCGCACCTGTACCTCGGCGATCTCGCGGTGCAGCACGTGCTCGGCCAGGCCGCGGCGGACGACCTCGACCTCGGGCAGCTCGGGCACGGCGGGCGCTCAGGACGCGGAGGTGGCGCCGGCCTCGGCGGTCAGCGTCCGCCAGGCGAGCTCGGCCGCCTTCTGCTCGGCTTCCTTCTTGGTCCGCCCCTCGCCGGACCCGAGATCGCGGCCGGCCACCACCGCGGTCGCGGTGAACATCTTCAGGTGGTCCGGACCGACTTCGGTGATCCGGTAATCCGGCACCCCGAGGCTGGCCGCGGCGGTCAGCTCCTGCAGGCTGGTCTTCCAGTCCAGGCCGGCACCCAGCAGCGGCGCCGACTGCATCAGCTCGTCGAACAGCCGGTTCACCACACCCCGGGCGATCTCCAGGCCGTGCTCCAGGTACACCGCACCGATGAGCGCCTCGATGGCGTCGGCCAGGATGCTGGCCTTCGCCCGGCCGCCGGTCATCTCCTCGCCGCGCCCCAGGTACAGGTGCGCACCCAGCCCGTCGGCGGTCAACCTGGCGCCCACCCCGGCCAGCGCGTTCATGTTCACCACGCTGGCCCGCAGCTTGGCCAGCTGCCCCTCGGGCAGGTCCGGGTGCTCACGGTAGAGCCGCTCGGTCACGATGATGCTCAGCACCGAGTCGCCCAGGAACTCCAGCCGCTCGTTGGTCGGCAGCCCACCGTTCTCGTAGGCGTAGGAGCGGTGCGTGAGCGCGAGCGTGAGCAGATCGGTGGAGATCCGGACGCCGAGCGAGGTCTGTAGCGACTCCCGATCGGCAGTGGGCTCTCGCGAGCCGCGACCGGTGGCGGTCCCGCTGATCAGGGCTCCCGCATCAAGCCGGTTCGACGACCGCGCGGCCGTCGTAGGTGCCGCAGGTCGGGCAGGCGACGTGCGGCGGCTTGGTGGCGCGGCAGGCGCGGTTCGAGCAGGCGACGAGCGTGGGGACGGCGGCCTTCCACTGCGCCCGACGCGAGCGCGTGTTCGACCGCGACATCCGGCGCTTGGGAACAGCCACAGCGAATCTCCTAGCGGTGTCCGGCCGCGGGCGGCCGGGTCTTCGGGTGTCGGTTGACGTCTAGAGGCGCTCGCGCAGAGCGGCCCATCGAGGATCCAGTGTCTCATGCCCGTGTCCGGGCGGAAGGTCAGCCCACTTCTCACCGCAGTCGGCGCACAGCCCGGGGCAGTCCGGCCGGCACAGCGGGGCCAGCGGCAGCGCCAGCACGATCGCGTCGCGCACGGTCTGCTGGGTGTCGACGGTCTCCTCGACGACACGCGGCAGCTCGTCCTCGTCGGTGGTCTCGTCGGTGACGCTGTCCGGGTAGGCGAACAGCTCGCCGAGCTCCACGGCGATCTCGTCGGTGAGCGGGTCGAGGCAGCGCACGCACTCCCCGGCCAGCGGGGCCCGGGCGGTGCCGGAGACGTAGACGCCCTCGGTGACCGACTCCAGCCGGACATCCAGCTCGACGGCCGCGCCCGGGGGGACGTAGATGCCTTCCAGCCCGAGTCGGGCCGGTTCGTCGGGAGCCGGAATCGTGCGGGGGTAGCTGCGCATGGCGCCCGGCCGGCGCCCCAGCTCACGGACGCCGAACACCCAGGGCGACGTGGGACGGTGCGTTTTCACCCCTCCAGGGTAGGCCCCCGTCGCCGGCCCCTCCGCGCGAGCGGACCGGATCGCGCGCCCGGATCCGGAGGACCGAATCAGCCGGGCCCTGCCACCTCGAACTCGATGTCGGCACCGTCGATCCGCACCGTGGTGACCTGGTAGGGGCCGACGGCCACGGTGGCGCCCTGCGGGACGCTGACCTGCTTCTCGCCCTCCGCGGTGAGCAGGGCGCCGCCGTTCTGGATGGCGTCCACCCGCACCAGCGGGCCGTCGTGGCAGGCGAACGCGTGCGCTCCGTTTCCGGCCCTGGCCCGACCGCCGCCCGAGGTGCGGACGCTGCGGCCGGAGATCGCGACGCGGCAGTTCCCGGCGGGCCCCGCGGCGGCCGCGCTGCCGGCAGCCGCTGGGCTGTCCGCCCCGGTCGCAGGGGTCGGGGCAGGGGTCGGGGCGGGGGCCGGGGCGGCGGCCACGTCGGGCTTCGCGCTCGGGGCGCCGGCCATGTTCTGGGAGCAGCCGGCCAGCAGCCCGACCGCCAGGACGGCCGCCAGACCCCATCGTGCTGTCGTCGCTGTCACACCCGGATCCTCCCGCACCGGGACTCCTCGCCTACAGTCGGCTATCACGCTGCTACCCCGAGTGCTGATCAGCGTTGGCGTGCACGGCGTCGCGCACGTACCCGGCCAGCCCGGGCTCGAGGTCGTCGTAGGTCGCGGTGAACCGCGGGTCGTCGACGTAGAGGTCGCCCAGGGCGCGGTGGGCGTCGTGGGTGAGCTCGTAGTACCGGTCGTGGATGTGCCGGCGGTGCCGCTCGGCCGCGGCCATCGCCTCCGCGGAGTCCGCGGCCAGCCCGGCCCGCTTGGCCGCCACGAACGCGCCGTTGATCTCGTCCATCTCGGCCTTGACGGCGATCCAGTCCTGCTTGGAGTAGCCGCTGGTGCGCCGCCGGGACTGCGTCCAGGCGTCGGTGTCGCCCCAGCGTCGCTCCGCCTCGGCGGCGTACTCGTCGGAGTACGCCGGTCCGAACAGCTCCCGTCGCTCCTGCTCGGTCAATGCCATCCCGCTGCTCTCCTTCTCCAGTGCTCGATCCAGGGCCGCCACCAGGTCGGCCAGTTCCCGCTGCCGGCGCTGCACCACGGCGCGCTGCCGGCGCAGGTGCTGCTCGACGCTCTCCGGGTCGGCGAGCAGCACCGCGATCTCCTCCAGCGCGAAGCCGAGCCGGCGGTAGACCACGATGTGCTGCAGCCGGGTGATGTCGGCGTCGGTGTAGAGCCGGTAGCCCGCGCCGCTGCGCTCGCTCGCGGTGAGCAGCCCGATGTCGTCGTAGTGGTGCAGGGTCCGCACCGTGATGTCGAACCGGGCGGCCAGCTGCCCGACCGTCAGCGCGGCGGCCCGGGTGTTCCCGGTCGACGGCAGTGCGCGGTCCATACCGTCACTGTGGCCCCTGACGCCACGTCAGGGTCAAGCGCGATCAGCCGCGACCGGCCGTGACCAGACCGAACTCGTCGGCCACCAGGGCGGCCAGCTCCAGTGCGGCCTCCCGGGTGGCGGGCCGCAGGGCCGCGGGTTCGATCCGACCGCCCTGCGCGAGGTGCGGATCGTGCGGCAGCTCGACGACCGCTCGGCACCGGGCGTTGAAGTGCGCCTGCAGCCGGACCGCGTCGATGTCGCCGCTGGCCCGGTCGCCGTCGAGCACCAGCACCGCGCGCGCGGCCGCGGACCGGTAGCCGTGGGCGTTCAGCCAGTCGAGCGTCTTGCTGGCCCGCCCGGCGCCGTCCACGGTGAGCGAGCCGACCACCACGATGCTGTGCGCGAAGGCCAGCGTGGCGGCCATCGCCGGGTTCGCCATCCCGGTCGCGCCGTCGGTGATGATGACGTTGTAGTGGCGCCGCAGCAGCTGGCAGACCTTCTCGTACTCGACGCTGCTCAGGGGCAGGTTGCGAGCCAGGTCCTGATCGGAGGCCAGCACCTGGAGCCGGCCGACCGCGCCGGTGTAGCGGCGCAGGTCGTGCCAGGTGCCGACGTGCTCGTACTGGTCGAGCAGGTCCCGGATCGTGGCCCCGGTCCCACCGAGGAGCCGGTCGGCCAGCGTCCCGCCGACCGGAGTCGAGTCCAGCGCGATGACCCGGTCGGCGCGGTGCTCGGTCAGCGCGAGGCCGAGCAGCGCCGCGGTGGTGGTCTTGCCCACACCGCCCTTCAGGGACACGACCGCGACCTGGTGCACGCCGGTCAGCGGCCGCTGCACCCGCTGGGCGAGGTCGTCCCGGACGGGGGCGCGGCGGCCGGCCGCCGGGATGGAGGCCATGCCGGACAGCCGCAACGCGCGCCGCCACCCCGACGGGGCGCGCGGGCCGGCCGGTTCCGGCGATCGAGGGGGTGGCGCGGGGGCGAGCGGCGCCGGCGCGGGTGGAGGGGCGGGGTGGGAGGCCACGGCCCACGGCGGTGGCTCGGGCGGGGACTCCGGCTGCTCGGGCTCGGGCTCGGCCGGCACGAAGGCACCCCAGGCCAACGTGACCGTGGTGGGGTCCTGCGGCTCCGGCGGGGGTGTCCGGCCGGGGTCCGGGATGGCCGGCGGCCGGTCGGAAGTGGGCTCCGCCGGGGCGGGCGGCTCGGAGTTCGGGCCGGCGGCCGGGCCCCCGGGATCCGGGGCCGGGATCGGCGCCGGGGTGGTCGCCGGGGCCGGACCTGTCGTCGAAGCCGGTGCCGTCGGCGGAGCCGGTCGCGGGCCCGGGGCCGATGTCACCGGCGGGGCCGGACCGGTCGGCGGGGCTGCTGCCGTCGGAGAGGCCGCCGGCGGGGCCGGCGTCGGCGGAGAGGCCGCTGGCGGGGCCGGGGCCGTTGGTGGGGCCGGACCGGCTGACGGAGCCGCTGCCGTCGGAGAGGCCGCTGGCGGGGCCGGCGCCGTCGGAGGGGCCGGGGCCTTCGGCGAGGCCGGGGCCGCTGGCGTGGCCGATGTCACCGGCGGGGCCTGGGCCGTCGGCGAGGCCGGGGGCGCTGCCGGGGTCAGCCCGGATACCGGGCCGGCCGTGGTCGGACCGCGGGACGCCGACCCCGCAGGAACCCGCCCGGCCGCCGGCTCTGGACGAACCGGTGCCTCCGGACGCGCCGGACCGGCGGGCGACGGCTGCGCCGGAGCGGGGATCAGCGGTGGTGACGAGCGCAGGGCATGTCGAGGTGGCCGTGGCTCGTCGACCGGTCCCCTGGCCCGCGGCACATCCGGCACCCCAGATGCTCCGCCGACCGAGCCCGAGCCAGTGGGCACGGGACCCGGCGGCGCAGGCTCAGGTGGGACCGGCTCGGTGGGGGCCGGCTGCGCGTAGGGGTCCTCGGCCGGCGCACCGTGCGCAGCCGATGGGGCGGGCGGGTCGGCCCCGTCCGTGCTCGGCCGCGGAGCTCCCCGCGGTGGAAATGATCGCTTCGGCATGTCCACTCCCATGTCGAGCGGCCGTTCGTCCCGCGATCCTACGCACGGCCGGCCCCCGCAGCCGCCTCTCGCGAGCAGCCCGGAAATCGGGGTGAACCTTTCGTGCGGGGGCGCCGTGTGTGCGGTGTGGGCACGTCTCGGAAGCGGAGACGCGGCCGGAAAGGGGATCGGTGAGTCACGACCTGACCGACACGCTGCGGCAGTGCGAACTGCCCGGGTGTCAGCTGGTGATCGAGCAGGCGGGACGGGGTCCGCGGCGGCGTTTCTGCTGCGCCGAGCACCGTACGGCCGCACGCAGGCTGCGTCTTGCCACCCGCCTCGAGTCGCGTCGTGCGGCTCCGGCCGTGCCGCCCACGCCCCCCGACCAGGTGGCCGGCCTGCCGCCGGCCTGGACCCCGCCGTCCGTCGTCGACCTCTCCCCCGCACCGCGGCCGAGCCTGTTCGAGCCGCCGACGCCCGTGGCCGCGCCGGCCGTCGCCCCGGCAGCGAGCGGGCCGTGGAACCCGGCGGCGGCCTGGGTGATCGACGTCACTAACCCGCTGCGGCCGCCGATCGCGGCGCGCCGCCGCCCGACTGCAGCCGCCACCCCCGATGCGCGCGACGGTGACCAGCGAGGCGGCCGGCGCGCGATGGCCGGAGTGGCGATCGCCGGGCTGCTGGCCACGGGTGGAGCCCACATCCTGCTGCAGAGCCAGGCTCAGCTCGACTCCCACGACGCGTTGCCGCCGAACACCGTCCGACCGGCCCCGGACACGGAGCGGCAGGTGGTTCACGCCGAGGTCACGCTGGCCTCACTCGACCGCGAGCTGGACGCCGTGCAGCGCACCGAGGCCCAGTTCGCCGCCTCCTCCCCGGCCGGCGTGGCCGAGTCGGGATCGGTGCGGGCGTTGCAGGCGCGGAAGGCCGTGCTGCAGCAGCAGCGCGCCGTCGTGCAGGCGCAGCTGGCCGCGCTCCGCGACCAGCCCGCCGCAGGCGCCGTCGTCGCGGCTCCGCTTCCCGCGCCTGCCGTCACGCCCGGCAGCGCCGCACCGGTCGGCATTCCGCCCTTCGCGAACGCACCCGTCGCGAACGCACCCTTCGCGAACTCACCCGGTCGCACCGCGCCCGTTGTCGCTGCACCGGCCCCGACGGCGCCCCTCGCGACCGCGCCCGGCAGCGCCGTGCCCGTCACGAACGCGTCCGGAATGAGCGCTCCCGGCGCGAACACACCCCTCGTGAACGTCCCCCTCGGCGCCGGACCGTTCGCAACGGCACCCGGAGTCGGCGCGGCAGATGTCACCGACGCGGCGGCCGGGGCCGCTCCGCTCGTCGGGGCGCCGGGAACCTCACGGCCGGATGTGAACCGGCCACCGCTCGGTCGCGGCCCGGGATACCCGGTGGACCTGCGCGTCGAGCCACCGGCCTCCCCGGTGCCCGGGCCGGTCGACCGCACGGCGCCGGTGATCTCCGATGCCCAGCGTCTGATCGAGGTGCCGGTGTCGCCGCCCGGGTCACCGTTCGCTCCGGCGCAGCCCCGACCGTCGCTGGACGGGTCGGAGCGCCCACCCGTCGAGGTCGCACCGGCACCGCCGACGCTCGCCGACGCGCTCGCTCCGCGCAGCAGCGTGCTCGTGCCGGCCATCGCGCCGCGGACCGAGCCCCCGGACCGGTCCTCGGACGCGACCTCGGGACCCGACGCCCTGCCCGGCCCCGCGGCGCAGCCCCGCGACCCCTTCTTCCCGAACGGCCTCGACGCCGGCCGGGCACCCGAGCGGGATGCGCCCACCCGCCCCGTCGGGAAGGCCGAGCGGCTGCGAGATGCGGCGGCAGCCCCGCAGCCCGCAGCCACCCCGAACGACGGGGACGATGCCCGGGAACGGCCGCGGGGCAAGGCGGAGCGACTCCGCGAGCGCCTTCCCGAAGGAACCGACGCTCCCCGCCCCGACGACCAGGAGCGTCCTTCCGACGAGGGGGATCGCGGCGATCAGGACCGCGGCGACCAGGACCGCGGCGACCAGGACCGGAACGAACGCGACGCCGACCGCAGCGAGCAGGACCGCGGCGAACGGGGCGACGCCGAACGCGGGGACGCCGACCCCGATGCGGCCCGGCCCACCGACACCGACGACGAGCCACGGGGGCGGCATGCCCTGGTTCCCGACCGGGAACCTGATTCCGGTACCGCGGGCCAGCCGCCCTCGGGAGGCCGCGGAGCCGACGCCGGGAGTTCCACATCGGATCCGAATGAGACCCCGGACGGACCGGGTACCGGCGTTAGCGGTACCGGCGACACGGGCGCCCGGTCCACATCGGACCCGGCGCGCGGCTCCGACGGTTCGGGCGTCACGGGCGGCTCCGGCGACGCCGCCGGTCCCCGGGAATCCGAGCGCGGAGCCGACACCCGCCAGCCTGACAACAGGCGCGGATCCATCGGATCCACCGACGCGCGTGGCGCCGACGCAGCGGGCAGC
>DATMDS010000109.1:0-2347 GCA_035557575.1 Pseudonocardia sp. | reverse complement strand
CGACCACTCCTTCGACTGGCCGAGCGTGCTCACCGCGCTGTTCGACCGGTCGCCGTCCGAGATGCGGCGCACCGGCGTGGACGGTGGCCGCACCGTGCTGCGGTTGCGCGGGGTGCAGGTGTTCGCCGACGCCCCGCCGTTCGACCTGGACCTGCACGACAACCAGGTCACCGTGCTGCTCGGGCTGCTGGGCAGCGGGAAGACCGAGCTGCTGGAGTGGATGTTCGGCGCGCGGGGGGTGCCGGACGGTGAGCGGGAGCTGGCGGGTGACCCCTTCGCGCCGACGCACCCGGCCGACGCCGTGGCCCGGGGGGTGTACCTGCTCCCCGAGTCCCGCAACGAGCAGGCGATCATCCCGGGGTGGTCGGTGTCGGAGCAGATGACGTTGCCCTTCCTCAAGCGGTTCAGCAGCGGCACGCTGATGCGCGCTCCGGCGGAACGACGAGCGACCAGCCGGATGATGTCCGACATCGGCATCGTGGCCCGCGGGCCGTCCAGCCCGATCCAGACCCTGTCCGGCGGCAACCAGCAGAAGGTGGTGATCGGCCGCTGGCTGCTGGGCTCGCCACGGGTACTGCTGCTGGACGAGCCGTTCCGCGGAGTGGACATCAACGCCCGGCACGACATCGGCGCCACGGTCCGCGCGCTGACCGAGTCGGCCGCGGTGCTGGTGGCCACCTCGGACCTGGACGAGGCGCTCGAGGTGGGTGACCGGATCGTGGTGCTCAACCACGGACGGCTGACCGCCGACCTGCCGCTGGCCGACGCCACCCGGGAGCGGCTCATCGACGCGATGAGCTCCCGGCCGACCGAGCCGGCCACACAGGAAGAAGCGAGCTCATGACGACCGAGGTCTCGGTAGCCGAGCGGGACGCGTTCTCCAGCACCGACTTCGTCGTGCGCTACGGCGTCGTGCTGGTCGGGGTGCTGATCGCGGTGGCGTTCTCGCTGCTCATCCCGGGGTTCGCCACGCCGGCCACCGCGGTGGCCATCCTGCAGACCCAGGCGGTGGCCGCGATCGCCGCGCTGGGCATGACGCTCACCGCCGTGGTGGGCGACCTGGACCTCTCGGTGGGCGCGGTGGCCGGGCTGTCGGTCACCGTGGCCGCCGTGGTGATGGTCCGGTTGGCGCTGACCGGTGGCACCGCGATCGCGGCCTGCCTGCTCGCCGGCCTGGCGGTGGGGTGCGTGAACGCCGCGCTGATCGTGTGGCTGAACGTGCCGCCGCTGCTGGCTGCGCTGGGCACGATGTTCACCGTCCAGGGACTCAAACGCTGGCTGGTGGACGGGCAGACGTTGATCACCGGGTTGACGCTGCCCAGCGGCGAGCGGGTGACCGGCCGCTTCACCGACGACTTCACCGCCATCGACGGCACCCAGCTGCTGGGCATCCCGCTGTCGGTGTACCTGTTCGCGGTGATCGCCGTGCTGGTCTGGGTGTTCCTGGAGCGCACCCGGTACGGCCGGGTGTTCTACGCGGTCGGCGGCAACGTCGAGGCGGCCCGGCTGGCCGGGGCCCGGGTGCGGCGCTTCCAGTTCGGTGCCTACGCGATGTCCGGGATGCTGGCCGCGGTGGCCGGCATCATCCTGGCCTCCCGGTTGCGCCAGGGCGACGTGACGGCGGGCGACTCGGCACTGCTGGACGCGGTGGCGATGACCCTGGTCGGCTACGCGGTGCTGGGCGCGAAGAAACCGAACGCGCTGGGCACCGTGGTCGGCGCGATCTTCATCGGGCTGATCCTGCAGGGCCTCACCCAGCTCGGCCTGCCCTACTACACCCAGGACCTGATCAAGGGGCTGGTGCTGATCTTCGCGCTCCTGATGTCGTTCTCGCTGCGCCGTCGGCGCCGGAATGCGGCATGACCACCACGTCACTGAGCAGCGACGAGGTGCCGGGCTACCTGTCCGGCCAGCCGGCGCTGCGGGAACTGGTCGACCCGGCCACGCTGACCGTCTCGGAGGTCGGCGACGGCAACCTGAACCTGGTGTTCGTGTGCGCCGATGCGGCCGGCCGGCGGTTGGTGCTCAAGCAGGCGCTTCCCTACGTCCGGCTGGTGGGCCCGGAGTGGCCGATGACCGAGGAGCGGGCCACCCGGGAGGCGGCCGCGCTGCGCGCGCACGGGGTGCTGTCCGCCAACGTCTGCCGGCTTCTCGGCTTCGACGCGGAGCGCTACGTGCTCGCCCTGGAGGACCTGTCGGACCACGAGGTGTTCCGCACCCGGCTGAATGCGGGAGGTGCGCACGGGGGCGTCGCCGAGCTGCTGGCCGAGTACGTCGCCGACGTCGCCTTCGGCACCTCGTTCCTGGCGCTGGGGGAGGAGGAGTTCCGCCGGCGCGCGGCGGCCGC
>DATMDS010000108.1:0-15066 GCA_035557575.1 Pseudonocardia sp. | reverse complement strand
GCCGGCCGGCGCCCGGCCGCCCGGCACGCCGCCGTGCCACCGCCGGTGACCCAGCACCGGTAGCAGTCCCGCACCGCAACGCCGCCCCCGGACCCACCCCCGAGAGGACCCTGTCGTGACGTCGCTGCGCATCCTGATCGGCGCCGAGACCTATCCGCCGGACGTCAACGGCGCCGCCCGCTTCGCCGAACGGCTGGCCGGCGGGCTGGCCGGACGCGGCCACGAGGTGCATGTGGTGACCCCGTCCCCGACCGGGCCGCCCAGCCGCGAGGTGCGGGACGGCATCACCGTGCACGGGGTGCGCTCACACCGCTACTTCCGGCACGAACACTTCCAGGTCTGCATGCCGTGGGAGGCCGGCCCGGCCACCGCCGCGCTGATGGCGGAGATCGAACCCGACGTGGTGCACACCCAGGCGCACATGGTGGTCGGGCGCGGCGTGGTGCGGGCCGCGCACCGGGCCGGTCGGCCGCTGGTGGCGACCAACCACCTGATGCCGGAGAACCTGGCCGCCTACTCGCCGATCCCGCGCTGGCTGCAACCCGCCTACCACACCCTGGCCTGGAAGGACCTCGGTCGGCTGTTCGGCAAGGCCGACGTGGTCACCGCGCCGACCCCGCGCGCGGTGGAGCTGCTGGTCCGCCGGGCCGGGCTGCCGGACGCGATCCCGGTGTCCTGTGGCATCGACGCGGAGCGCTACCAGGCGTTGCCGGCCGTGCCCGACCCGGTGCCCACCGTGCTGTTCGTCGGGCGGTTGGACGCCGAGAAGCGGGTCGACGAGCTGATCAGGGCGTTCGCCGCGTTGCCGGCCGACCTGCCGGGCGCGCTGGAGATCGTGGGCGACGGGGCGCGGCGGGGCGACTGGACCGCGCTGGCCGCCGGCCTCGGCGCGGGCGACCGGGTCCGGTTCCGCGGCTTCGTCTCCGAGGAGGAACTGCTCGACGCCTACGCCCGAGCCGCGGTGTTCTGCATGCCCGGCGTCGCCGAGCTGCAGAGCATCGCCACCCTGGAGGCGATGGCCGCGGCCACCCCGGTGATCGCCGCCGACGCGATGGCGCTGCCGCACCTGGTCCGGCCCGGACGCAACGGCTGGCTCTACACGCCCGGCAACGTGGCGGAGCTGAGCACCCGGCTCGAGGCGTTGCTGCGCGACGCGACGCTGCGCCGGCGGATGGGCGCGGCCAGCCGGGAGCTCGTCGGCGAGCACGCCTTCACCGCCACCCTGGACACCTTCGAGGGCATCTACCGGCGCGTCCTCGGTCGCGAGGGCCTGCGGATCAGCCGCGCAGCCTGAGCCGCCGCTCCCCGCAGCACGAGCGCTGCTGAACGAGCTGAGCGTCGAGCCCCGGTTGCGGAGGAGCCCGGGCAACCCATAGGACTGGCGACATGGCACTGAGCTGGAAGCTGGTCATCGACAGCACGAACGCGCCGGTCATCGCGGACTTCTGGGCCGCCGCCCTGGAGTACGAGGTGGAAGACCCCAGCGCGCTCATCACGCAACTGCTGGCCGCCGGACACCTCGGCGCGGAGGCGGTCGTCGAGCATCGCGGCCGCACGACCTTCCGTGGCTACGCCGCGATCCGCCACCCCGAGGACCCGTTCGACCGGACCAGCGGCATCGGCCACGGCCGGCGGCTGCTGTTCCAGGACGTGCCCGAGGGAAAGTCGGTCAAGAACCGCCTGCACATCGACATCCACAGTGAGCCCGGCGGGCTCGACGAGCTGGTGGCCCGGCTGGAGGAGCTGGGGGCGACCCGCGTCCGTGAGGTCGACAAGGGACCTGCCGGGCACTGGTGGATCATGCAGGACCCCGAAGGCAACGAGTTCTGCGCGGCGTAGGCCGCCACGAACGATCATTGTGGGCAACGGGGCACCGCGTCAGCGAGCGGCATCGACACCCACGGTGCGCTCCAGCAACGCCAACAACAGCCGAGCGGACGCGTCCCAACTGAACCGCTCCGCCTGCCCCCGGGCCGCGGCGGAGCGCTGCGCCCACCACGCCGGGTCGTCGAGCTCCCGGATCGCGGCCACGAACCCGGCCGCGTCGTCGGGATCCACGTACCGCGCGGCCGCCCCACCGACCTCACGGAACACCGGGATGTCACTGACCACGACCGGCGTGCCCAGCGCCATCGCCTCGACCAGCGGGATGCCGAACCCTTCGGCGCGGGACGCCGAGACCAGCGCGGTGGCGCCGCGCAGCAGCTCCCGGTAGGTCTCGTCGGAGGCGCCGTCGTGGAACACCAGCCGGCCGGCACCGGCCAGGGCCGTCAGACGCGCCCGTTCGGTGGCGGAGACGCGGCTCATCAGGTGCAGCTCGTGGTCGGGCAGCGCCGCCATCGCCCGGGCCAGCGTGGCCACGTTCTTGTACGGCATGAACGAACCCATGTAGACCAACGCCCGGGTGCGGGGTGCCCGATCGGTGCTCGGCGGCGGATCGGCGGCGTTCGGGACCACGGTCACCGGGCGCTCGGTGAGCCGGTGCGCGGCGATCAGGGCCGCGGTGGTCTCGGACACGGTGACCACGGCGTCGGCCCGGTTGAGCAGCAACCGCTGTGGCCACCAGGCCAGGTGGTAGGCCCTCCAGAGCAGCCGGATCGGGGCCGCGAACTCCGGCGGCGGGGTCGGGTGGGTGTAGTAGATGAGGTCGTGCAGCGTCAGCACCAGCCGGTAGCGCCGGCCCCAGCTGCCCATCGTCTGCATCGGGGAGAAGACGATGTCGGGACGCAGCTGGTTCACCGCCCGGGCCAGCAGCGGCTCCCGGAGGCTGGTCGGGCCGCTCACCAGGTGGTACGGGAGTTCGGGCAGGCGGTCCAGCTGAGCCCGGTCGCAGACCAGCATCGTCACCGGGTGCAGCCTCGCCAGCGCGGTCAGCAGCCCGACCGAGTACCGGCTGATCCCGTCCGGCCGCCCGACCCGGACGTAGCGGCAGTCGAAGAGGATCTTCACGCGGCCACGAACTCCGCGATCGCGGCGGCCACCGCGGCCGGCGTCTCGTAGTGCGCCAGGTGCCCGGTCCCCGGGAGCACCACCAGCCGCGCCCGCGGGAACCGGCGGCACAGCGCACGCTGCGTGGCCACCGGCGCGATGTCGTCGCGTGCCCCGGCCACCAGCAGCGTCGGCACCGGCACCCGGGGCGCGAACTCCCCGACGGTCCGCCCGATCGACGTGCCGAAGGCCTCCAGCAGCACCCGGCGGTCGGCGAAGCCGTTGAAGCGCCGGTCGTGCTCGGCGTGGATCCAGCGCCGCAGCGACCGGTCCCGGGTGCGCACCATCGCCGCACTGGCCAGCCGGGTGATGAGCCGGCTGCGCAGCAGTGCGGTGCCGGCCGGCTCGGGCAGCCGTGCGGCCAGCTGGTGGTAGAGCACCGTCGAGCGGACGGCGATCCGGCGCGGCCCGGCCAGCGCCGCGTCGGCGATCGGGTTGACCAGCACCAGCCCCCGGACCGGCACCCCGGCGGCGACCGCCGCGGACGCCACGATGGAGCCGAAGGAGTGCCCGGCCAGCACCGCATCGCCCGCCGGCGCGACGGCGGCCAGCAGCTCGCGGGCCCACCCGACGTAGCCATCGAGGTCGTGCCGGCCCCGGCGCAGCGGCGGGGACGCTCCGAAGCCGGGCAGGTCCGGGACGGTGACGGCGATCCCGGCGAGGTGCGCCACGATCGGCTCCAGCCCGTGATGGTCACCCCGTAGCCCGTGCAGGAAGACCAGCCGGTGCGCGTCGGTGTCGGGGCCGTAGTCGGTCAGCCGGGTGCGCCCTGCGGGCAGCTCGACGTCCCGCACCCGGGTCGGTGTCCGCGCGATCGCCGCGGCGTACGGGGACTGGGGCGGCATCGAGGCGAGTGTAGGTGGCCACGCCCGTGGCCGGGCCGACGCGGGCTGCCCGACCGGGCCGCAGACCGGCGCTGCCCGCGTCGACACGCCCACTCGCCGAGGTGAGCAGCGCGTTCGGACCGAACCCGTCCCGGATGGCCGGGACTGTCGGTGCCCGCCGCTAATCTGGGACCACCCCAAGGTTGAACCATGAGGCCACCCGAGGATGCGGCGTCCCTTCGCCCCGAGCGGACGTCGTCGGGAGGCTCGTGGTCGAGTGCGCGTTGCCTGACATCCGGGCGCGCCGGAAGGGAGCTCCCCATCCCGATGGCCGGCCCCAGCAGCCCGAGTTCGACCAACCCGACATGACCGGCACCGACAGCTTCGTGCACCTGCACACGCACACCGAGTTCTCCATGCTCGACGGTGCGGCCCGGCTGGACGACCTGTTCCGCGAATCCGCGAAGATGGGCATGCCGGCGCTGGCCATGACCGACCACGGCAACGTGTTCGGGGCCTACGAGTTCTGGCGCAAGGCCAAGGCGCACGGGGTCAAGCCGATCATCGGCATGGAGGGCTACCTGGCGCCGGGCAGCCGGCACGAGCGCAAGCGGGCCACCCTCGGCGGGCAGACCGTCTCGGACGAGAACCCCGGCGAGATGTACACCCACATGACCCTGCTGGCCGAGAACACCGCGGGCATGCACAACCTGTTCCGGCTGGCCAGCCTGGCCTCGCTGGAGGGCTACTACTACAAGCCGCGGATGGACCGGGAGCTGCTGGAGACCTACGGCACGGGCATCATCGCCACCACCGGCTGCCCGTCGGGTGAGGTGCAGCGGCTGCTGCAGCAGGACCGGTTCGACGACGCCTGCCAGGCCGCGTCCGACTACCGGGACATCTTCGGCAAGGAGAACTTCTTCTGCGAGCTGATGGACCACGGCATCGGCATCGAGCGCCAGGTCCGCGACGCGCTGTTCGAGCTGAAGAAGAAGCTCGACCTGCCCGGGCTGGCCACCAACGACCTGCACTACACCTACGCCGAGGACGCCAAGCCGCACGAGGTGCTGCTGTGCGTGCAGACCGGCAAGACGTTGGCCGACCCGAACCGGTTCAAGTTCGACGCGCAGGACTTCTACCTCAAGTCGCCGGCCGAGATGCGCGCCCAGTGGGACCCGATCTTCCCGGAGGCCTGCGACAACACCCTGGCCATCGCCGAACGGGTCGACGTCGGGTTCACCGAGGGCCAGGACCTGATGCCGCGCGCGCCCGTGCCCGCGGGCGAGAGCGAGGAGAGCTGGCTGGTCAAGGAGGTCGAGCGGGGGCTGCACCAGCGGTTCCCGAACGGCGTCACGGACCGCTACCGCAAGCAGGCCGACTACGAGGTCGGGATCATCATCCAGATGGGGTTCCCCGGCTACTTCCTGGTGGTCGCCGACCTCATCCAGCACGCCAAGTCGGTCGGCATCCGGTGCGGCCCCGGCCGCGGCTCGGCCGCCGGCTCGCTGGTCGCCTACGTGCTCGGGATCACCGACCTCGATCCGATCGAGCACAAGCTGATCTTCGAGCGGTTCCTCAACCCCGAGCGCATCTCGATGCCCGACATCGACATGGACTTCGACGAGCGCCGGCGCGGCGAGATGATCCGTTACACCACGGAGAAGTACGGCGAGGACCGGATCGCCCAGATCATCACCTACTCCACGATCAAGGCCAAGGCGGCGATCAAGGACTCGGCCCGGGTGCTGTTCGGTCAGCCCGGCTACGCGGTGGCCGACCGGATCACCAAGGCCATGCCGGCCGCGGTGATGGGCAAGGACATCCCGCTCTCGGGCGTGTTCGACCCGGCCCACAAGCGCTACTCCGAGGCCACCGAGGTGCGCGCGCTCTACGAGAGCGACGCCCAGGTCAAGGAGATCATCGACACCGCGCGCGGGCTGGAGGGCCTGAAGCGGCAGTGGGGTGTGCACGCGGCCGGCGTGATCATGTCGTCGACGCCGCTGATCGACGTCATCCCGATCCAGCGCCGCGAGGCCGACGGCGCGATCATCACGCAGTTCGACATGGGCGCCTGCGAGACGCTCGGGCTGCTCAAGATGGACTTCCTCGGCCTGCGCAACCTGACGATCATCGACGACGCGCTGGAGAACATCGAGCTCAACGGCAAGCCCCGGCTGGAGATCGAGTCGGTCGCGCTGGACGACCCGAAGACCTACGAGCTGCTGGCCCGCGGCGACACACTCGGCGTCTTCCAGCTCGACGGCGGTCCGATGCGCGACCTGCTGCGCAGGATGGCCCCCACCGAGTTCGACGACATCTCCGCGGTCGGCGCGCTGTACCGGCCCGGCCCGATGGGCGCCAACGCGCACAACGACTACGCCGACCGCAAGAACGCCCGGCAAGAGGTCACGCCCATCCACCCGGAGCTGGCCGAACCGCTCAAGGACATCCTCGGTGAGACCTACGGCCTGATCGTCTACCAGGAACAGGTCATGGCGATCGCGCAGAAGCTGGCCGGCTACACGCTGGGCAAGGCCGACCTGCTGCGCCGGGCCATGGGCAAGAAGAAGAAGGAGATCCTGGACAAGGAGTACGCCGGATTCGCCCAGGGCATGGCCGACCACGGCTACTCCGCGGCCGCGGTGAAGACGCTCTGGGACATCCTGCTGCCGTTCTCCGACTACGCGTTCAACCGCGCGCACTCCGCGGCCTACGGGCTGGTGTCGTACTGGACGGCGTACCTGAAGGCCAACTACCCGGCCGAGTACATGTCCGCGGTGCTCACCTCGGTCCGCGACGACAAGGACAAGGCCGCGGTGTACCTGGCCGAGTGCCGGCGGATGGGCATCACCGTGCTGCCGCCGGACGTCAACGAGTCGGTGCGCAACTTCGCCCCGGTCGGCGCCGACATCCGGTTCGGGCTGGGCGGAATCCGCAACGTCGGCGCCAACGTGGTCGACGCGATCTGCGCGGCGCGCAAGGAGAAGGGCGACTTCGCCGACTTCTCGGATTTCCTGCGCAAGGTCGACGCGGTGGTCTGCAACAAGAAGGTCGTCGAGTCGCTGATCAAGGCAGGCGCCTTCGACTCGCTCCGGCACCCCCGCAAGGGCCTGCTGCTGGTGCACGCCGATGCCATCGACGCGGTGATGAGCACCAAGAAGGCCGCGTCGATGGGCCAGTTCGACCTCTTCGGCTCGATGGACGGCACCGGCTCGTCCGAGCTCGACTCGGTGTTCGACGTCAAGGTGCCCGCCGACGAGTGGGACTCCAAGCACCGGCTCGCGGTGGAGCGGGAGATGCTCGGGCTCTACGTGTCCGGGCATCCCCTGCACGGCGTGGAGCAGGTGCTGACGGCCAAGTCCGACACGTCCATCGCCACCATCCTCGACGGCACCACGGTGGCCGACGGCCACCAGGTCACCATCGGCGGCATCCTGACCGGGGTGAACCGGCGGGTGAACAAGAACGGGGAGCCGTGGGCATCGGCGCAGCTGGAGGACCTGGCCGGCGGCATCGAGGTGCTGTTCTTCCCGCGCTGCTACCAGGTGGTCGGGGTCGACGTGGCCGAGGACGCGATCGTGCTGGTCAAGGCCAGGGTGAACCGTCGCGACGACCGGGTGTCGCTGATCGTGAACGACCTGGCGGTGCCCGACCTCTCGGCGGGGGGGCCGGGGGCGCCGGGCGCGCCGGTGCGGGTGAGCATGCGCACCGAGCTGTGCACCCCGCAGCGGGTGTCCCGGCTCAAGGAGGTGCTCTCGCACCACCCGGGCCCGTCCGAGGTGCATCTGGCCCTGGTCAACGGCACCCGCACGACGCTGCTCAAGCTGGACGACGGGCTGAAGGTCACGCACTCGTCGGCGCTGATGGGTGACCTGAAGGCACTGCTGGGGCCGGGCTGCCTGGGCTGAGAGCCGCTGTCGGCCGGACCTGCAGATCGCCGCGACCGCCGCGGCCGTCCGGATGCCGCTGCTGACCGGAAACCCGGCCGGCGATGCCCGTCACTTCCGGTGTGCGCAGGAATGGGGGGTACACCATCGGCGTTGGTACGATTGACGAGCGACTTCTGGAGCACACGGAGCAGATGGACGACCCCCGACATACCGGCCCGCACCGCGCTGAACCGCAGGCGGTGCACCGGTGCTGAGCACACTGCTCGAGATCCTGCTCGGCGTCCTCGTGGTCTTCGTGATCACCGCGTTCACCGGCTACTTCGTGGCCCAGGAGTTCGGCTACATGGCCGTCGACCGGTCCCGGCTACGGGCCGCGGCCGCCGCCGGTGACCAGGGCGCCGAGCTCGCCCTGGGCATCACCGCCCGCACCTCGTTCATGCTGTCGGGGGCGCAGCTCGGGATCACGGTCACCGGGCTGGTCGTCGGCTACGTGGCCGAGCCGCTGATCGGCGCGGGGCTGGGCGAGCTGCTCGGGGTGGCCGGTGTGCCGACCGCGGTCGGCGTGGCGATCGGCACCGTGCTGGCGCTGCTGTTCGCCACCGCGGTGCAGATGGTCGCCGGCGAGCTCTTCCCCAAGAACCTGGCCATCGCCCGCCCGGAGCCGGTCGCCCGCCGGCTGGCCTGGTCCACGACCTGGTACCTGCGGCTGTTCGGCCCCCTCGTCCGGGTCTTCGACGCCGCGTCGAACCTGCTATTGCGCGCGGCGCGGATCGAGCCCGTGCACGACGTGGAGCACGCGGCCACCCCGCGCGACCTGGAGGCGATCATCGACGAGTCGCGGGCCAGCGGGGACCTGCCGGCCGAGCTGTCCACGCTGCTGGACCGGGTGCTGGACTTCGCCGACCGTCCGGCCCGGGCCGCGATGATCCCGCGCCCGCGGGTGGCCACCGCGCCGGCCGACGAGCCGCTCGCCGAGCTGGTCGAGCGGATGGCGCACGGGCACTCCCGCTACCCGGTGATCGACCACGACGTGGACGACGTGGTCGGCGTGATCTGCCTGCGCGACGTGCTCGCCCTGCCGGAATCCGAGTGGTCCCGGCGGCGTGCCCGCGACGTGGCCCGACCGGCGATCCTGCTGCCCGAGTCGCTGCCGCTGCCCGAGGTGCTGGACCAGCTGCGCCGCGCGTTGGACGAGGGGCCCGGCGACGAGCTGGCCTGCGTGGTCGACGAGTACGGCGGGCTGGCCGGTGTGATCACCATGGAGGACGTGGCCGAGGAACTGATCGGTGAGATCGGTGACGAGCACGACGCGGCCCGCGCCCCCGAGCCGCAGGCCGGCGACGGCGGCTGGACGGTGCCCGGCTCGATGCTGGTCGACGAGGTGGAGCGGCTGCTCGACCGGGACCTGCCGCGCGGCGACTACGACACGATCGGCGGGCTGGTGATGGCCGAGCTGGGCCGGCTCCCCGAGCCCGGCGATGTGGTCACCGTGCCACTGCCGGCGCCGTCCGGCGGCGAGGAGACCGGCGCCTCGGCTGTGGACATGACCGTGTGCTCGGTGCAACGCCGGGTGCCCGACCTGCTGCAGCTGCGCCCGACGGACCTCGTCCCGGCCGACCACGAGAAGGAGAGATCATGACCGGCCTGGGCTCCACCGCGGCGATCGTGATCGCGATTGGCCTGGTGGTGCTCAGCGCATTCTTCGTGGCCATCGAGTTCGCGTTGGTCGCGGCCCGCCGGCACCGGCTGGAGGACGCTGCCGCGAGCTCGGCCGCCGCGCGCGCCGCGCTGCGCAGCTCGCGGGACCTGTCGATGCTGCTGGCCGGCTCCCAGCTGGGCATTACCCTGTGCACCCTCGGCCTGGGCGCGGTGGCCAAGCCGGCCGTGCACGACCTGCTGGCCCCGGTGCTGGCGGCCTGGGGGCTGCCGGCGACGGCCGCGGACGTCGTGGCCTTCGTGCTGGCCCTGGTCGTGGTCACGTTCCTGCACCTGGTGGTGGGGGAGATGGCGCCCAAGTCGTGGGCGATCGCGCACCCGGAGCGTTCGGCCATCCTGCTGGCGCTGCCGATGCGCGGATTCCTGTGGTTCACCCGCCCGCTGCTGCTCGTGCTGAACGGGGTGGCCAACGCCCTGCTGCGCCGGGTCGGCGTGCAGCCGGTCGACGAGGTCTCGGCGGGCCGCGACCAGGAGACGCTGCGCGAGCTGGTCGATCATTCCGCTGCGGCCGGCGCCCTGGACAACGAGCGCCGTGACCAGCTGCTCACCGCGTTGGAGCTGGACACCACGACGCTGCGCACGCTGGCCCGGCCACGGGCCCAGATCAGCGGGGTGGCGGCGACCGACCGGGTCGAGCGGGTCCGGGAGGCGACCCGGCGCAGCGGCCACCTGCGGCACGTGGTGTGGCGCGGCGCCGACCCGATCGGCGTGGTGCACGTGCGGGACACGCTGGCGGCCCCGGAGGGGGCGACCGCGGCCGACGTGATGCGCCCGGTGCTGACCCTCCCCGCGGACCAGCCGGTGTACGCCGCGCTGAGCACCCTGCGCCGTCGGCGCAGCCAGTTCGTGCTCGTCGCCGACGGCGCCGAGCTGGTCGGGCTGATCACCATGCAGGATCTGCTCGACCGGCTGCTCGGCCGCCCGGCCGCGGCGCGCGCAGCGCTGTAGTCGGCCGCCTCCGGGCTCAGCCGCCGCTGCTGAACGCGGCGTCGAACGCGGCGGCGGGCGGGTCGAAGGCCAGCCGCCGCACGAACTGCAGCGCCTCCGGCGCCCCGACGAGCCGGTCCATCCCGGCGTCCTCCCACTCGATGGAGATCGGGCCGCTGTAGCCGATGGTGTTCAGCATCCGGAAGCAGGCCTCCCACGGGACGTCGCCGTGGCCGGTGGACACGAAGTCCCAGCCGCGCCGCGGGTCGGCCCAGGCCAGGTGCGAGCCCATCCGCCCGTTGCGGCCGTTGCCGACCTGGCGTTTCGCGTCCTTGCAGTCCACGTGGTAGATCCGGTCGCGGAAGTCCCAGAGGAACCCGACCGGGTCCAGGTCCTGCCACACGAAGTGGCTCGGGTCCCAGTTCAGCCCGAAGGCCGGCCGGTGCCCGACCGCCTCCAGCGCGGCCACCGCGGTCCAGTAGTCGTAGGCGATCTCCGAGGGGTGCACCTCGTGCGCGAACCGCACCCCGACCTCGTCGAACACGTCCAGGATCGGGTTCCAGCGGTCGGCGAAGTCCCGGTAGCCGTCGTCCACCATGGACTGGGGGACCGGCGGGAACATGGCCACCGTCTTCCAGATCTTGGAGCCGGTGAAGCCGACGACGGTGTCCACGCCGAGCTCCGCCGCGGCCCGGGCGGTCACCTGCATGGCCTCGGCGGCCCGCCGGCGCACGCCCTCCGGTTCGCCGTCGCCCCACACCCGTGCGGGCAGGATGCCCCGGTGCCGCTCGTCGATCGGGTCGTCGCAGACGGCCTGCCCGGTGAGGTGGTTGGAGATCGCGTACACCTGCAGGCCGTGCTTGGCCAGGACCTCCCGGCGACCCGCGACGTAGGAGGGGTCCTCGACGGCGGCCCACGGGTCGAAGTGATCGCCCCAGCAGGCGATCTCCAGCCCGTCGTAGCCCCACTCGCCGGCCAGCCGGGCCACCTCCTCGAAGGGCAGGTCGGCCCACTGGCCGGTGAACAGGGTGATCGGTCTCATCGTGCCTCCTTCGTCGGCCCGTGAGTGCTGCGCCGTGCTAGAGCACGGCGCAGCACTCACGACGTCTCGATCTCCGTCCAGCTGCTGCCGGCGGCAGCGGACCGGGCCACCGCGTCCAGCACCAGCTGCACCTGCAGGCCGTCGAGGAACGACGGCCTGGGGTCCGCACCGTTGGCCACGTCGCGCACCAGGTCGACGATCTCGTGGGTGAACGAGTGCTCGTACCCGAGCAGGTGCCCGGGCGGCCACCAGGCGCCGACGTACGGGTGGGTCGGTTCGGTGACCAGGATCCGCCGGAAGCCCGCGGTCGACGGGTCCTCGGTGCCGTCGTAGAACGACAGCTCGTTCATCGACTCGAAGTCGAAGGCCAGCGAGCCGGCGCTGCCGTTGACCTCCAACCGGATCGCGTTCTTCCGACCGGTGGCGAACCGGGTGGCCTCGAAGCTCGCCAACGCCCCACCGGCGAACCGGCCGAAGAACAGCGCCGCGTCGTCGACGGTCACCGGCCCGCGTTCGACCGACCCGGACGCCGACAGCCCGCTGGACGCCGCCGGCAGCGGCCGTTCCTTGATGAACGTCTCGGTGAGCGCGGTGACCCCGGCCAGCCGGTCCCCGGTCACGAACTGGGCCAGGTCCACGATGTGCGCGCCGATGTCGCCCAGCGCGCCGGATCCGGCCTTCTCCGCCTGCAGCCGCCAGACCAGCGGGAACTCCGGGTCCACGATCCAGTCCTGCAGGTACTGGGCGCGCACGTGCCGGATCTGCCCGATCCGGCCGTCGGCCACCAGCTGCCGGGCCAGCGCCACCGCCGGGACCCGCCGGTAGTTGAAGCCGACCATGCTGCGCACCCCGGCCGCCCGCGCCCGCTCGGCCGCCGCGACCATGGCGCGGGCCTCGTCGACCGAGTTGGCCAGCGGCTTCTCGCAGAGCACGTGCTTGCCGGCGTCCAGCGCGGCGATGGCGATCTCGGCGTGGGTGTCGCCGGGCGTGCAGATGTCGACCAGCGCGACGTCGTCGCGGCGCAACAGCTGCTTCCAGTCCGTCTCCACCGACCGCCAGCCGAGCTTGCGGGCCGCCGCGCCGGCCGCCGCGGCGTCCCGACCGCAGAGCACGGCCAGCTCCGGCTCCAGCGGCAGGTCGAAGAACCGGCCGGCGCTCCGCCAGGCCTGGGAGTGGGCCGCGCCCATGAAGGCGTAGCCCACCATTCCGATTCCGAGGGGCGGCACGATCAGGACTCGAAGCCGAGCGGCAGGTAGGTGTCGACGTTCTCCTTGGTGATGGTCGCGGAGGCCAGCGTGATCGACGTCGGCACCTCCTTCTCCACCAGGTCGCCCATGCCCTTGTTCTGCGCGACCAGGCGGGCCAGCGCGATGGCCGAGTTGGCCATCGACGGGCTGTAGGTGACGGTCGCCTTGAGCACCGTGTTGTCGGCCTGGATGCTGCGCATCGCGTTGGCCGAGCCGGCCCCGCCGACCATCAGGAACTCGCTGCGCCCGGCCTGCTGTATCGCGGCCAGCACGCCGATGCCCTGGTCGTCGTCGTGGTTCCAGACCGCGTCCAGCCGGGGCGCGGCCTGCAGCAGGTTGGCCGTGACCCGCTGCCCGCCCTGCGCGGTGAAGTCGGCGGCCTGCCGCGGGCCGACCGACAGCCCGGCGGCGGCCAGCGCGTCGGCGAAGCCCTTGCTGCGTTCCTGGGTGAGCGGCAGGCTGTCGATCCCGGCGATCTCCCCGATGATCGGGTTGGCCACGCCCTTGGCCTTCATCTGCTCGGCGATGTAGGTGCCGGCGCTGACGCCCATGCCGTAGTTGTCGCCGCCGATCCAGGTCCGGTAGGCCAGCGGGGTGTCGAAGATCCGGTCCAGGTTGATCACCGGGATGCCGGCGGCCATGGCCTTGCGGCCGGTCGAGGTGAGCTGGCTGCCGTCGTTGGGCAGCACGACCAGCGCGCTGACCTTCTTGTTGATCAACGTCTCGATGGCGGCGATCTGCTGGGCGATGTCGTTGGTCGGGTTCACCGCCTCGAAGGTGACGTCCGGGTACTGGCCGGCCTGGGTCTGCGCGTTGTTGGCGATGGCCGCGATCCATCCGTGGTCGGCCGCCGGCGCGGAGAAGCCGATGGTCACCGGGGCACCGGGCTCGGCGTTGCCGCCGGCCGGGGCGGGGGCGGCCGCGTTCCCGGTCGGCGCCGGGGCGGCCGGGGTGTTGCTGGTGCAGGCGGTGAGCGCTGCGCCGGCGCCGAGACCGAGCGCGCCGAGCAGCAGGCCACGGCGCCGGACGTCGGGGAGGGGCAGGGACTCGGACATGGGTCTCCTTCTGTGGAGGGTCAACCGGCGGTGGAGGAGGAGCGGCGCGCCCGGCTCTGGATCAGCACGGCGGCGACGATGATCGCACCCTTGGCGATGTTCTGGACCTCGGTGGCCAGGTTGTTCAACACGAACAGGTTGGTGATCGTGGTGAACACCAGCACGCCGAGGATGGAGCCGATCAGGGTGCCGCGGCCGCCGGAGAGCAGGGTGCCTCCGATGATCACCGCAGCGATGGCGTCCAGCTCGTAGAGGGTGCCGTGGGTCGAGGATCCGGTGGTGGTCAGCGACGCGATCATGATCGCGGCGATGCCGCAGCAGAGCCCGGAGACCACGTACAGCGCGACGGTGTGCCGGCGCACGTCCAGCCCGGCCAGCCGGGCGGCCTCCGGGTTCCCGCCGATGGCGAACGTGCGGCGGCCGAACGTGGTCCGGTTCAGCAGCACCCACCCGACGGCCACCACCGCGGCGAAGATGTAGACCAGCAGCGGGATGCCGAGCAGCCGGGTGTTGGCGATGGCCGCGATCGTCGGGTCGGTGACGATCTGGCTGCGCCGCCCCGAGATGCGTTCGGCCAGCCCCTGCGCCGAGATGAGCATGGCCAGGGTGACGATGAACGGCACGATCCGGCCGTAGGCGATCAGCAGCCCGTTGACCAGCCCCGCGCCGGCCCCGACGGCCAGCGCGCAGAACACCATGACGAGCGGCCCGAAGGACTGGGTGGCCACCGTGGTGGCCCACACCGAGGCCAGCGCCATCACCTTGCCCACCGACAGGTCGATGCCGCCGCCGATGATCACCATGGTCACCCCGACCGTGATCACCCCGATGACCGAGGCCGAGGTGAGGATGGTCAGCAGGTTGGAGCGGGTGAGGAAGGTGTCGGCGGTCGCGACCCCGACGAGGCCGAGCAGCACGAGCACCGCGACCAGGCCGAGGTTGCGTCCGGCGCCGCCCTCCCCGGCGATCAGGGCCAGCAACCGGCCCGACCGCTGCGTCGGGGCGGCCTCGCCGGCGGCGCGCTCCACCCGGGTGCGCTCGTCGACCGCGGGCACGGCCGTCTGTTGCGGGTCAGCCATGGACGCTTCCCTCCATCACCAGGTCGAGCACCCGGCCCTCGTCGAGCTCCGCGCTGGGCGCCGTGTGCACCACCCTGCCCTCGCGCACCACCAGCACCTGGTCGGCCAGGCCCAGCACCTCGGGCACCTCGCTGGACACCAGCAGCACCGCCACCCCGGAGTCGGCCAGCCGCCGGATCAGGCCGTACATCTCGCTGCGCGCGCCGACGTCGACCCCGCGGGTCGGCTCGTCCAGCAGCAGCACCTTGCAGTCGCGCAGCAGCCACCGGGCCAGCACGACCTTCTGCTGGTTGCCGCC
>DATMDS010000107.1:0-24517 GCA_035557575.1 Pseudonocardia sp. | reverse complement strand
GCGTCGACCAGGTGCTCGTAGGTGGTCATGCCCTGCACCTCGGCGGAGCGGGCCACCGGGTCCACACCGATCACGCCGGTGAGCGCCGAGGCGTCCAACCGTTGCGCGGCGGCGCCGCCGAATCGGAACAAATTGGACGAGGGCTTGCCCAGCCGCACCGGGGTGCCCGGGGGCACGGCCCGGTAGCGACGCACCAGGTCGGCGGCGGCGGCGGCGTGCGTGGTGGGTGAGACCGTCGGCGGTGCGATCGAGTACCCGGCCACGCTCATGAGATCAACGCTAGTCCGCCGACCCGGGCGCTTTCCAGCGAGTACAGCGCTCTATTGGTCACATCGGACCGATCATCTGTTCACAACCGACCGCGGACCAGCCCCGGGATCGCGCTGACGCCGGTGAGCGGCCGGAAGGCCTCCGCCGCTGCGGTCAGCGCCCCGTGTTCGTCGGGGCTGAGCCGGATGTCGGCGGCCGCGGCGTTGCTCTCCAGTTGGGCCACACTGGACGCACCCGGGATGGCCACCACGTTCGGGAAGTGCACCAGCCAGGCCAGCGCGATCTGGGCCGGGCTGGCGTCGTGTCCGTTCGCGATCTCGCGCAGCACGCCGAGCAGCGGGCCGGCGGCGCGCATGTTCTCGGGCAGGAACATCGCGTTGGCCGCCCGGATCCCGCCGCTGGGCCGCTTCGTCTCGGTGTACCGGCCGGACAGCAGCCCCTGGGCCAGCGGGCTCCAGGCCATCACGATGTGCCCGGTGCGCTGCGCCCAGGGCAGCATCTGGGTCAGCGGCGCCCGTGCCACCAGGCTGAACTGCACCTGGTTCGACAGCACCCGCCCGCCCAGCTCCACCTCGCTGCGCTGCCAACGCCGCAAGGGGTAGTTCGAGACGCCGACCTCGTCGATCACACCGACATCGCGCAGCGCCCGCATGCCGCGCATCGTGGTCCGGTCCGACACCATCGGGTTGGGCTGGTGCACCTGGTACAGGTCGATCTTCTGCACGCCGAGGCGCTGCGCGCTGGCCACCCCGCGCTGCTGCACGACGGCCGCGGTCGGCAGCACCGGGAACACCTTCGACGCCACCACCACGTCGTCCATCCCGCCGCTTCCCCGCAGCGCGGCGCCCAGGATCCGCTCGCTGCGGCCGAAGCCGTAGATCTCGGCGGTGTCGAACACGGTCACGCCGAGCTCCCGGGCCCGGACCACGATCCGCGTCGCCTCGCCCTCGTCGTAGGCGGCGCCGTATCCCCATTCGCGGGAGCCGAACTGCCAGGTACCGAGGCCGATCACCGAGTACGGCTTGGCGGTGCCGATGTCGAGGTAGCGCATGGCCCCTTCATACCCGCACCGGCGCTCAGCCGGCGGCGCAGAGCCGTTCGAGCTCGGCGGCCGCGGCCCGGATGCGGGTCGGATCCAGCTGCACCGGGTCGCGGACCATGTTCCCGCCGGGGGGCAGCAGCGCCACGGCCTGGGCGTCGAGGTCGTCGATGGCCGCCACCAGCTCGGCCCCGGCCGCGATCAGCGCCGGATCCGCGACGCCCGGCACCGTCGCCCGGGCCCGCGGCGTGGTCAGGAACAGCGCGACCCCGGCCGGCAGCACGGGACCGCTGGCCAGCGCGTCCGCGACGCCGCGCACGGTGCTGACCGTGTTGTCGTGGTCGGCGCACATGCCGCCCCCGGCCGCCGCCCGGCCGGCTGTGTCGGTCGGCCCGGCGGCGGCGTCGGCGCCGGCCACCGGGGCCGGCATCGGCGCCGGACCGGTGTCAGCGGCCGGTTCGGGAGCCGCACACCCGAGCAGCAGGCCGGCCAGCAGCCCCGGCAGCACGGTCGCGGCGATTCGGCGCCGGGTGCGGGGCGTCACGAGGCCACCACCGCGGCGATCCGGGCCCGCTCGGCGTCGACGTCGAGGTCGGGCATCGGGTACTGCGGATCCAGCTCGGCCAGCGTCTCGGCCAGCAGGCTCGCGATCGCCCAGTTCCGGTACCACTTGCGGTCGGACGGGATGACGTACCAGGGCGCGAGATCGCTGTCGCACTCGGTCAGCGCATCGGTGTAGGCCAGCTGGTAGGCCGGCCACTGCGCACGGGCGTCCAGGTCGCCGGGGTTGTACTTCCAGCGCTTGGTCGGGTCGTCCAGCCGGGCCAGTAGCCGCTCGGCCTGCTCGGCGGGCGAGATGTGCAGCATGCACTTGACGACGGTCGCCCCGGCCGCCGCCAGCTCGGCCTCGAACTCCCGGATGGCCTGGTAGCGCCGCCGCCACACCGGCTCCGGCACCAGCCCGTTCACGCGCACGATCAGCACGTCCTCGTAGTGCGAGCGGTCGAACACCCCGATCCGCCCGGCCGCCGGCAGCTGCTTGCGGATCCGCCACAGGAAGTCGTGGCGCAGCTCCGCGCGGGTCGGCCGCTTGAAGGCGGCGATCTGCAGCCCCTGCGGGTTGACCAGCCCGGCGACGTGCCGGATCACCCCGCCCTTGCCGGACGTGTCCATGCCCTGCAGCACGAGCAGCACCGACCGGGAGCCGCCGCCGGTGGCCTCCGCGAACAGCGCCTCCTGCAGCCCGTCCAGCCGCTCGGCCAGCGCCCCGATGTCGGCGGCCGCGGCCTTCTTGTCCCGCGGGCCGGCCGGGCGCCCCCGCGGGTCGACGGCGGCCAGGTCGAGGTCGGCGGTCACCCGGAACGCCGCCCGGACCGATGTGGACACCGGAGTGGACCGCGAAGTGGATCCCGGGGTGGACGCGCTCTTCGCCATGCCCGGCACAGTAGCGGCGAGCCGGTGGGGCTCAGCTGGCCGCCGGGGCGCTGTCGCCGGGACGTCCCTGGCGTGCGGTGATCGCCCCGAGGTCGAGCTGCAACCGGAACGGCTCCTCCAGCCGCAGCACACTTCCGGCACCCGCGGTCGCGTACTCGTGGTAGCGACCACTGATGATCATCTCGGCGACGGCGAACGGGGCGTCGTGGTCGACCAGCAGCGAGTAGGGGATGCGGCTGCGGGCGTAGAGCTGCGGCTTGAAGGTCCGGTCGGTGGCACCGTGGTCGGCCCCGAAGACCTCGATGACCATCAGCGTGTCCGCCGCGTCCACCACCGCGCCGCGCCCGCCACCACGGGTGAAGGGCTCCGGCGCCACGGCGGCGTTGGTGACCACGTAGTCGGGGATCAGGATGCAGTCGGGGCCGAGTCGCAGACCGACCGATCCGACCACGACCAGGCCGTCGGGCAACGCGGCCCGCATCGCGGCACCCAACCGCTCGACCACCAGCGAGCGGTGCGCACTCGCGGCCGGGCCGACGAGCAGCGTGCCGTCCACCACCTCCACCCGGCCGTCGTTACCCCGCAGGGCCAGGTAGGCGTCCTCGGTCCAGGGGCCCTCGTGGTCGAACAGGGGATGGTCCACAGCCGACACCTCTCGGGTCGTCGCCTCGATGCCGCCGGCGGCATCGACAAGCGGACACGGCCGCCTGCAGGCCGCACCGCGACGGAGCGTAGCCCGGGCCAGGCCCGCGCGGGAGAAACATGTGCACGGACCAGGGAGATGCTGGGATGGCCGAATGCTCTCGCCGCTGCCCCTCGCGGGCGACCCGACCGATCTCGACGACGACGCCTTGGCGGCGCGCTACGCCTACCCGGAGGAGCTCGCCGCGCCCTGTGTCCGGGTCAACTTCGTCTCCAGCGCGGACGGGGCGGTCACCGTGGACGGCCGCTCCGGCGGCCTCGGCACCGACGCCGATCGGCGGGTGTTCGGCTTGTTGCGGCAGCTGGCCGACGTGGTGCTGGTCGGCGCCGGCACGGTGCGGACCGAGAACTACCGGGGGGCGCGCCGGCCCACCCGGGGCCGTGACACGCCGCCGCCGATCGCGGTGGTCACCGGCTCGGCCGAGCTCGACCCGACCAGCAGGCTGTTCACCGACACCGCGGTGCCGCCGATCGTGCTGACCCTGGACTCGGCCCCGCCGCAGCGGCGGGAGCGGCTGGCCGCGGCCGGTGCCGACGTGGTCGCGCTGGAGCGGTTGACCCCGGACCTGCTGCTGCGCGAGCTGGCCGCCCGCGGGCTGCACCGGGTGCTCTGCGAGGGCGGCCCGGCACTGCACGGCGCGCTGATCGCCGCCGATGCCGTGGACGAGCTGTGTCTGACGCTGTCCCCGTTGCTGGCCGGGGGCAGCTCCGGGCGCATCGCGCACGGCCCCGCCGACTCGCCGCCACGGCCGTTGGCGCTGGTCGGAGCGCTGCAGGCGGACGGCGCCCTGCTGCTGCACTACCGCCGAGCTGATCCGATCGGGTGAACCGCCGTGAGGCCGGGCGGCCTCGGCGCATCTCACCAGCAGCACGAAGCCACGACCCGCCGGCCCGGTTCGCCGGGCGGGGAGAGAAACAGGAGCGGAGCATGACGCAGAGCACCCCGACCCCTACCCCGACCATCGCCAGCCCGACGGCCACCGTCACGTCGCCGGCCCGGCTCGCCGACGACACCACCCAGGGCAAGACCACGATCGCGGCGTCGGTGGTGCAGAAGATCGCCGGGATCGCCACCCGCGAGATCTCCGGGGTGCACTCCATGGGCGGCGGGGTGTCGCGGGCCTTCGGAGCCATCCGGGAGCGCATCCCCGGCGGCGGCGCCGGCGCGGCGAACATCGCGGGCGTGCAGGTCGAGGTGGGCGAGAAGCAGGCCGCCGTCGACCTCGACATCGTCGTCGAGTACGGCGCGTCGATCGTCGAGCTGGCCCGCGCCGTCCGCCGCAACGTCATCGCCGCGGTGGAGCAGATGACCGGCCTCGAGGTGATCGAGGTCAACATCGCGGTCAACGACATCCACCTGCCTGATGTCGAGACCGCGGACGCCGTGCCGATCGTGGCCACCGCCCGGGTCGAGTGAGCTTCCACGGCGCGCGACCGCCGGCGCAAGCCGACCGGCGACCGTCCGACCGACGACACTGAGGGAGTGGCCGTGCTGACCGAGCTGACCTCGCACGCCGTGGCCGGTGCCCGGTGAACGAGGAGCAGCGCGCGGCGTTCCGGGCCTTCGTCCGGGAGCACCACCCGGACCGCGGCGGCGACCCGGAGGTGTTCCGGGCGGGCATGGCCCGCTTCGCCGCGGCCCGGGAGGGGAACGGGGCTGCTCGCGGGGACGCGCCGATCGAGGTCGTCGGGCCGCTGCCGTTCCCGGTTCGGGTCGGGGTCGCCCTGATCCGGACGTGGCACCGCCGCCGGCGGCGGCGGGTGCAGTAGAAACCCGACGATCACGCATCTCGAGCACCAGCGGCAGCGAGCACGAGGAGAACGGCATGAACGCGACCCAGACCGGCCTGCTGGCCGGGCTCGTCCTCGGTGTCGCCGGGGCCTTCGGCGGCTTCGACGCCTTCCTGATCGTCCTGGTGCTGGGCGCGCTCGGGCTGCTGGTCGGCCGGGTGCTGGACGGTCACCTCGACCTGAACGCACTGCTCGGCCGGGGCCGGGACCGATGACCGCGATGGTGCCGGCGGCCCGCCGCCCCGCCGCCGACCGGGGGCGCCTGCAGATCCACCCCGGGGTGCTGCGCAAGATCGTGGAGCAGGCGGCGGACCAGGTGCCCGGGACGCTGCGGCACGAGCGCCGGCTGGCCGGGATCGACGTCGGCGAGGTCGGGTCGGTGGCCAAGGTGGTGACCGGCGTCGGTGACGCCGGCAGCGTGGACGTGGCCATCGAGCTGACCTTGCAGTACCCGGCCACGGTGCGCAGCGTGATCGACGCGGTACGGCAGCGGGTGGATGCCGACCTGGAGCTGCTCGCCGGGCACCGACTGCGGGCGTTCACCGTGACCGTGTCCGGGCTGCGTGACACCGCCCCGGCGGCCGTCGCCCGCATCCACTGACACGGCCCGCATGCAGAGACTCGGCGTGTTGCCGGGAGGAGGAACGAGATGCGTGTGGTGCTGCGGTTGCTCGCGCCACTGCTCGGCCTGGCGCTGGCCGCCGCCGGGCTGCTGCTCGCGATCGAGGTGGTCGCGGCCTGGGTCCGGCCGGACGGCGGCGGCGGGCTGCTGGTGCCGTGGCCGTGGTGGCGCGCCACCCTGCAGGACCTCACCTGGTCCGACCAGCCGATCCCGGCGATCGCGATCGGGGTTGCGGTGGTCGGGCTGCTGCTCCTGCTGCTCGGCCTGTTCGCCCGCCGCGCGGACATCGCGCTGCGGGCCCCGACCCCGGAGATGAGCGTGACCACCTCGCCGCGGGTGCTGGCCCGGCTGGTGGGGCGACGGGTGCGGGGCGCCGACGACGTGGCCAGCGCGGCGGTGACCGCCAGCCGGCGCCGGATCCGGGTCACCGCGCAGGGCTGGAGCGACCCCGACCCGCAGCTGCGTCCGATGATCGAGAGCCGGGTCTTCGAGCTGCTCGACGAGCTGCCGCTGCAGCACCGCCCGCGGGTCACGGTGCACGTGCCGGTCCGCCGGGAGGAGCGATGACCAGCGCACAGCCCGTGCCCGGCCCCGAGCCCATCGTCGGCCCGAGCCGGCCCGCGCCGCCCCCGACCACCCTGCGCCGTCGGGCCCGCTCGGCGATCGCCCGGTCGGCCGCGGCCGACCGGTGGCTGGCGGTGCTGGTCGGGCTGCTCCTGCTGGTGGGCGGGGTGCTGGTCGCGCTGCTGTCGTTCCGGGTCTTCGGGGCGGCCCGCGCCGGGCGCCCACTGCTGGACCCCATGATCGTCGACGCGGTGCGGGCCGCTCCGCTGGTGTCCCGCTGGGTCGCCGTCGGCGCCGGCCTGCTGCTGGTGCTGTTCGGCCTGACCTGGGCCGCCCGTTCGGTGCGCCCGGAGCCGCGGCCGGACGTGGTGGTGGACGGCGGCCGTCCGGAGACGACGATCGTGGTCAGCGCGCACGCCGCCGCGGACGCCGTCGCCGCCCAGGCCGGCGCGCTGCCCGGGGTGAGCCGGGCCCGGGCCCGGCTGGTCGGATCCCGCTCGGCCCCGGCGCTGCGGCTCACCCTCTGGCTCACCGAGGACGCCGACATCGGATCGCTGCTCGACCGGATCGACGACACGGTGCTCGCCTGCGCTCGGCAGTCGATGGAGCTGCCGGCGCTGCCGGTGGCCGTGCGGCTGGAGCTGGACGCACCGGCCACCCCACCGCGGGTGGCCTGAACACCACCCGCTCACCCCGTTCCCGCGCACGCTCGCTCACCGCCGTCACACCCCGGCTAGGGCAGGCTCGCGGCGAGGTCGAACTTGCGGGAGGGCACGTGGGGCGAGCGCCGCGCCGCGCGGTGGCGGTCGTTCTGGCCGGGCTGGCCCTGCTCGTGGCGGGGTGCACGGTGGGCCCGTCGCAACGGCCGCCGGTGGCGGTGCGTGGGGAGAGCATGCCGGCTCCGCCGGCACCCACCACACCGCCGGCCGCACCGGAGATCCTGCCGGAGCCGACCGCGCAGAGCCCGTCCATCCCGCTGTTCGAGTGCACCGACGAGGCGCTGGGCCGGCTTTCGGGGTTGCCACCGGCGGGGCGCACGCTGCAGGTGGAGTGCGGCGAGATCGACGTGCCCGCCGACTACGAGCAACCCGGCCGCGGCCGGGTCTCGCTGAACGTGCTGAGCGTGGCGACTCCCGGGGCACCGGCCGACCGGCCGCCACTGCTGGTGCTCGGCGACACCGCGGGCGAGGCGTCCGCGCTGGCCGCCGTGCAGCTGGCCGGGCAGGTCCAGCCCGGGGTGCTGGAGCGCTTCCGGCTGATCGGGTTGGACCGCCGCGGCGCCGGGGCGGACCTGTTGGACTGCGCGCCCACCGATGCCCGGGCGGCGATCGTGGACGCGGACCTCACCGGGTCCGGGGACCAGGAGCTGGCGCGCCTGCTCGAGGAGGCACGCAGCGTGGTGCAGGAGTGCACCATCACGCTCGACGGCGGCCTCGGCACCTTCCGCACCAACGCCACCAGCACCGATGTCGAGGCGCTGCGCACGGCGCTGGGGGTGCCCCGGCTGTCCGCGATCGGCGTCGGCGACGGGGCGGCCGCGCTCGCGGGCTGGGCGCGGATGTTCCCGCAGGCCGTCGGTCGGGTGGTGCTGGACAGCCCGCCGCACCCGACGCTCGACGAGCCCGGGCTCTCCGAGTCCCGCGCGGCGGCGGCCGAGGCGGCCTTCGACGCCTTCGCGGTCAACTGCACCGCGCAGCCGGCCTGCCCGCTCGGGGCCGACCCGCGCGCCGCCATCCGCGGGCTGCTGGACCGGCTGCACGTCCGGCCGCTGGCCGCCGCCGACGGGCGTCGGCTCACCGCGGGTGGCGCGGTCAACGCGCTGCTGGTCGGGCTGGCCCAGCCGGACGGCTGGCCGGCGCTGGCCGGCGCGGCGGCGGCGCTGGGAGCCGGTGACCCGACCGCGCTGCTGGACGTGCTCGAACCCGTGGCCGGAACCAGCGGTCGCTTCGACACCATGTTGGCCACGGCGTGCAACGACAGCCGGAACCGGTTGGCCCCCGGCGAGGTGGCCGACCTGTTCGGTCGCTGGCGCGCGTCCTACCCGATCTTCGGCGGCACGCTCGCGCTGCACCTGCTGGCCTGCGCGCCGTGGCCGACCGGCGGCCCACCACCGCCGGACGGACCGGCCGCAGGCGCGCCGCCGATCCTGGTCATCGGGGGCGCCGCGGACCCGCGGAACCCGGCCGACGGGGCGCGGCAGACCGCGGACAGCCTGGCCTCGGCGCGCTACCTGTCCTGGCAGGGTGCCGGCACCGGTTCCTATCCGCGGACGGCGTGCGTGCGCAGCGTCGTCGACGCCGACCTGCTCGGTGGGGTCATCCCGCAGCCGGAGATCCTCTGCCCACCGTGACCGAGCCGACGGCTCAGGCGCAGTA
The DNA here is from genome assembly GCA_035557575.1 of Pseudonocardia sp. Lineage (GTDB taxonomy): Bacteria > Actinomycetota > Actinomycetes > Mycobacteriales > Pseudonocardiaceae > Pseudonocardia. Next base: position 15,720 of record DATMDS010000107.1, on the reverse strand, counting down.
GTACTTCCGGGCCAGCTGCACGACCACGGGGGCGCCCTGCTCGTCGACCGTGGCGAGCATGGCCGGCACCGCGCGTTCGAGATCGGCCTGCGACCGGCCGCGGTCGAGCTGCTCGCAGATCGCCTGCGCGGCCTCGGTCTCGGCCTCTCCCGCTTCGCTGACCGGGATGTCCGCCGCTCCGAGCGCCCGCAGGTAGCCCTGCACATCGGGCTCGCCGCGGGCGTCCGCGCCGCCGGCGCCCGCCGCGGCGGGGTCGGTCGACGCGGCGGCGACCGGCTCCTCCGGGGCCGGCTCCACGGCCGCCGGCGGCGACGCGGCGGCCGTGGTCTCCACGGGTGGCGGGGCCGGCGCCGAGGTGGGCCAGAACAGCAGCGCGCCGAGCGCCGCCAGCAGCGTCACGCCGAGCGCCACCAGCGCGACCCACTGCCGCCACCGGCGCAACAGGGCCCGGGCGCTGCCGGTCGGCGGCTGCCACGGCAACGTCGCGACCCCTCGCCGCGACGACCCGTCACCCGCCACCCGGCGCCCGCGTCCGCCCGGTGTGACCGGCAGCTCGGCCGTGGACGACTCGACGTCCGCGCTGGCGTAGCGCCGGCGGGATCGGCCAGCCAGCGGCTGCACCACGGACCCGCCGATGATGGCCACCGGATCCGCGCCACGTCGCCGCGCGCGCGAGCCGCGGCGGTGGCGCACCGCCGCGACCGGCTCGGCCGCGGGCGCTCCGGCACGCGCCGTGTGTCGCCCACCCCGCTCGGTCCGGCCGCGCATCACCCGCTCCTGCCTGACCGCGCCCGACGCCGGCCCCGACCGATCAACGACCTGTCCCTCCCCGAAGGCGCGCCCGGTCTGGGTGACCTGCCGATCGGGCGAACACCGGGAAGTATGGCGGGTGCGCCGGATCCGGCCGCACCCGCGCCCGGCCGCGGCCGGCGGCTACCCTCGGGGCATGCCCGAGCCTCCCGAGCCGCACCGCTCGGACCGCTCGTGGCCGCCCCGGTCCGCGGCGTCCCCGTCGCACTCCGGGCGGTTCGACGACGAGCTGGTCGGGCTCGACCCCGACGACCCCGACGCCCAGGCCTTCGCCGCGCACCTGGACCGGATGCACCGCGAGCGGCCCGCCTTCACCGTGGAGGGCTACCTGGACGGGGTCCGCGAGTTCGCCGACTCGGCGAACCGGGCCGAGGGCGGCCGTCGCTGGGCCGCGGTCGGGGTGGTGCTGCTGCTGCTCGCGGTGACCGGGTACGTGGTGTGGGAGTCGCTGGTGTTCGTCGTCGCAGGTCGGTAGCGCCGCGGCGGCCTACCCTGGAGGCATGGATCCCGTCACCGAACCCGCCCCGAAGGTCGTCAAGTCCGACGCCGAGTGGCGCGAGCAGCTCACCCCGGCCGAGTACCAGGTGTTGCGACAGGCCGGCACCGAGCGCCCGTTCACCGGCGAGTACACCGACACGAAGAGCACCGGCGTCTACTCCTGCCGCGCCTGCGGCGCCGAGCTGTTCCGCAGCGACAGCAAGTTCGAGTCGCACTGCGGCTGGCCGTCGTTCTTCACCCCGCTGGCCGGTGACGCGGTCATCGAGCGGGTGGACTCGAGCCTCGGCATGCGCCGGGTGGAGGTCATCTGCGCGAACTGCCACAGCCACCTCGGCCACGTGTTCTCCGGCGAGGGCTACGGCACGCCGACCGACCTGCGCTACTGCATCAACTCCGTCTCGCTGCGCCTGGTACCCGACGCCTGACGGCCATGTCGGCCCCCGTCGCACACGCACACGCCGTCGCCGACGAGCTGTTCGAGCGGCACGGTCCGATCATGGGCGCCGAGCGGCCGATCTACCACGGTCACGTGCACCGGGTGATCGGCCTGGTCGGCCGGCAGGTCGAGGTGCCGGCCGGGCTGGCCGGCGTGCTCGGGTTGGCCGCGTTCTTCCACGACGCGGGCCTGTGGTTCGACCGCACCTGGGACTACCTGCCGCCGTCGACCCGGCGCGCGGTGGCCGCGCTGGCCCCGGCCGACCGGGAGCACACCGGCCTGGTCACGGCGATGATCGACGAGCATCACCGGGTACGCCGCGCCCGGCATCCGCACCCGCTGGTGGAGGCGTTCCGGCGGGCCGACCTGACCGACGTCACCGGTGGCCTGGTGCCGGCCCCCGGCGTGCCCCGGGCCGGCTACCGCGGGCTGCTTGCGGAGTACCCGGCGCGCGGCTTCCGACCGATGCTGCTGCGGGCGTTCGGCCGGGGGCTGCGCGAGTCGCCGCGGCACCCGGCGCCGATGCTCAAGTTCTGAACGCTACGGAAGCGTGGCCATCAGGGCGCCGGGCGGCACCCGCGGGCCGGTGAAGAACGGCACCTCCTCGCGCACGTGCCGGCGCGCCTCGGTGGCCCGCAGGTCGCGCATCAGATCGACGATCCGGTCCAACCGGTCGGCCTCGAAGGCCAGGATCCACTCGTAGTCGCCGAGCGCGAACGCGGGCACCGTGTTGGCCCGCACATCCGGGTAGCCGCGCGCGGCCTTGCCGTGGTCGGCGAGCATCTGCCGACGCTCCGCTTCCGGCAGCAGGTACCAGTCCAGCGAGCGCACGAACGGGTACACGCAGACGTAGCCCTTGGGCTCCTCGCCGGCCACGAACGCCGGGACGTGGCTCTTGTTGAACTCGGCCGGGCGGTGCAGCGCGACCTGGCTCCACACCGGGAGGCTGGCCCGCCCGAGTGCCGTCGTGCGCCGCAGGTCGGCGTAGGCGGCCTGCAGCGCCTCCACGTTGTCGGCGTGCCACCAGACCATGTAGTCGGCGTCGGCCCGCATGCCGGCCAGGTCGTACACCCCGCGCAGCTGCACGCCCTTGCCGGCCAGCGCCTCGGTGAACTCCGTGAGCTCCGCGGCCGGTGCGGCCCGGTCGTCGCCGAGCCGACCCGGCTCGACCCGGAACACCGACCACATGGTGTAGCGGAGGGTGCTGTTCAGCGTGGCGTAGTCGAGACGGGCCATGGCTCCATGCTGCCATCCCGACCCGGCGGACCGGACGAGCCCGGCGGCACCCCGGCGAGCTGCCCGGCCAGCCGGCCCGCGGCGGACCGGGCGGTGCCGATGCAGGCCGGCACGCCCACCCCGTGCAGGGCGGCGCCGGCGACGGCGATCCCGGGCGGCAGCCCGTCGCCGATGCGCCGCACCCGGTCCGGGTGTCCCACCCCGTACTGCGGTAGCCCGCCGCCCCAGCGCGCGACGGCCACCGCCACCGGTGCGGCACTGATCCCGGCCAGCGCGGCCAGGTCGGCCCGCACCCTGTCGACCAGCACGTCGTCGTCGACCTGCAGGTCGGCCGCCTCGCCGAAGCGGCCGAGCGAGCTGCGCAGCCGGACCATGCCGTCCGCACCGAGGTGCGCCCACTTCGTGCTGGAGTAGGTGATCCCCTTGACCGCGTGCGGCTCCCCGGTCGCGATCAGCAGCCCGGAGCCGGCCGGCGGTGCCACGTCGCCCTTGCGGTAGGCCAGCGCGACCACGGCGGAGGACGCGAGCTCGAGCTCACCGGCCGCCGCGGCGGCCGCCGGCGCCACCCCGGCCAGCAGCCGCGCCGCCGCCGGCGCCGGCACCGCGAGCAGCACCGCGTCGATGTCCAGGACGTCGGTGCCGGTCGAGGGCCCGAGCAGCAGCCGCCAGCCGTCGGGGCGCCGGGCCAGCCCGCGCACGGTGACGCCCAGCCGCAGCTGCGCCGCGGCGGCGCTCACCAGCGTGTCCAGCAGCACCCGGTAGCCGTCGCGCAGCGCCTCGAACACCGGCCCGGCCGGAGCGCCCGCCCCCGGAGCGGCGGCGCCCGGGGCGGCTTCCGGGGCGGCGGCGTCCGCGGCGGCGGTCAGCGAGCGGGCACCGCCGTCCAGCGCGGCGGCCAGGGTGGGCAGCGTGGCGCGCAGCCCGAGCGCGTCGACCCGGCCCGCGTAGACCCCGCCGAGCAGCGGGTCGACCAGTCGGTCGACCAGCTCGTCGCCGAAGCGGGCCCGCAACAGCGGGCCGAGGGCCACGTCGGCTCCTGCCTCCCAGCGCAGCGGGCGGCTCGGTTCCGCGGCCACCGCGGCGGCGCCGCCCGGCGAGAGCAGCCCGGACAGCCGGGCCCGGCTGGTGGGCACCCCCAACAGGGTGGCCGCGGGCAGCGGGACGCTGCGCCCGCCGGCGCGCAGCGACGGCGCCGCCGCGGTGGGCCGGACCCGCTGGCCGGCGAGCCCGAGCTCGTCCAGCAGCAGCCCGCCCTCGGGCCGGCGGGCCAGGAACGACTCGGCCCCGACGTCGAACGGCACTCCGGCGAGATCCACGGTGCGCAGCACGCCACCGACCCGGTCCCGCCGCTCCACGACGGTGATCACCGCCCGCGGACCGAGCAGCACCCGCAGCCGGTGGGCCGCGGTCAACCCGGAGATGCCGGCCCCGACCACGGCCACCCGGGGCGCCGCGTCCCCTGCTGCCGGCCTCACGGTTGCAGGCTGTGCACCAGCTCGACCAGCCAGGTCAGCACGTCCGGGTCGGTGTCCGGGAGCACCCCGTGGCCGAGGTTGAACACGTGCCCGGGCGCCCGGCGGCCCTCCGCCACGATCCGCCGGGTCTCCGCCTCGATGGAGGCCCGGTCGGCGAACAGCACGGCCGGGTCCAGGTTGCCCTGCACCGGATGGACACCGCCGGTCCGCCGCGCCGCCTCGTCCAGCGGCACCCGCCAGTCCACGCCCACCACGTCCGCGCCGGCCTCGGCCAGCGCGCCGAGCAACTCCCCGGTGCCGACGCCGAAATGGATCCGCGGCACTGTGGAGCTGCTCGGGGCCGCGGCCAGCTCGGCCAGCACCCGGGCCGAGTACGGCAACGCGTAGCGCCGGTAGTCCCGTTCCGACAGGGCGCCGGCCCACGAGTCGAACAGCTGCACGGCGTCGACACCGGCGTCGACCTGGGCGCGCAGAAACGTGGCGGTGATCGCGGCAAGCCGCTCCATCAGCGCGTGCCAGATCTCCGGCGCGGAGCGCATCAGCGCCTTGGTGCGCTCGTGGTTGCGGCTCGGCCCGCCCTCGACCAGGTACGACGCCAGCGTGAACGGGGCACCGGCGAAGCCGATCAGCGGAGTCTGGCCCAGCTCGGGCAGCAGCAGCCCGACCGCCGCGGTGATCGGCTCGAGCTGCTCGGGGTACAGCTCGGGCAGCGCCTGCACGTCGGACCGGGTGCGCACCGGCCGGGCCAGCACCGGGCCGGTGCCGGGCACGATGTCCACCCCGATGCCGGCGGCGTACAGCGGAACCACGATGTCGGAGAACAGGATGGCCGCGTCGACACCGTGCCGGCGTACCGGCTGCAGGGTGATCTCGCAGGCCAGCTCCGGGGTCAGGCAGGCCTGCAGCATCCCGGTGTCGGCGCGCAGCGCCCGGTACTCCGGCAGCGATCGCCCGGCCTGGCGCATGAACCACACCGGCAGCCGCGACGGGGTCTGCCCGCGGGCGGCCGCCAGCAGCGGAGCGGACGCGAGTGGACGCCGGTTGCCGACGACGGCGGGCACGGAGGGTGGCGTCATGACCGGGCCAGTGTCCCACGTCCGGTCTGTCGATCGGTGCCCGACCGGCGCGTCTTGCCCCGGCAACATCCACTGCAACCTAGAGTCCTCGCTCGTGCCCGACCCGTCCGCCCTACCGCCGCAGTTCGTCGAGGCGGTCACCTCGCTGCGCGGTGTGCGGCCCCGACCGGAGCTGCTGTACGCACCGATCGACCCGCCGCCGCGGCTGGCCCCGTACAGCTGGGCGTTCGGGCTGGAGGCCGACGCGGCCAGGCCCGGCGAGGACATCGACGAGCCGGACACCTGCGGCCGGCTGATCCTGCTGCACGACCCGGATGGTCACGCCGTGTGGGAGGGCACGTTCCGGCTGGTGTGCTTCGTGCAGGCGCGGTTGGAGCGCGAACAGCTCGGCGACGAGATGTTCCCGGTCATCGGCTGGTCCTGGCTCACCGAATCGCTTCATGCTTGCGGGGCGAAATACCAGGCGCTCGGTGGAACGGTGACCCAGACCTCCTCGGTGCGATTTGGCGACATCGCCGGGCCGCGGCGCGACGACGACGTCGAATTGCGGGCCTCGTGGACTCCGGTGGGCGCGAATCTCAGCCGCCACGCCGAGGCGTTCTGTGGACTGGTGGCATCGGCCGCCGGACTCCCCCCTGTCGGGGTCCTACCACTCGTCCACCCGAACTGATCAGCATGCTCACCTGCGAATTCGCCGCTTTCCGTGATCGGCCCGCTCGCCCGGTCGGGTGGATCGATATCGACATAGCTGTAACTTTCACCCACAGATTCCCGAACCGATACCAACGTTAGACCGCTTGGGGGGCTAGGCTTCCGCCACTGACACCGCCTCGGGCAGTCGGGTAACACCTGGTGCGCTCGGGGTTCTGGTGCCGGTCGGGGGGCAACGACCGACTCCAGGGAGGAACGACGTGGCCGTTGTGGGCCAGGGCGCACCAGCAAGGGGCTCGACCGGGCCCGTGCTGTCGCCTTCGATGGTCCCGCACCCGCGGGAAGAGCTGTTTTCGGTGCTGGTGGTCGATGACCACCCGCTGCTGCGTGAGGCGATCGCCGCGCGGCTGCGCTCCATGGGCGCGGGAACGGTGTACGAGGCCGCCTCGGTTGCCGAGGCCCGGGCCAGAGCCCACGCGAATGGGCCCTGCGACCTGGCAATACTGGACCTCGGACTACCCGACGGTAGCGGGTTGGATCTGGTGACCGAGCTGCGGTCGCTGGGCTGGAACCGGCTGGTGGTGCTGGCGTCCTCGGACGACCCGTACGCCGTGCGGTCGGCGTTCCAGGCCGGTGCCCAGGCCTATCTGCTCAAGTCGGCGTCGGCGGCGATCGTCACCGACGGCGTGAAGCGGGTGCTGGACGGCGGCGTCTACGCCGACCCGACAGTGGCTCCGCTGCTGGCCACCGGCACCCGGGTGCCGGGTACCGACAACACCCCGCGCGAGCTGTCGGCGCGCGAGGTGGAGGTGCTGCAACTGGTGGCCGACGGGCAGTCGAACAAGGAGATCGGCGAGGCGCTGAGCCTGTCCGCTCTCACCGTGAAGAGCCACCTGTCCCGGATCGGGCGCAAACTCGGTACCGGTGACCGCGCCCAGATGGTGGCGCTGGCCATGCGGGCCGGGGTCATCCGCTGACCGTAGAGCCCGACGACAGCGACAACCCCGGGGCACCGGCACCGGTCGCACTGCTGCGACCGGTCGATGGGCTCCCCTCCGTGGTCACCGACCGCGCAACGCTGGCCCGCACCGCCGCCGCCATCGCGGCGGGGAGCGGGCCGGTGGCGGTCGACGCCGAACGTGCCTCGGGGTTCCGCTACTCGCAGCGCGCCTACCTGGTGCAGCTGCGACGGGCCGGTGCCGGTACCACCCTGGTCGATCCCATTCCGCTGGGGAGCGATCTGGCAGACCTGGCACCGGCGCTGCGCGGGCCGGAGTGGGTGCTGCACGCCGCGAACCAGGATCTCCCGTGCCTGGCCGAGGTCGGGCTGGTCCCGGACCGGCTGTTCGACACCGAGCTGGCCGGCCGGCTGGCCGGGTTGCCGCGGGTGGGCCTCGGCCCGCTCGTCGAGCAGCTGCTGGGCCTGTCGTTGGAGAAGGGGCACGGTGCCGCGGACTGGTCGCGGCGGCCGCTGCCCGAGGCCTGGCTGGTCTACGCGGCGCTGGACGTCGAGGTCCTGGTGCAGCTGCGGGACGTGCTCGCCGGGATGCTCGCCGCGCAGGGCAAGCTGGACTGGGCGCTGCAGGAGTTCGAGGCGGTGCGGACCGCGTCGCCCGCGCCGCCCCGGGCCGAGCCGTGGCGCCGCACCTCCGGCATGCACCGCGTCCGCAAGCCGCGCGCGCTGGCCATCGTCCGGGCCCTCTGGACGGCCCGGGACCGGCTCGCCTCGGAACGGGACATCGCACCGGGCCGGGTGCTGCCGGACTCGGCGATCATCGACGCCGCCATGACGGCCCCGGATTCGGCGGCGGCCCTGGGCGCGATGGCGGTGTTCCGCGGCCGCGCCCAGCGGCGACTGGCCAACTACTGGTACGCCGCGGTGGCCCAGGCGCTGGCGCTGGATCCGGCCGAGCTGCCGCTCTCCTCCCCGCCCAGCGACGGACCACCACCAGTGGCCCGGTGGGGCGACCGCGACCCGGCGGCCGCGGCCCGGCTGGCCGCGACCCGCGCCGCGCTGGCCGAGACGTCGCAGCAGTGGTCGATACCGGTGGAGAACCTGCTGCAGCCCGAGCTGTTGCGGCGGCTGTGCTGGTCGCCGCCTGCCGACGGCGACATCGCCGGCACGCTGCGCGCCGGCGGGGCGCGCGACTGGCAGATCGAGCTGCTTCTTCCCGGTCTCGACACCGCGCTCGCCCGGGCCAAGGAGAACGCCTCGTAGGCCGCGGGACCCGGCGCCTGCACCCGTTCGTACCGAGCCGGTTCAGGCCGGCAGCTCGACCGCGAGGGTCAGGCCGCCGCCGGGCACCGGCTCCGCAGCCACGCTGCCCCCGTGGGCCAGCACCACCGCCCGCACGATGGACAGCCCCAGCCCGGATCCGCGCACCGCGCCGGTCCGCTCCACCGGCCCCCTGCGGAACGGTTCGAACAGCTCCGCCACCCGGTCCCCGGCGATCTCCGGCCCGCTGGAGCTCACCTCCAGCCGGGCTCCGGTGGCCGTGGCCGACGTGCACACCGTCACCCAGCCGCCGGGGACGTTGTGCCGGGCCGCGTTCTCCAACAGGTTGCTGGCCACCCGCTCCAGCAACACCCGGTCGCCCCGGGTCGGGGCCGGCTCGGCCCGCACCCGGAGCCGCAGCCCGCGGCCGGCCAGCTCGGGCCGGACCAGCTCCAACGCCGACCCGACGACCTCGGCCAGGTCCAGCGGCGCCACCGCGACCAGCTCCGCGCCCTCGGCCTGGGCCAGCAACAGCAGCCCGGCGACCAGGTCGTCGGCGCGCCGGGTGGCGTCCCGCACCACCGCACCCATCCGACGCAGCTCCTCGAGGTCGGCGTGCGGATCGGAGAGGGTCACCTCGACCTCGGTGCGCAGCACCGACAACGGAGTGCGCAGCTCGTGGCTGGCGTTGGCCACGAAGCGGCGCTGGGCGTCGAAGGCGGCCTGCAGCCGGTCCAGCATCGCGTCGAACCCGGCGGCCAGCTCGGCGACCTCACCGCGGGCGTCGCGCAGCCCGGTGCGGGTGTCCAGCGAGTCGGCCGACAGCCGGCGGGCGGTCGCGGTGACGGCGTGCAGCGGACCGAGGACGCGCCCGACCAGCACCCAGGACACCACCGCCGCCGCGAGCACCACCAGCGGGAACGCCACCAGCCCGGCCCGCAGCACGTCGTTGCGGGCCGCGGCGCCGACCGCCTCGCTGACCTGCTCGGCCGGCACGTCCCGGTCCCCCACCCGCACCGTGCTACCGGGCGGAAGCGCCGGCACGCTGCGCGCCACCCCGCCGACCAGCAGCCAGCCCAGCCACAGCAGCAACGCGCTGACCAGGGCGACCAGCGCGGTGGACAGCAGCGTCAACCGCGGCCGCAGCCCACTGCGGCCCCGCGTCCTCATCGGACCGTGTTCATCGGACCGGTGCGGCCCTCACGGCGGAGTCATCCTGCCGGCTCAGCCCGCGGTCGGAACCCGGTAGCCGGCGCCCACCACGGTCTCGATCAGACCGGGATCGCCGAGCTTCTTGCGCAGGGTCATCACGGTGACCCGCACGGTCGTGGTGAAGGGATCGGCGTTCTCGTCCCAGACCCGCTCCAGCAGCTCCTCGCTGCTCACCACGGCCCCGCCCGCCGCCATCAGCACCTCGAGCACGCCGAACTCCTTGCGGGTCAGCTCGACCGGCTGGTCCGCACGGCGCACGGTGCGCTTGGCCGGGTCCAGCGCGAGGTCGCCCGCGACCAGCAGCGGCGGCACCGCCGGGGTGGCACGGCGACCCAGCGCCCGGCAGCGGGCGACCAGCTCGGCGAAGTCGAACGGCTTGGCCAGGTAGTCGTCGGCGCCCCGGGACAGCCCGTCGACCTTGTCGGCCAGGGTGCCGCTGGCGGTGAGCATCAGCACCCGGGTGGTGACGCCGGACCCGACGATCTCGGCACACAGCCGGTCGCCGGACATCCCCGGCAGGTCGCGGTCGAGCACCACCACGTCGTAGCGGGTCACCGCGGACTTCTCGTGGCCGCTGTCGCCGTCGTAGGCCACGTCGACGGCCATGCCCTCCCGGCGCAACCCCCGGGCCACCGCGTCGGCCAGTTGCTGCTCGTCCTCGACGATGAGCACCCGCATCAGCGCCCCTGCTCCCCCGGCGCCGCGGTGGCGTCCCGGCTCGGAGCCTGCCCTTCGGCACCCGACGGCGTGCCGAGCAGCGCCGCGGCCCACTCGGTGACCCGGCGGGCGACCCCCTGGGCGGTCAGCCCGAGCGCGGCCAGCACGTCGTCCCGGCTGCCGTGCTCCAGGAACCGTTGCGGGATGGCCAGGTCCCGCACCGGCACGTCGCATTCGCTCTCCCGCAGCCGCTGGGCCACCGCGGAGCCGAAACCGCCGTGCCGGCCGCCGTCGGACACGGCCACCACCAGCCGGTGCCCGCGGGCCAGCTCGACGATCGCGTCCGGCACCGGCAGCACCCAGCGCGGGTCGACCACGGTCACCGCGATGCCCTGGCGGGCCAGCCGCTGCGCCGCCGCGACCCCCAGCTCGCCGAACGCTCCCGCGCAGACCAGCAGCACCGCAGGCTCGTCGGTCACCGGCTCGTCGCCGGGTCCGTCGCCGCCGGAGCCGGTCTCGTACAGCACGTCGACCCCGTCGACCCGGCGCAGTGCCGGCACCGCGTCGATGACCGGGCCCTTGGGGAAGCGCAGCGCGCTGGGGCCGTCGTCGATCGCCACCGCCTCGGCCAGCTCATCGCGCAGGGTGGCCGCGTCCCGCGGGGCGGCCACCCGCATGCCGGGCACGACGCCGAGGATCGACAGGTCCCACATGCCGTTGTGCGAGGGCCCGTCGTTGCCGGTGACCCCGGCCCGGTCCAGCACCAGCGTGACCGGCTGATCGTGCAGCGCCACGTCCATCAGCAGCTGGTCGAACGCCCGGTTGAGGAACGTCGAGTACACGGCCACCACCGGATGCAGCCCGGCCACGGCCAGCCCGGCGGCCGAGGTGAGCGCGTGCTGCTCGGCGATGCCGACGTCGAAGCAGCGCTCCGGGAACGCGGCGGCGAACGGGGCCAGCCCGGTCGGGCCGAGCATCGCCGCGGTGATCGCCACCACGTCCGGGCGGCGGGCCCCGAGTGCCACCATCTCCTCGGCGAACACGCTGGTCCAGCCGGTCGAGGGCGGACCGGTGGGCAACCCGGTCTCCGGGTCGAAGGCGGCCGGCGAGTGCATCTGCTCGGCCTCGTCGTTCTCCGCGGGCGGGTAGCCGTTGCCCTTGCGGGTCACCGCGTGCACGATCACCGGCCCGCCGAAGTGCCGGGCCCGGCGCAGCGCCGACTCCATCGCCGCGATGTCGTGCCCGTCGACCGGGCCGAAGTACTTCAGCCCCAGGTCGGAGAACAGCTCCTGCGGGCTCAGCGCGTCCTTCACCCCGGCCTTGAGCGCGTGCAGCCCGGCGTAGATCGGGCCGCCCACCACGGGGGTGCGGGCCAGCGCCTGCTTGCCCGCCTCCAGCACCCGCTCGTAGCCCGGCTGCAGCCGCAGCGACGCCAGCCGGTCGGCCAGCCCGCCGATCGTCGGCGCGTAGGAGCGGCCGTTGTCGTTGACCACGATCACCACGTTGCGGTCCCGGCCGGCAGCGATGTTGTTCAGCGCCTCCCAAGCCATACCGCCGGTCAGCGCTCCGTCGCCGATCACCGCGACGACGTGCCGCTGCTGCCCGGTCAGCGCGTAGCCGCGGGCGATCCCGTCGGCCCAGGACAGCGACGTGGAGGCATGGCTGTTCTCGACGTGGTCGTGCTCGCTCTCGGTCCGGCTCGGGTAGCCGGACAGGCCACCGGTCTTCTTCAGCCGGTCCCACCCCTGCTGGCGCCCGGTGAGCATCTTGTGCACGTAGGCCTGATGCCCGGTGTCCCAGATCACGGTGTCCCGCGGGCCGTCGAAGACGCGGTGCAGCGCGATCGTCAGCTCCACCACGCCGAGATTGGGGCCGAGGTGCCCGCCGGTGCGGGACACCGTGGCGACGAGCTCGCGCCGGATCTCGGCGGCCAGCTCGGGCAGCCGACCAGCGTCGAGCCGCTTCAGATCGTCCGGACCGCGGACGGAACGCAGCAAGGTCACCACGCCAGCTTACGGACGCCCGCGGACCGCAGCCCGCGGGCGCGCGTCACGACACCGGCTGCCGGGCCGCCGGCACCAGCATGCCGGCGGCGATCCGCACCCGGTTGCGGCCGCTGTGCTTGGCCGCGTACAGCGAGGTGTCCGCGACCGCGAGGGCGTCGTCCAGCGTGGCGCCGTCGGTCGGCAACACCGCGCCGCCCACGGAGACGGACAGCCCGCTCACCCGGACCGCGCCGGCCGACCGGGTCACCGGCACCGTGAGCTCGAACACCCGCAGCCGGATCCGCTCGGCGACGGCGTGCAGCACGGTGGTCGCCTGCGGTCCCGGCGGCAGGTCCCGCAGCAGCACCACGAACTCCTCGCCGCCGAAGCGTCCGACGACGTCCTGGGCCCGGGAACCGGCCTGCAGCTCGGCCGCCACCGCGGCCAGCACCTCGTCGCCGGCCAGGTGGCCGTAGACGTCGTTCACCGTCTTGAAGTGGTCCAGGTCGAGGATCAGCACGCCGACCGCGCCGCGCTGCATGTGCTGGACGGTGCGCAGCGCGTGCGCCCGCCAGGCCACCGCGTTGAGCAGCCCGGTCTTGCCGTCGGTACTGGCCTCCTCCTCCAGCTGGCGCACCAGCACGGCGCGGTGCAGCACCACGATGGGCGGCAGCACCAGCGCGACCAGGCCCGGCACCGAGGACAGCGCCACCGCGGCCAGCGCACCCATGCAGATGGTGGCCAGCTCCAGGGCGTTGTCGTCCCAGCGGCCGATCAGGTCCCGGGCGCCCGCCCGGTCCCCCGCCGGCCGCCGCTCGCTCAGCGCGATCGCCCCGGCAACCAGCAGCGTGTTCACCGCCACGTAGAGCAGCACGGCCAACCCGATGCCGGCCATCCCGCCCACGTCCCCCGCCTCGGTCGGCATCCCGCCGGCGCCCTGCACCACCGCGTGCGCTGCCGCCGCGGCGAGCACCACGGTCGCCGTGGTGTAGACGTGGCGGTACAGCGGCACCCCCGCCGGCCGCCAGACCCGCCACCACAGGTGGCTGTACACCACCGCGATGACCGCGGCCGCCAGCATCGGCGGCAGCAGCAGCGCCGCCGCGAAGGTCCACACCGAGCTGAGGTCGAAGTACGAGGCGCCCGCCGCCTGTCTCCGCGCCCGCTCGACCCCGGTGGCCAGCTCGGTGTGCACGAGGCTGAGCAACGTCAGGAACGCGGCGAGGGTGGCCTCGCCCGCGGTCGGCGTCGAGACCGACGCCAGCACCAGCACGAGGGCCACCACCTCCACGGCCAGCACGACCAGCACGGCGCGTGCCGGGAGCCTGCCGAGCGCGGAACCGGCCGGGGCGGCTGCCGCCGGAGGACTCGGTTCGACCACGACGTGATCCCCCTTTTCCGTGCCGCTGTTGTCGCTTCCCGGCGAGGCTAGTGAGCCCCACCGTGGCGTGTCAGGGGGACGGCGATCCCACATGGGGGTGATATTCCGTCACCAACACATCACGATCGGTGAGTGTCGGTGCCGATCGAGGCCCGGCTCAGCGCGCGGCGGCGGGCGGTTCGCTGCCCACGAGGTGCCTGGGCAGCCCCGAGTTCCCCACCGACCGTCCCATGCGGACTCGGTTGCGGCCGTCCCGTTTGGCGGTGTAGACCGCGGTGTCGGCGATCTGCAGCAGGGTGCGGAGGTCCTGCGCGCCGCCCGGGTGCACCGCGGCCCCGATCGACACGGTGAGCCCGGCGACGGTCAGTGGCCCGTCCGGGGTGGGGATCTCGACCCGGAGCCGCTCGACCCGGCGGCGCATCCGCTCGGCCACCGCCTCCAGCTCGGTCGCGGCGCCCCCAGGGAGCTCGGCCAGCAGCACCACGAACTCCTCGCCGCCGAACCGCCCGACCAGGTCCCGATCACGCACCTCACCGCGCAGCGCGTCGGCCACTGCCGCCAACACCTTGTCACCCGCCAGGTGACCGTAGGTGTCGTTGACCTTCTTGAAATGATCCAGATCCAGCACCAGGACCCCGCGTGGCGCGTTGTCGTGCCGGCTGCGGTCCAACGCCCGCTCGGCCTGGCTGTGCCAGGCGGCCGCGTTGAGCAGGCCCGTCTTGAGATCCGTCCGGGCCGCCTCGGCCAGCTGCCGCACCAGCACCGCCCGGTGCAGCACCAGCACCGGCGGCAGCACGAACAGCACCAGCCACGGGTTGATCAGCAACGCCAGCGCGGTGAGGGCGCCGAGCGACAGGCTGGCGATCTCCAGGACGTTCGACTCCCAGTCGCCGAACGCGGCCGCCAGGTCGGGCTTGGCCGTGCTCACCGCGATCGCCCCGGCCACCAGGCAGCTGTTGACCGTGGTGTAGGCGAGCACGGCCAGCACGATCGCGGCCAACCGGCTGCTGTCCGACACCGCGGCCATCACCGCGGACGCCGCCAGCGCGGCCAGCACAATAGTTGCCGTCGTGAACACCTGGCGGTACAGCGGAGTGCGCGGCCGATACGAGCGCCACCACTGGTGCGCACTCACGATAACCGCGACCAGCGCCGCCAATGCTGGCGGCAGCACGATCGCCGCGGCAAATGTCCAGACCGAGCAGAGATCGACATGGGCGGTATCAGTGGTGACCCGGCGTCGCACACTCTCCACCCGGACCGCTATCTCGGTGTGCACGGTGCCCACTCCACACAGCACCACTGTGAGCAGCAGCACTCGCGAGTCGAGCGGCGTCGTCGTTATCTGGGTGAGCACAAGCACCAAAGGGGTGATTTCGACAGTCAACACCGGGAGCATAACTCGACAAGGCACCGACCAAACGGCCCAGCCGCGAATAGCTCTACCACTCAGGGCCGACCCCATCGGACCAAAGCGTCGCGCAACTCCGCTAATCATTCAGAATCTGCCGCTCTCTCGCTGAGCGGTCGAGGATAGTAGACGGGCGCGGACGTGGCCAGTGATGCCACCGGGCACCGGCACCACCAGCAGCGTCCGGCGTGGAGGCCCGCCGTGTCAGCTCCTGTGGGCCGAGAGGAGCAGGCGTGAGGAGCGCACGTTCACGGCGAAGCCGGAGCCCCGATGCGCGAGCACCGGATGTCGGTCGCGACGACGTAGTCGCACACCACCGGCCGGCCGCGAGTCGCACAACGGATTCCGCGTCGAGCAGGCGCGAGCAGGCCGCTGCGAGCACGGATATGTGACCACTGGATCCCGATGCAATGGGGTCGGGACTGAAAGGTTTCGCGAACTCGGCGTATGGCGATTCCTTGACTGCCGAGTAATTTCGCGGCCCCTCAGGAGAGGAGTAGCACCGTGCGCAATAAGAACTGGTGACCGACGTTCGTCTGCCGGCCCGCCGCGAAGGGAGAGCGCCGTGCGCAACAAGAACTGGTGACCCACGACCACCATCCACCACCACCGAACGGAGAGCGCCATGCGCAACAAGAACTGGTGACCCACGACCACCATCCACCACCACCGAACGG
>DATMDS010000106.1:0-7373 GCA_035557575.1 Pseudonocardia sp. | reverse complement strand
GTCGGGGATGCCGTCCTGGTGACGTGAGTGCCGTGCGCGGGGCTGCCGTGCCTCGGCGAGGTGTCGCCTGGATCTGCTCAGGCAGCGGGCTCCCCGGCTCCGTGGTCGACGGTCAACGTCACCATCAGATCGTCGAGGGACAGGCCGAGCGTCGCCGCCAGGGCGGACACGGTGAAGAAGGTCGGGGTCGGGATCCGGCCGGTCTCGATCTTCCGCAGCGTCTCGGCGGAGATCCCCGCGGCGCCCGCCACCTCGCTCAGGCTGCGATCGGCCCGGGCCGCGCGCAGCAGTCGGCCGAGGCGCTCGCCACGCTCGCGGTCGGCGGGGGTCAACGGGACGCGAACCATGTCCGGGATTCTAATACCGGTATAGTTATCGTGTGATCGAGCTCAAGAGTGCCGGCGAGCTGGACGCCATCGGGGCGGCCGGGGCCGTCGTCGGGTCCGTGTTGACCGCGCTGTCGAGGCGCGCCGCGGTGGGGGTCAGCCCGCACGAGCTGAACGAGGTCGCCGTGGACCTCATCGCCGAGGCCGGGGCGAGGCCGACCTTCCTGGGCTACCACCCGGCTTCCGCGCCGGGCCCGTACCCGGCGGTCATCTGCGCCAGCGTCAACGACGCGGTCGTGCACGCCATCCCGAGCCGGCAACCGCTGCGCGACGGCGACTTGCTGAGCATCGACCTCGCGGTGCACCTGGACGGATGGTGCGCCGACGCCGCGTTCAGCACCGTGGTCGGCCGGCCGCGCGCCGGCGATCCGGATCTGATCGAGACCACCGAGCGGGCGCTGCGGGCGGGGATCGCGGCCGCGACTCCCGGCGCCCGGATCGGTGACATCGCGCACGCGATCGGGAGCGTCGGGCGGGCCGGCGGCTACGGGCTGCTCGCCCACCACGGCGGGCACGGGGTCGGGCGGTCGATGCACGAGGGCCCGTTCGTGCCGAACGAGGGCCGGCGCCGTCGTGGTCCGCGGCTGCTGCCGGGCATGGTGCTGGCCCTGGAGCCGATGCTGATCGCCGGCGGTCGCGACGACTACCGCCACGACCCGGACGGGTGGACGCTGCGCACCGCCGACGGCAGCCGGGCGGCCCACGCCGAGCACACGATCGCGATCACGCCGGACGGCCCGCGGGTCCTCACCGCCGGCCGGCCCGGCGCTGGTACCGCTCCGGTCGAAGGGCGCGCCGGACGCCGGCCGGGCCGCTGACCGGTCGGGGCGGGCGCGGGCCGAGAGGGCCGCGCCGCGTCCGCTGACCAACGCGGCCACGCTGCTCGACTCGCACCGGGGCCGGCCCGGCTGGGCACTCGGCGGCGGGGTCACCCGAGAACTGTCGTAGCCCGATGGGATGCTGCCGGCATCGAGCCGGACAGCGGAGGGTGACGGAGGCGGCATGAGCGTCGGGGTCGTGGGCACGCCGTCGCCGGCGCCTTCGCGGGAGCCGTACCGGCTGGCCCGCGGCCTGGTCGCCGGCCGGTCGACGCCGGCCCGGTTGCGCCGGGCCGGTGCCGTGCTGATTCTCGGCTGCCTGCTGTTCGCCCTGGTCAGCCTGCTGTCCGGGGAGTCGCGCAGCGATGCGGTGCGGGATGCGGGCAGCCGGATCTCCGCGCTGAACGGCGACGCCGCCGAGTTGTACCGCTCGCTCGCCGACGCCGACGCCATGGCGACCAGCGGGTATGTCGCGGGCGGGCGGGAGCCGGCGCCCGTGCGGGCCCGCTACGACGAGGACATCCAGCGGGCCTCCCGCCGGCTGGTGCAGGCGGCCGGGCGACTGCCGGAAGGGGACCCGGCCCAGGCGCCCATCGCCACCATCTCCGCCCAGTTGCCGATCTACACCGGGCTGGTCGAGACGGCCCGGGCCCACAACCGGCAGGGGCTGCCGCTCGGCCAGTCCTACCTGGACAGCGGATCGCGGCTGATGCGGGAGACCATGCTGCCCGCCGCGCAGGAGCTGCGCCGGCTGCAGGCCGACGCGCTGGACGCCGACTACCGGCGCGGCGGCGGGCTCCCGCTCGCGGTCGTGGCGATCGGGATCGCGGCGCTGGTGGCCGTGGTCGATGTCGGGTGGCAGGAGCGCCGCCGCACCAACCGGGTGCTGAGCCCCGGCCTGCTGGTCGCGGGCCTCGCGCTGGCCGCGGCGCTGACCTGGTGGGCGGCGGCGTTGCTGCTGGCCGGCAGTCATCTGGACCAGGCCAAGCGGCACAGCGCCGCCGCCGCCGCACTGGACGACGCGCGGGCCGCGGTGTTGCTGGCGCGCAGCAACGAGAGCCTGGTGCTGGTGGCCCGCAGTGGCGGCGCCGCGTCGGACACCGGCTTCACCGCCGAGATCGAGCGGGTGCTGGGCCCCGCCGGGCGGGGCGGCCTGCTCGCCGCGACGACCGATGCGGTGGACCCGGTGCTGGTCGGGGAGATCCGGGAGGCCGTCGCCTCCTGGGACGAGGCACACCGACGGCTCCGGGAGCTGGACGACGGCGGGGACTACCGGGCGGCCGTGGCCTCGGCGACCGGTGCCGATCCGGCCGGCTCCGGCGCCGCGTTCGGCCGTGTCGACGGTGCACTCGGTGCCGGCGCCGATGGTCAGCGGCAGCTGTTCGACGCCGAGCTCGACGCCGCCGGCGGTGCGCTCACGGCGCTCTCGGCCGGGCCTGCGGTGCTCGGCGTGGTGGCCGCGGCGGCCGCCGCGACGGGGATCGGCCGCCGGATCGGCGAGTACCGGTGAGCGAGCTTGCGAGCGAATCAATGTCACAGCGTCTGCGCGAAGCGCCGACCGAGCGCAGCGAGGGAAAGCGGTGAGCGGGCCGGTCAACGCGCGGCGGCCCGCGACCTACCTGGCCGTTGCGGCGGCGCTGTCGGCCGCGACGCTGCTGCTTCCCGGCGGGGCGACGGCCGCGGCGCCGGCACTGCCCCCCGCGGCTGCCGCGCCCGCCCCGCCCCCGGCCGCCGCCGCGCCCGCCGCCTGCGCCGGGATCAGGGAGAGCCTGCGGCCCGAGGGCCCGCTGCCCGCACCCGGTGCGATGCCGGCGGGCTCGACGATGGCGGCCATCGCCGCCCGCGGGCGGCTGATCGTCGGGGTGGACCAGGGCAAGTTCCGCATGGGCTACCGCAACCCGCTGACCGGGGAGCTGGAGGGCTCCGACATCGACATCGTGCGCCGGCTCGCCCAAGCGGTCTTCGGTGATCCGAGCCGGGTGCAGTTCGTGGTGCTCAACATCGCCGATCGGGTGCCCGCGATCCAGCGCAAGCAGGTCGACGTCGTCGTCAACAGCTTCGCGGTCACCTGCGAGCGGCAGCGCAGCGTGGAGTTCTCCTCGGCGTACATGGGGGTGTCGCAGCGCCTGCTGGTGCCGGCCGGCAGCGGGGTCCGTGAGGTCGAGGACCTCACCGGCCAGCGGGTGTGCACCTCCCGCGGCTCCACCACGGAGGACGTGCTGCGCGCGCTGCCCACGGGGCTCGACGTGATCACGCTGCCGGGAATCCCGGACTGCGTGCTGGCCATGCAGGGCGGCCGGGTCGCCGCGGTGTCCAGCGACGACGTGCTGCTCGCCGGGCTCGCCGCGCAGGACCCGCAGACCGAGATCGTCGGGCGGTCGCTGGCCGACACCAACTACGCGATCGGCATCAGCCCCGATGCGCCGGACCTGGTCCGCTTCGTGAACGCGGTGCTCGAACGCGGCCGGGCCGACGGCAGCCTCGCGGCCAGCAACCGGTTCTGGTTCGGCGACTACGTCGATCCGGTGCCACGCCCGGTGCCGGCCCGCTATCGGGACTGATCGTCGGGGTCAGCCGGCCGCGCCGACGGTCACGGTCAGGGTGGTCCAGGCCCCGATCTTGATCCGGTCGCCGTCGGCCAGGGTGACCGGGGTGTTCGCCGGGATCGGCGTGACGCCGTCGCCCACCACCGTGCCGTTCGTCGAGCCCATGTCGACCAGTGCCCAGCCGCCGTCGTCGCGGCGCAGCAGCACGGCGTGCAGCGTCGACACCCCGGGGTCCAGCGGCGGGCCGGACAGGTCGATCTCCGGGTCCACTCCGCGGGCCCGGTTCCGCCGTCCGATCACCAGTTGGTCGCCGGTGAGCGCGAACCGGCGCTCCGGGCAGTACGGCGGGAACTGCAGCGCGGGTGGTTCGGCACTCGTCCGCCGCATCTCCTCGAACCAGGCCTGGTCGGCGCGGACCGTGACCACCCAGTCCGGCTGGGCCGCCGGTCGAGAAGGATCAGCCGGCCCCGATGGTGCCGACGAGCCACGCCCGCCCGCCGCTTCGAACGACTCGTCCCGCAGACCCGGGTCGAGCGGGCTCGGGTCGTCGAGCGGGCTCGGGTCGAGCGGGGTCGGGTCGGGCGCGGCGTGGGCACCCCGGCCCGGGTTCGGCAGCAGGCTGTCGTGGCCGCACTCCTCGCAGAACCGACCCGACCGCGGGCCGCCGCAGCCGGCGCACCGCTCGAGTTCGGGCGTGGCGGGGGGCGGGGTCGGGGCGGATGCCAGCGGCGCGCCGCAGTCGTCGCAGTAGTCGGTGCTGGTGGATGCGTGTCCGGCCGGGCAGCGGGGCATCGGCTCAGGACCGCTCGGATCCGGCGTCGGTGCGCACCCTGACCGTCTTGGTCGAGCGGGTGTCGAGCGTCATCTCGTCCAGGTCGGCCACGTCCGCGCGCAGCCGGACGGTGCCCGACGGTGCGTCGACCACATCCACCACCCGTTCCAGCAGCCGCGCCGTGTCCCCGTTGCCCGAGGCCGTCGCCAGCGCGACGGCCCGGCCGAGCTGGGTGGTGGCGGTCACCTGGTCGCCGGCCTTGCGGGCGGCCAGCCCTTCCTGGATGGCCGCGGCCAGCTCGGCCTGTCCCGTGTAGTGCGCCACCCCGCGACTGATCCCGGTGGCCAGCGCCGTGTCCTCGGTCCAGACGGCACGCACCAGACCCTGCCCGAGCGCGTCGTCGGAGCCGGCGGCGACCAGCGTGACCCGGGCCGCGAGCATCTCGTCGCCGAGCGCGCCGGGCTGCACGTCGACGCAGACGTGGTAGTCGCGGCTCTCGGCGCCCCAGGACCCGAGCGGGTAGTCCCCGCGCTGGGGCGCGATCTCGGTACGCCGCCCGGTGAGGTCCTCGACGGTGGGCGCCACCTGCTTGACGAAGCGGATCGCAGCAGTACGCGGTGTCCACAACCGCAGCGCGACCTCGGCCATCCGCTTGTCCATGGCCGAGGCCATGATCGCCCGGAAGTCGGCGGCCAGGTCGGCCGGATCCGCCACGATGTCCACCGATCCCAGCAGCGCGGACGCGATCTGCCGCAGCTCGTCGACCTTCCAGTCGGCGCCGACCCCGCGGCAGTCGCAGACGAAGCGGCCCAGCACCGAGTCCAGGTACCAGGCGAGATCCTCGGGTCGCTCGCCGTTCTGGCCGTCGGTGAGCAGGATCGCGTGCCGTAGCGGGCCGGGGTGCTGCTCGGCCAGCTGGCCGGCCAGCGCCAGCCAGGCGCCGATCGCCGTGCCGCCGTCGGCCCGCAGCCGGCTCATCATGCCGATCGCCTCGGCCCTGGTGGTCGGGCTGGCGACGGCGGTGCCGCCGCCGGTCGGGTAGAGCAGGGCCGCCTGGTGGGTGCCGGCGATCACGGCGAACGAGACACCGTCGCGGATCTGCTTGATCGCCACGGACGTGGCCCGCCGGGCCGAGGCGATCTTGTCGCCGTGCATCGAGCCCGAGCAGTCCACGATGATCACTTCGAGGGCGTCGCCCGCCGGCCGCGACCCGGCGGGGTCACCGGCGGCGTCACCGGTGGCGGTCACGGTGACGATGGCGTCGACCTGGGTGGCGCCCGCGGCGAGGTAGGGGTTCTGGTCGACCGAGACGGTGAAGTCCGGCGAGTCGGTCATGGTGATCTCCTCGGCGTGGTCGGCGGTGGGTCGGCTGCGGTGGGCCCGGCGACCGGCAGCACCACCACGGTGATGTTGTCGTGGCCGCCGGCGCGGTTGGCCAGCGCGGTCAGCTCGACGGCGACGGCGAGCGGGCTCGCGCCGGCCGCGAGCAACGGCCGGACCGTAGCGGCCAGCCGGTCGGGTTCGGGCAGGTGGTTCCACAGGCCGTCGGTGCACAGCAGCAGCACGCCGGGCCCGGCCGGCACCAGCGCGGTGACCTCCGGGTCGCCGCCGCCGTCGGCGCCGAGCCAGCGGGTGATGGCGTGCGCCCCGGGCCCGGTCACGGCCGCGGCGTCGGGAAAGGCGCCGGCCGCGACCAGCTCGGCCGCCCACGAATGGTCGCGGGTCAGCGTCCGGGCCGGCTCGGCGGCGTCCGGATCGGCCAGCCAGTAGGCGCGGCTGTCACCGATCCAGCCGACGCTGATCCGCGCCGCCCGCTGTGGCCCGGGCGGCTCGACCACCGCGGCGACCAGGGTGCAGGCCGGAGCGTCCGCCGCTCCCCGCCGGGCCAGCCCGCTCACCGCAACCGCCGCGGCCCGGACCGCCTCGACCAGCGCCGCTTCCGCGTCCCCGGATCCGGTGTCGCCGCCGGTGTCACCGGTGCCCGGCCGGAGCAGCACGTCGAGCGCCGCCTGGGCGGCGGCCCGGGAAGCGTCCTGCGGGCGCGGCGAGCTGGACACCCCGTCGCACACCACCGCGGCGTGCACCGGGCCGAGCGGGGTGTCGCGGCGGGCCAGCGCCATCGCGTCCTCGTTGCGGGCGTGCCGCCGGCCGCGGTCGCTGACCCCGGCCAGCTCCCCGAGGTCGATCTCCACGTGCCGGGTGCCGTCGTCGCGGCGCAGCCCGCAGCCGGGGCAGTACTCGCTGGCCACCGGGCCGGCGGGCTCCCCGCAGCCCGAACACGGCTCGGACGACGCGACCGCGGTCGTCGTGGCCCGTCGGGTCCGCAGGTCCCGGCCGCAGCCCTCGCAGAAGCGGTCCGTGGCGCGGACCGGCTCCGCGCAGTCCGGGCAGGTCGCCGGGGCTGCCGTCACAGCCAGGTCCGGGGACGGGTGGCGTTCGCCCGGTCGACCAGCGCGATCCGGACGTCCGGATCGGAGGCCAGCCGGGCCCGCGTGCGCAGGCAGCTCTCCAGCGCCAGCCGCAGCTCGCGCTCATCCCAGGTGGTGCCGAGGAACGGCCCGTCGTAGCTGGTGGGCGCGCCGTTGCCGGCCACGGCGACGGCCGCGGCCAGCAGGGTCGAGCGGACCTGCCCGTCGGTGTCCGGATCCAGCGGCAGCCGTTCCACCCGTGCCGCGGCCACCCGCAGCTCGGACTCTTCGGTCGCGGAGTCGTGGTCGAGCAGCACGGCCTGCACCGCGCCCAGCTGCGCGGCCACGTGCCGGCTGGACGAGTCCGGCACCGACTCCAGTGCCTGCACCGCACCTGCCCGGTCGCCGGTCCGCAGCCGCACCCTGGCCAGCCCGAACACGGC
>DATMDS010000105.1:0-43533 GCA_035557575.1 Pseudonocardia sp. | reverse complement strand
TTGCACGGGATGCAGAAATCCACCATGCGTTCCGCGTCCTCGCCGAGCTGCCTGGTCAGCTCGAAGATCGACGGGCTGTGGGCCGCCTGCCCGAACATGTCGGCATCCCTGCTGTGTCGCACCTGATCCACTTCCTCTGCGCGTGTCGGACCCCCGTCTCGGGCACACGCGGGCGGATCGGGCCGCGTTCACCGTTCGGCACACCAATCCGCGCGGTGCGGCAGGTGGGCGACTTCGGACGGCGAGCGCGGCCGCCCGCGACGGCCGACGGCGTTCTGCGGGTTCGTCGCGGCAACCCCGCCGCTGGTCCGGTTCAGGTCCGAACGGTGGTTGCGGGCCATGGCGCAGAGCTCGCCGCGCGGTGTGCGGCGTCCACTCCTGCCGCCGGGCCCGGCGTCCCTCAGTGCACATCGATCAGGTGCCGGAAGCCGAGCTCCCGGCTGAACCGGTCGGGACCGCCCAAGGACTCGGCGGTGAACGCGGTGAGGTTGTCCACGTGCCGCGGCTGCCCCTTCCCGAACAGCTGTTGCCGCAACGGGTCGGCGAGCACCTTGGAGTAGAACGTGTCCTCCAGGTGGTGCAGCACCGCCTCGCCACCGGCGAACTCGAACAGGGACGGCATGACACCTCGGTTCAGCGGGACGCGGTGATTACACCGTTGCTATCACCCCAGGGTGGCAGCGGGTCGACCGCCGGCAACCGGGGGTGCTCAGCGCCGGGCCAGCCGCCGCTGACCGATCGGCCCGGGGCCGTAGTCCAGCTGGTAGTGGGCGAACACGCTCGGCTCGTCGGTGGCGCCCAGCTCGCCGTCGGTGTCGATCGACGGCGCGTCCTGCGCCAGCTTCTTCGCGTACTGCACCCGGACCGCGTCCGGGGTCACCGTCGCGCCGGCCGCGGGCACGAACACCAGTCGGTGCCGACCGATGAAGCCGATCTTCACCGTGAGAAAGCTGGGCTGGTCGGTCGCGGTGTCCACGTACACCGCCTCCAACTCCCCGATCTTGCTGCCGTCGGGGTCGATCACGTTCTGGCCGCGCCAGTCCCGCAGGTTCTCAGCTGGAAACATGGGCCGAACGCTACCGCGACGCCCGGTTCAGAACCCGAACGTCAGGATGGGCGCGAGGTGGGCGGCGTGCAGTGCGCCGAGCACCGCCTGCTCGTGCGGCACCGTCGGGTCGGGCAGCGCGCCGAGCGGGAACCAGCCCATGCCTGCGGACTTCGCCGGCTCCATCAGCCGCGGCTCACCGGCCCAGCGGCGGCAGCAGAAGAAGAAGTCCACCCGCTCGTCGACGGGGTCGCCGGTGCGCTGGGTCCGGTGCACGGTCGTCAGGGGTTGCATCTCGTGCGGCTCGATCGTGACGCCGAGCTCCTCGGCGGCCTCCCGGATCGCCGCGCTCAGCACGGACTCGCCCGCCTCCACGTGCCCGGCGGCGGCGCACGCCCAGTGCCCGTCCATGAACCCGGTGCCCTGGCGCAGCTGCAGCAGCACCTCGTCACCACCGTCCGCCGCCGGCCGCAGCAACATCACGTACGCGGCCGGCACGAGCTGGAATCGCACCGACCGGACGCTACCGATCGGGTCCGACACGGCACGGCGTGGCTTGACTCGGCGGTCACGACCTGGGTTGGGTACGGAGCATGTTCCCGGCTCCTGAGAAGGTTCCACCATCTGGGATGCTGCTCTCGACCCTGATCCGGTACGACGACGACGATCCGATCAGGACCGCCGAGTCGGTGGTGGCCCTGGAGCCGGCCGGGTTGGACGTGGTGTGGGTCCCGGAGGCCTACGGCTTCGACTCGGTGTCGATGATGGGCTACCTCGCGGCGCGCACCGAGCGGATGCAGATCGGCTCCGGGATCCTGCCCCTCTACTCGCGCACCCCGACGCTGACCGCGATGACGGCCGCCGGGCTCGACGCGCTCTCCGGGGGCCGGGCCATCCTCGGGCTCGGCGCGTCCGGGCCGCAGGTGATCGAGGGCTTTCACGGGGTGCCCTACGACAAGCCGATCGCGCGCACCCGGGAGGTCATCGAGATCTGCCGCGCGGTGTGGCGCCGGGAGCGGATCCAGCACGACGGCCTCTACACGATCCCGCTGCCTCCCGAGCAGGGCACCGGGCTGGGCAAGCCGTTGAAGCTGATCAACCGCCCGCGGCGCGCGGAGATCCCGATCTGGCTGGCCGCGCTGGGCGACAAGAACGTGGAGCTGACCGCCGAGCTGGCCGACGGCTGGCTGCCGCACCTCCTCATCCCGGAGCAACTGCGCGCGGTGTTCGGCCCCGCGCTGGACGCCGGCCGGGCCCGGCGGCCGGCGGCGCTCGGCCCGCTGCAGATCGCCGCGGGCGGCATCCTGGCCCTCGACGAGGAGTCGTTCGCCCCGGCCCGGCAGCTGGCCCGCAGCATGCTCGCGCTCTACATCGGCGGAATGGGGGCGCGCGGGCGCAACTTCTACAACACGGTGTTCGCCAGGCAGGGCTACCCGGACGAGGCCAAGCTGGTGCAGGACCTCTACCTGGACGGCAAGAAGGACGCGGCCGCGGCGGCGCTGCCGGACGACTACGTGCAGCGCGCCACCCTGATCGGCCCGGAGGGCTTCGTCCGCGAGCGCATCGCCGCGCTGCGCGCGGCCGGGGTCACCCATCTGCACGTCAACCCGGTCGGGCCGGACACGCCGCGGCTGCTGGCGCGCGTCAAGGAGTGGATCTCGTGAACGCCGGCCTGACCGACCCCCGTGTCGAGCACGCCGGGGCCGGAGACAACACTTCGCAGCGAGGTGTCCCCCGACGACCCGGCAGGAGTGCGCGTTGCTCGATCTGGCAGTCGCCGTGTCCGACCCATCGGTGGTGCTCCACCAGTACCGCCTCGTCGAGACGCACGCCTGGTGGCTCGGGACCTTCGGCGCCCACCAGTTCCTGGCCGAGCACCGGCTGCGGCAGTGGGTACCGGCCCACCCCGAGCTGGAGTGGGTCCTCGACCGGGAGCTGACCGGCGCGCGAACCTGGCTGACCGGCTCGGCCGAGGGCGCCACGGCGGACGGCTTCGACCCCCGCGACGTGGCCCCGACCGGCCGCTTCCGGGCCCGCTACGGCGAGTTCGACAGCCAGCGCGTGGAGCCCGCCAGCTGCGCGGTGCGCCGCCGCCCACCGCGCGGGAGCTGGCGGTCGCCGACCACCGGCTTCTTCGAGCGGTTGCCCCGCGACCCGCACGCGCTGCTGGCCGAGCTGCGGGCGGACAACCGCGGCAGCTGGTTCACCCCGTTCGCCGCCGCGGTGACCGCGCTGCGCACCGGGCTCGTCCCGGCGGAGCTGCGCGCGGCGTTCTACCGGGCCCTGACCGGGCTGCCCGGGGTCACGGTGGCCGAGCACGTGTACACGATCGACGGCCACGAGTGCCTGGCCCTGGTGCACGACGTCGGCCGCACCCGCACCGAGCTGATGATCGACCCGGAGCACGGCCAGTTCGCCGGCGAGCGGGACACGCTGCGGGCGGACTCGCGGTGCGGGCTGCGGGCCGGAACGGTCATCAGCAGCACCGCGGTGACCGTCTCCGTCACCGACGGCCCCTAGCCCGCCCGCCGCGGTACCGGGGCCAGTAGCCGCGGGTTAACCTGGGGTGTATCCCTCGGCGACGACACGATCCGATCAAGGGCGGTATCAGCGTGTCCAGTAGTACCTCGAACCCAGCCAACCAGTTCGGACCCAACGAGTGGCTGGTCGAGGAGATGTACCAGCGTTTCCTCGTCGACCCCGACACCGTCGACCCGGCATGGCACGAGTTCTTCGCCGACTACCGCAGCCCGGACTCCGGCCCGGGTTCCTCGGACGACGCCCCGGCCACCAAGCCGGAGCCGAGCAGCGACCGCGCGCCGAAGCCGCGCACCGACCCGGAGCCGGCCGCCGCGGCGCCCACCCCGGCCGCCGCCTCCCCGGTCGCCGCCACCACGGCCGCCGCCTCCGCAACCGCACGCTCCGCGAGCGCATCGGTACCGGCCACCCCGGATGGGGCCGCGAACGCGCCGGATGAGGCCCGCGGTAGCCGGAGCCCGGGCGGGGCCTCGAACGGGCCGAGCCCGACCACGACGCCGGCCGCGCAGGACCGATCGGCCGACAAGGCCGCCATGGCCGAGACCTCCGGCAACGGCTCCCCCGGCCACCGGGCCGCCTACTCCGCCACCACGACGAAGGCCGGCGCGAGCAGCGACAAGCCCGCCGCGGGCGCCACCTCGCGGGCCGCGAAGCCCGCGAAGACCGGCGCCGGCGAGGCCCGGACCGCGCTGCGCGGCGCCGCGTCGATCGTGGTCAAGAACATGAACGCCTCGCTGCAGGTGCCCACGGCCACCAGCGTGCGGGCGGTGCCGGCCAAGCTGCTGGCCGACAACCGGATCGTGGTCAACAACCAGCTGCAGCGCACCCGCGGCGGCAAGATCAGCTTCACGCACCTGATCGGGTTCGCGGTGGTGCGGGCGCTGTCCGATTTCCCGGTGATGAACCGGCACTTCGCCGAGATCGACGGCAAGCCGACGGTGGTGCAGCCCGAGCACGTCAACCTCGGGCTGGCCATCGACCTGCCCGGCAAGAACGGGCAGCGCTCGCTGGTCGTCGTGTCGATCAAGGGCTGCGAGGCGTTGAACTTCGCCCAGTTCTGGTCGGCCTACGAGGCCATCGTGCACAAGGCCCGCAACGGCGCGCTGGCCGCCGAGGACTTCGCCGGCACCACGATCAGCCTGACCAACCCGGGCACGCTGGGCACCAACCACTCGGTGCCGCGGCTGATGCAGGGACAGGGCGCGATCATCGGGGTCGGGGCGATGGAGTACCCGGCCGCGTTCCAGGGGGCCAGCGACGAGAAGCTGGCCGAGCTCGGCATCTCCAAGATCATCACGTTGACCTCGACCTACGACCACCGGATCATCCAGGGCGCCGAGTCCGGGGACTTCCTGCGTCGGGTGCACCGGCTGCTGCTCGGCGACGAGGGCTTCTACGACGACATCTTCGGCTCGCTGCGGGTGCCGTACGAGCCGATCCGCTGGGTGCAGGACATCCCGGAGGGCGCGGTCGACAAGACCGCCCGGGTGATCGAGCTGATCGACGCCTACCGCACCCGCGGGCACCTCATGGCCGACACCGACCCGCTGAACTACCGCCAGCGCCGCCACCCCGACCTGGACGTCCTGAGCCACGGGCTGACGCTGTGGGACCTGGACCGCGAGTTCGCCGTCGGCGGCTTCGGCGGGGCGGACCGGATGAAGCTGCGTGACGTGCTGGGGCTGTTGCGCAACTCCTACTGCCGCACCATCGGCACCGAGTACATGCACATCGCCGAGCCGGAGCAGCGGGCCTGGCTGCAGGAGCGCATCGAGGTGGCGCACCAGAAGCCGCTGGCTGCCGAGCAGAAGTACGTGCTGTCGAAGCTGAACGCGGCCGAGGCGTTCGAGACGTTCCTGCAGACCAAGTACGTCGGGCAGAAGCGGTTCTCGCTCGAGGGCGGGGAGACCGTCATCCCGCTGATGGACGCCGTGCTGGACAAGGCGGCCGAGCACGAGCTCGACGAGGTCGTCATCGGCATGCCGCACCGCGGCCGGCTCAACGTGCTGGCCAACATCGTGGGCAAGCCGATCTCCCAGATCTTCCGGGAGTTCGAGGGCAACCTGGACCCCGGGCAGGCGCACGGCTCCGGCGACGTGAAGTACCACCTGGGCGCGGAGGGCAAGTACTTCCGGATGTTCGGCGACGGCGAGACCGTCGTGTCGCTGACCGCGAACCCGTCCCACCTGGAGGCCGTCGACCCGGTCCTGGAGGGGATCGTGCGGGCCAAGCAGGACCTGCTGGACAAGGGCCACGAGGGCGGCTACACGGTGTTGCCGCTGATGCTGCACGGCGACGCGGCGTTCGCCGGGCAGGGCGTGGTCGCCGAGACGCTGAACCTGGCGTTGCTGCGCGGCTACCGCACCGGCGGCACCGTGCACGTGGTGATCAACAACCAGGTGGGGTTCACCACCGCCCCGGAGCACTCCCGCTCCAGCCAGTACTGCACCGACGTGGCCAAGATGATCGGCGCACCGGTGTTCCACGTGAACGGCGACGACCCGGAGGCGTGTGTCTGGGTGGCCAAGCTGGCCGTGGACTACCGCGAGCGCTGGCACAACGACGTCGTGATCGACATGCTGTGCTACCGCCGCCGTGGGCACAACGAGGGCGACGACCCGTCGATGACCCAGCCGGCGATGTACGACATCATCGACGCCAAGCGCAGCGTCCGGAAGATCTACACCGAGTCGCTGATCGGGCGCGGCGACATCTCCGTGGAGGAGGCCGAGCACGCGCTCAAGGACTTCTCCAACCAGTTGGAGCACGTGTTCAACGAGGTCCGCGAGCTGGAACGCACCCCGGCCGGCCCCAGCCCCTCGGTCGAGGAGGAGCAGCTGGTCCCGCCGGACCTGGACACCTCGGTGCCGCTGAAGGTGGTGCACCGCATCGGCGACGCGCACGTGGACCTGCCCGAGGGCTTCACCGTGCACCCGCGGGTCAAGCCCGTGCTGCAGCGCCGGCACACCATGTCCCGCGAGGGCGGCATCGACTGGGCCTTCGGGGAGCTGCTCGCGCTCGGTTCCTTGCTGCTGGACGGCAAGATGGTGCGGATCTCCGGGCAGGACACCCGGCGTGGCACGTTCGTGCAGCGGCACTCGGTGGTGATCGACCGCAAGACCGGTGCCGAGTACTACCCGCTGCGCAACCTCGCTCCCGACCAGGAGCGGTTCCTGCCGTACGACTCGGCGCTGTCGGAGTTCGCGGCGGTCGGCTTCGAGTACGGCTACTCGGTGGCCAACCCGAACGCGTTCGTGGCCTGGGAGGCCCAGTTCGGGGACTTCGTGAACGGCGCCCAGTCGATCATCGACGAGTTCATCGCGTCCGGTGAGGCCAAGTGGGGGCAGACCTCCGACATCGCGCTGCTGCTGCCGCACGGTCTGGAGGGCCAGGGACCCGACCACTCCTCGGGCCGCATCGAGCGGTTCCTCACCCTGTGCGCCGAGGGCTCGATGACGGTGGCGGTGCCCTCGGAGCCGGCGAACTACTTCCACCTGCTGCGCCGCCACGCCCTGGACGGCATCCAGCGCCCGCTGATCGTGTTCACCCCGAAGTCGATGCTGCGCAACCGCGCGGTGGTCTCCCCGGTCAGCGACTTCACCGGTGGCCGGTTCCGCTCGGTGATCGACGATCCGAAGCACCGCGGGTCCGACGGCCCCGCCGCCGGCGTCCGCCGGGTGCTGCTGTGCAGCGGGAAGATCTACTACGAGCTGGCCGCGGCCCGCGACAAGCGGGGCGCCGACGACACCGCGATCGTCCGGATCGAGCAGCTCTACCCGGTGCCGGACCGGCAGCTGGCCGGGGTGCTGGAGCGCTACCCGAACGCTGAGGACGTCCGCTGGGTGCAGGAGGAACCGGCGAACCAGGGCGCGTGGCCGCACCTCGGGTTGGCGCTGCCGGAGAAACTGCCCCGGCTGGTCGGGATCAAGCGCATCTCCCGGCGCCGGATGGCCGCCCCGGCGCCCGGCTCGTCGAAGGTGCACGAGGTCGAGCAGCACGCACTGATCGAGGCGGCCTTCACCGGCTCGCCCGACATCTGAGCCGCGTGTACTTCACCGATCGCGGCATCGAGGAGCTGGCCGACCGCAGGGCCGAGGAGCTGCTGTCGGTCGAGTGGCTGACCGACCGGCTGCGCGCCTTCGTCGACGCGAACCCGCAGTTCGAGGACGCCGTCGAGCGGCTGGCCACGTTCCTGGCCCGCGACGACAGCGAGGACTGAGGCCTTGCGCCGAACGGGACAGCAGGGCTCGACGATCACGCTCCGGGAGCCCTGAGGTCCCGCTCGGTGCGGCCGAACAGCGGGAGGCGCTGGGCGAGCAGGGCTCGGACGGCGGCGCTGGTGGCCGCGGGATCGGCGAGGTCGGGTGCGGTGAAGCGGGCCGTGTACCAGCCGAGCCGCCCGGTGCGGATGTCCCGCCGCCGGTCCAGCTCGTCGACGTGCGCGCCGCCGTCGTACTCGATCGCCAGCTGGGCGGCCGGGTAGGCCAGGTCGAAGCGGGCGACCGTGCGGCCGTCGGCGACCAGCCGGTACTGCACCTGCGGCACCGGCAGCCCGGCCAGCACGAGCAGCAGCCGCAGCCGCGATTCCATGGGCGACTCGGCGCGGGGATCGGCCAGCTGCACCACCCGATCCAGCCGCCGGCAGCCGCGGGCTCCCGGGGCCGCCGCCCGACGGCGCAGCAGCGCGTCCGGCGCGAACCCACCGCGTGCGGCCAGCGCATCGAGGGCCACGACCGCCTCGCCCAGCTCGAGCCGCCGAGCGAGGTCCCACGCGGTGCGCGCGGGTGCGGTGACCGCCCGGCCGCGCACCGTCCAGCGGTCGGCCCCGACCGCGGTGCCGCGGCGCACCCTCAGCCCGGGGTGGCTCCGGACATGGGCATCGACCAGCACCTCGGCCGGCGCGGACCGCGGTGCGCAGGGCGCGCCCAGCACCGTGGCCGCGGAGTAGCCGGCCAGCACGCCACCCTCGCCCACCAGCACCAGTGCGGCGAGCGACCGCACCCGATGATCGATTTCGACCTCCGCGGGCAGGTAGACGTCGGGGAACACCCGGGTGAACCGCGCGCTGCGCAGCACGCCGCGGGTGACCTCCCCGGCGGCCACCGCCAACGATCCCCGGAACGGCTCTGGGCGCACCGCACCAGCCTCACCCGCCGCCCCGTCCTCACGGGCCCGAATGCCGGAATCCGCGCACCGAAGGGGACGTGGCGGCTCCGGATCGGGTCGCCCGCGACCATGACGTCCCCCTCGGGGTGCGGCGCGGCTCAGCGGTCGTGGCGCCGGAGGGGCAGCTCGGCGGTCACGACGGTGCCGCCGGCGGGCGCGTCGGCCACCCGGAACCGGCCGCCGAGGGCCTCCACCCGGTCGGCCAGGCCGCGCAGGCCGGAGCCGGTGGCCGGGTCGGCGCCGCCCCGCCCGTCGTCGCTGATCTCGATGACGGCGTGCGGGCCGGTCTGCCGGGCCCGCACGGTCACCGCCGAGGCGTCGGCGTGCTTGGCCGCGTTGGCCAGCGCCTCGGACGCCACGAAGTAGGCGGCGAACTCGACCGGCTGCGGCCAGCGCGGACCGGGTTCGAGTTCCAGCCGGGCGGGCACGGCGGACCGCAGCACGAGCGCCTCCAGGGCGGTGGGCAGGCCCTGTTCGAGGGCGGCCGGATGGATGCCCCTGGCCAGCTCGCGCAGCTCGGCCAGCGAGCGTGCGAGCTCGTCGCTCGCGCTGGCCACCAGCTGCTCGGCGTCGCCCGGGTCGTCGCGGATCCGGCGCTGGATGAGGGAGAGCTGCAGGGCCAGCGTGACCAGGCGCTGCTGCGCGCCGTCGTGCAGGTTGCGCTCGATGCGCCGGCGCTCGGCGTCGGCCGCGGTGACGATGCGCTCCCGGGAGGCCTGCAGCTCGACCAGCCGGGCCTGCGCCTGGGCCTGCAGCGTCCGGTTCTCCAGCGCCAGCGTGGTGGCCCCGCCGACCGCCTCGATCAGCTCCGGGTCGTCGTCCAGCGAGCGGTCGTAGATCAGCGCGGCCACCGGGACCCCGTCCCGCTGCACGGTGGTCACCGCGCGCCGGTCGGCCTCGCCGGGCAGCTCGACGGGACGGCCGTCGGCGCCCATCCAGCCGCCGGCTCCGTCCGGGTAGGCCACGGCGAACGCCGGGTCGTGCAGCACCCTGGCCAGCGCGGCCTGCAGCTGCTCCGGTGGCATCGTGCGCAGCTCGGCGAACAGGCCGGCCAGCCCGCCGCGGGCCAGCCGGGAGCGGAGCAGCCCGGCCAGGAAGGCCAGCGGCACGGCCAGCAGCGCCCACGCCGTCACCGACAGCAGCAGCGCCCACCGCGGCCCGGGCACGGTCAGGTCGACGGCGAGCAACGCCGCCCACAGCAGCAGGCAGCCGGCCCCGGCCAGGCTCGGCAGCATGGCGCGCCGGCTCGGCCCCGACGCCGCCCACCACCGGGCCGCGACCACGGCCGCCGTCCCCACCGAGATCAGCAGGTACAGCGCCCGCTGCACGGTGTCGATCACTCCGGCCACCGCGGCGTCCGGGAACGTGGTCAGCAGCGTGGCCGGCTCCGCGGAGAACAGCAGGAACAGCGGCGCCAGCACCGCGATCTCCACGGCCACGGCCCCGACCAGCAGCCGGTCGATCCGGGTGCGCAGCCGGCCGCCGGTGAGGTACGTCAGCAGCAGCGGGACGAAGAACAGCGCCCACACATCGGACAGCCAGTGCCCGGCCGTCTGCGCCACCGCCGAGTCGGAGTCCCGCAGCAGCGCCGAGACCAGGAACCCGAACCCGGTGGCCGTCATCAGCAACCCGACCCGGCTGTCCGGGCGGCGCCGCCAGGCGATCAGACCGCAGGCCGCGAACGAGCCGCCGATGAGCCGCAGCACCACGTCGACGGCCTCGACCACGGATCCCCCGGCCAGCACCACGGGGGCGAGTACGGCCAGCTCGGCCAGCGCGGCCGCCGCCCAGAGCAGCCACCACAGGCGGCGCCGCCAGGTGCCGCTGCGGAACCGGGCGCCGGCGTCACCGCGGCGAGCGCTCCACCCCGCGACCGGTTCGCCAGTCATCCCGTCCCGCCGATGTCGGTCGGCGGCCCGCCGCCGCGCCGTCCGCCCGAGCTGGGAGTCGACTGTAGAGCAGGCCGGGCACGGTCGGAAGCGGCCGCCGTCGCGGTCCGGGGCTGCGACTCCCTGACGGCCGCTCGAGGGTTGTCCCGGTAGCGCCCGACCGGGGCCCGGCAGGAGCATCGACGGATGGCCGTCCGGGTGCTGATCGTCGACGATCATCCGTCGTTCCGGACGCTGGCCCGGATCGTGCTGGTCGCCGACGGTTTCGACGTGGTCGGCGAGGTCGGCGACGGCGCCGCGGCCCTGCGCGCGGCCCGGGACCTGCAACCCGACGTGGTGCTGCTCGACGTGCAGCTGCCCGACCGCGACGGGTTCGGGGTCGCCGCGGATCTGGTCGGGCCGGCACCGGCGCCGGCGGTGGTGCTGGTGTCGAGCCGGTCGGCCGGCGACTACGGCCGGCAGGTGCCCGACAGTGCCGCCCGCGGGTTCATCCCCAAGGCGGAGCTGAGCGGCCGGGCCCTGCGGCACATCATCTTCCCGGACGGGGAACGCGGCACCGCGCCCACCGGGAGCACGGGTGACGTCCCGGATGGTTGACGGGGCGCAGCCGGTGGCCGATGTTGACGACATGCCTGCGCGCCTCGCGGACCACCCGGCCCTGCGGGTGGCCGTGGCCGACGATGCCGCGCTGTTCCGGCAGGGGTTGGGCCGGCTGCTCGGCGACGCCGGGTTCGCGGTGACCGCCCAGGTCGGGGACGCCGCGACGCTGCTGGACGCGGTGCGCGCCGACCCGCCCGACGTGGTCGTGCTGGACATCCGGATGCCACCGACCCACACCACCGAGGGGCTCGACGCGGCGGCGACACTGAGCCGGAGCCATCCGGGAATCGGCGTGCTGGTGCTCTCCGCACACGTCGAACCCGGTTACGCGCTGCGGCTGGTCGAGTCCGGCGCGCAGGGCGCGGGCTACCTGCTCAAGGAGCGGGTGGCCGACGTCGACGAGCTCGCCGACGCGGTCCGCCGGGTGGCCGCGGGCGGGCTGGTGATCGACCCCTCCGTGGTGGCCGAGCTCGTCGGTCGCCGCCGCGCCCGCAACCCGCTGGCCGAGCTGTCGCAGCGGGAGCGGGACGTGCTCGCCGTGATGGCCGAGGGCCGCTCCAACCAGGCCATCTGCCAGCGGCTGCACCTGAGCCCGAAGACGGTGGAGGCCTACGTCGGCTCGCTGTTCGGCAAGCTCGGACTGCACCAGGGGGCGGACGACAACCGACGGGTGCTGGCCGTGCTGGCGTACCTGCGGGGTTGAGCCCCACCGGCGGCAGCGCCCGGCCCGGCCGGTCCGGGTGGCTCGGATTGCGACAGCCGCCGGCCGCGTCCGCCGCTACGGTGGGCGCGGCCGTGCCCAGCCGGCTTTCGTCGACCGTTCCAGGAGGCACCTGTGATCTTCATCGTGCTGCGGGCCGAGATCATCCCCGACAAGCGGGAGGACTGGCTCGCCGGCATCGCGCGCTACACCGCCGACGTGCGCGCCGAGCCCGGCAACATCTCCTTCGACTGCTACGAGAACGTGGACACCCCGAACCAGTTCGTGATCGTCGAGGCGTTCGCCGACTCCGACGCCGGCGCGTCCCACGTGGCCACCGACCACGCCAAGGCCTTCTTCGAGTTCTTCCCCACGGTGATCACCGAGACGCCGAAGATCGTTTACCAGGAGCTGCCCGGCGACGGCTGGTCGGAGATGGCGGAGGTCAAGCCGGCCTGATCCCGCGAGCGGGATGTCAGGGCTTGTCGATCATGGTTGGCGAGCCCTGAGGTCCCGCTCGTCGGTCGGGTCACGCCGGGGCTGCGCGCAGGGTCAGCAGCTGCTCGAAGAAGCCGCCGATCCGCCGATCCCGGTCGACGAGGTGCACCTCCAGGATCCAGTGGCACTGCCGGCCCACCCGGTCGTGGCCCCGCATCGGGTTCGGGTTGCCCGGCGCGATGTAGCTCTCGATCCGCTCCCCGTCGACCGTCTCGTGCGGGAACTCGCCGACCAGGTGTCCGCTGTGCGACCCGCCGAACTCCCAGCCGGCCGCCTCGGCCAGGCCCACCACGTGCGCGTACAGCTGCGCCCCCGTGATCGCCGGTTCGGCCTCGAAGTGCGCCCGGCCGGCCGCCCAGATCCGCGGCAGGTCCGCGCGCAACCGGTGCTTGACCGGGTCGTCGCCGAGCACGTAGGTGCGGCCGAAGTCGGCCTCCCACTCGGAGAAGATCGGCCCGAAGTCGAGGAACACGATGTCGTCGGCTTCGATGGTGCGGTCCGGCGGATTCTCGCGGTACGGCTGCAACGTGTTCGGCCCGGACCTGACGATGCGCTTGTGCCAGTGCCGCCTCGTGCCGAACAGCTCGGCACCCAGGTCACGCACCCGGTCGCTGACGTCCGACTCCCGCTGCCCGGCAGCGATCAGCCCGCGGTCGGTGACCTCGGCGAACAGCCGCTCCGCCTTCAGCTCGGCCGCCACCAGTCGCTCGGCCCGCTCGCGCTCGTCGACGGTGGTCACATCGGACACGGCGGGCACCCCGTTCGGATCGGAATGGTGGCGTCCCCATCCTGCATCCGGCGCGGCAGCGGCGCGAGTGATCAGCCGCGGTGGACGAGCAGCCGGCGCAGCGTCTTGCCGGCCGGCGAGGTGGGCACCGCGTCGATGAACTCGACGGCACCCAGCCGCTTGTGCGGGGCCACCCGTTCGGTGACCCAGGCCATGATCTGCTCCGCCTCCAGCTGCTGGGCGTTGACCTCCCGGCTGCGCACCACGAACGCCTTGGGCCGCTCCCCGGCCCGCTCGTCGGGCATCGACACCACGGCGGCGTCCGCGATCCCGGGGTGCGCGCGCAGCACCGCCTCCAGCTCGGCCGGGGCAACCTGGAACCCCTTGACCTTGATCAGCTCCTTGATCCGGTCGAGGACGAACAGCGCCCCGTCGGCGTCGATCCGGCCGATGTCGCCGGTGTGCACCCAGCCGTCGGCGTCGACCGTCTCGGCGGTGGCCGCCGGGTTGTCCCGGTAGCCGGCCATCCGTGCCTGGCTGCGGATCCACAGCTCACCGCTCTCGCCGGGTCCGAGGTCGGCGCCGCCGAGCGGGTCGACGACGCGGGCCTGCACGCCGGGGAGCAACCGGCCCGCCGCGCCCGGCCGGACCGGGATGGACGGCGACCACAGGGCGATGCCCGCGGTCAGCTCGGTCATCCCGTAGCCCTGCACCACCGGGCAGCCCAGCCGGCGGGCCGCGGCCTGCTGCAGCTCGCCGCCCAGCGGGGCCGCCCCGCAGGCCACCCAGCGCAGCGACGACAGGTCGCGGGCGTCCACCGCGGGGTGCTTGGCCAGCGCGACCACGATCGGGGGCACCACCACCGTCGCGGTGATCCGGTGCGCCTCGATCAGCCCGAGCATGCCCTCCACGTCGAACCGCGGCATCGTGACCACGGTGCCGCCGGCGTGCAGCGTGCCGTTGGCGACCACCCCGAACCCGGTCGCGTGGTAGAACGGCGCGACCCCGAGCAGCCGGTCCGTGGCCCGGAACGGCAGCGCCGCCCGCTGCTGCAGGACGTTGGCCACGCAGGCCCGGTGGGTGAGCATCACGCTCTTGGGCAGCCCGCTGGTCCCGCTGGAGCACGGCAGCAGCGCCAGGTCGACGGCGGGATCCAGGTCGACCGCCGGCGCGGCGCCCTGGTACTCCAGCAGCCGGTCGAGCGGCACGCAGCCCTCGCTGCCGTCGCCGCCGATGAGCACGATCTCGGTGCGCAGCCCGGCCGCGGCGATGCCCGCCCGGGTGGTCTGCAGGAACGGCGGGGCGGTGACCACGATCCGGGCCCCGGTCTGCCGCAGCTGGCCGGCCACCTCGTGCGCGGTGTACTGGGGATTGATGCCGGTGACGACCGCGCCCGCGCTCATCGCGCCGTAACAGGCCAGCAGCCATTCCGGCGAGTTGGGCGCCAGCAGCGCGCACACGTCGCCCCGGCGCAGGCCGCGGGCGGCGAGCCCGGCCGCCACCCGGCGGACCCCGGCGGTCAGCTGCCGGTAGGTCAGCACCCGTCCGGACGTCCCGTCGACCAGCGCCGGGTGGTCGGGACGGTCGGCTCCCGCCGCCAGCAGGAAGTCCGGCAGCGACAGGGGCGGCACCACCACGTCGGGTCGCCCGCTGGTGAACACCCGCCGGCCGTTCGCCTCCGTCGACGTCGTCATCCTCATCGCCCCCTCCTCCGCAGCCGGCTCAGGTGTACGCCGGCGCGGGAGCGGGGACATCAGTAGTTGTTACCGAAACCGAGGAGTGGCAAATAACGTGAGTGCAGTTCCGAACATCGAACTCCGCGACGGCAACACGATCCCCCAGGTCGGGTTCGGCGTCTTCCAGATCCGGCCTACCGACACCGAGAAGGCCGTGATCGTCGCGCTCGAAGCGGGCTACCGGCACATCGACACCGCACAGATGTACGGCAACGAGCGCGAGGTCGGCGCGGCCATCCGCGCGTCCGGCATCCCGCGCGACGAGATCTTCGTGACCAGCAAGCTGAACAACGGCCTGCACCGGCCCGACGACGCCCGTCGCGCCTTCGACGGCACGCTGGCCGCGCTGGGCGTCGACCGGATCGATCTGTTCCTGATCCACTGGCCGCTGCCGACCCGCTACGAGGGCGACTACGTCTCCACCTGGCGCACGCTGGAGGAGTTCGCCGCGGACGGCCGGGCCCGCTCGATCGGCGTCTCCAACTTCCAGGTGCCGCACCTGCAGCGGCTGGCCGCGGAGACCGACACGGTGCCGGCGGTGAACCAGATCGAGGTGCACCCGTACCTGACCAACGACGAGGTGCGCGGCTACGGAGCCGAGCACGGCATCGCCACCGAGGCCTGGTCGCCGATCGCGCAGGGCGGGGTGCTGAAGGATCCGACGATCACCGCGATCGCGGACCGGCTCGGGCGCTCGCCCGCGCAGGTGGTGCTGCGCTGGCACCTGCAGCTCGGCAACATCGTGTTCCCCAAGTCGACGACGCCGTCACGGGTGCGGGAGAACATCGAGCTGTTCGACTTCGAGCTGTCCGACGACGACGTGGCCGCCATCAGCGGGCTGGACCGGGGCGAGGACGGCCGTACCGGCCCGAACCCGGACACGTTCGACTACATCCCCGACTAGCGGTCGCTGCCGGCCTGTGGAGCGCGGGGTCACCGGCGGCGCAGCTGCCAGCGCCGCCGGACCGCGTCCCGCAGGGCCGCACCGCAGCGGTCGACCTCGGCCTCGTACTCCTCGAGCCGGGCCGGGTCGGCCCACCGGTCGGGGCCGGGCCGGGGCCGGAACTTCATCCAGGACTCCCCCCACAGCAGCTCCAGCGCCCGCTCCCAGTGCAGCTGCGCCACCGCAGCGGTGACCCGGGCCCGGGAGCCGGCGCGCAGCATCTCGTCCTCCAGGTCGACCAGCCGGCCGCGGATCTCCGCGGCCCGGGCGCGGTCACGCTCGCGCAGCTCCGCCGCAGCCGCGCTGATCTCGGCGAGAACCTCCTTGTAGCGGCGGGGTGCCGCGAGTCCGTCGGTCATCACGCTCCCAGTGCCGGCACGATGATCACTTCTGGTTGGGCGTGCTGGGCGCGGTCGAAGAACAGCCCGCGCCCCGGCCGCGGGGCCCAGCTCACCTGCATGCCGGGCACCAGCGGGCCGAGCTCCGTTCCGCCGTGCACGTCGAGGGCCACCCAGGCGCCCAGGTCGTCGACCGAGGCGCCCATGGTGAGCAGGGCGCGCAGCCGCTGGCTGCTGCGCCACCAGCCGAGCACGTGCACGCCGGTCTCGGGGCCGGAGCGCAGCAGCCTGCGCAGCGCTTCGGTGCCCCCGCGCCCCAGTGTGCTCTCCGCGGCGTCGGCGGCGAACAGCACGAGCAGGGTGGGCGAACCCGGCCCCTTCGTCAGCCTGGCGGCGACCGTGTCGGCGAGCGTCGTGATGGTGTCGAGCACGTCCTTCGGCTCGACGATCTTCTTCGGGTTGTGTTCGGCGTGCACGAACTGCTTGGCCACCCACTCCGCCGTGTCCACCGCCTCCGCCACGAGCGGCGCGATGATCACGTCCAGCTCGGCGCTCGGGTACTGCGCGGCCAGCGAGCCGGCCGCCGCCCCGAGGACCGCCACCGCGTCCTTGCCGGTCGAGGCCAGCACCGCGAGGTTGCGGCCCGGGGTGGCCGAGAGCCGCACCGTGGCGGCCCGCCGGTCGACGTCGATACGTTGGCCGACCACCGCTTGCGGCACCCCGTCGTCGCCGACGTCGAACGTCTCCATCAAGTCCTTGATCGCCGGCGAGCTGTTGCCGTCGAACAGGATCGGCTGCTTCGTGAACCAGCTCGGGTTCTCCTCCCGCAACCGCTGCAGCACCCGGTCCATCTCCCCGGTGGCCGAGGCGTTCGGGATGCGGGTGACGATGTTGTCGTACTTGGTGCCGGACTCGTGGTTGACCACGGCATGCCAGCGCGGGATCCCGACGGCGCCGTCGTTCGTGTCGACCAGCACCCGGCGCGCCCTGGGCAACGCGATCCGCAGCACGAACTGCTCGAACACCGCCGGCCGCCCCCAGAAGGCCTGGATGCCGGAGGTGTCCTGGCTGGCCAGCACCAGGTGGATGCCCTGCGAGCGGCCGCGCCGTGCGACGTCCTCGAGCAGCACCGCGGCCGCCTTGCTGACCGCGTCGGTCTCGGCGAACAGGTACTGGAACTCGTCAATCACCGCCACGATCCGCGGCAGCCCGTGGTCCTCGCCCTTGCCCCGGCGCAGTTCCTCGAGCTTGGTCACCCCGGCCGTCTTGGCCAGCGCCGCCCGCCGGCGC
Source organism: Pseudonocardia sp. (assembly GCA_035557575.1). Classification (GTDB taxonomy): domain Bacteria; phylum Actinomycetota; class Actinomycetes; order Mycobacteriales; family Pseudonocardiaceae; genus Pseudonocardia. Next base: position 26,063 of record DATMDS010000105.1, on the reverse strand, counting down.
ATCGTGTCGGACAGGAACTGCAGCAGCGCCAGTCCGAACTCGCGGTCGGTGTTGACGTTGACCCCGACCAGCCGCGCGTGCGGTAGCCAGCTGGTGCGCTCGCCGATCGGGGCGAACTGGGCGAAGGAGACGCCCTCCTTGAAGTCCAGGAGGTAGAACTCGATCTCCTTCGGGCTGTACCGGGCGGCCAGCGTGCTGATCATCGTGAGCAACAGGTTGGTCTTGCCCGAGCCGCTCGGGCCGCCGATCAACGCGTGCGGCGAGGTGTCGCCCAGCTCGATGTCCTTCCGCTTGTCGCCCTCGCGGAAACCGATCGGAGCAGTGAGCCCGGTGGTCGAGTCCTCCTCGCCCCAGTGACCCGGGCCCGGCATCAGATCCTCGAAGGAGCCGACCCGGCTGCGCCAGTCGTCGTAGCCCGTGGCGATGGCGTGGCTGGCGTCGGTGACGCTCCTCGGCTCGCCTGCCGGCTCCGGCCGGATCCGCACGTACGGGCCGGTCATCGACGACTGGGCCGAGCCGTCGTCGGCCACCCGGATGGTCTCGATGGCGGCGTTGGCGGTCACCGGCACGTCCAGCAGCACCAGGTGCACCCCGCAGGCGACACCACCGCGGGCCACCCGCTGCAGCGCACGCTGGTCCTCCTCGCGCAGCGCCGAGCGGTTGCCGATCAGCACGGCGATCACCCACGGCTCCGCGCGCCTGGCGTCCTTCCGGGCCCGGGCCCGTTCCGCGGCCAGCGCACGCAGGCTGGGGTGGCCGTCGACCAGGACCCGGGTGTGCACCTGGCGGATCCGGTCCGACAGCTCCTCCAGCAGCGCGCCCAGCTGGGTCGGGTCGTGCACGGTGAGCAGGCCGTTGCGGGTCAGCGGGTAGAGCCCGGGCAGGGTGCCGGAGACGCTGCCGACGTCCCACACGTGCAGCCGCACCAGCCCCGGCCGGAAGTAGCTGATCACCCGCAGCAGCAGGTTCTGCACCAGGTCCTCGGCCGCGACCCGGCCGTCCGCGGTGGAGGTGATCTGCAGGTGCGAGTCGTCGAGCAGCGGGACCGCGACCGGGAAGTCGTCTTCGGGCCGGGGCCCGGTCCGGCCGTCGCCGATGTACCACAGCGACGGCACCGGCCCGTCGGACTCGACGGTGCCGACCGGGCCCGTCCACTCGGCGCGGGGCGCCCCGGCCGCGCCGGGGGCCGCTTCCGCGAGCAACGTCCGCAGCGACGCCGGCCCGTGCTTCAGCCACGAGGTGAACGCGGCGTCGCGGTCCGCCTCGACCGCGGCGAGCACCGGGCGCAGCCGCGGGTTGGACAGCAGCCGGCGCAGACCGGGGTCCTCGGCGGCGGCGTCCAGCCCGTCCTCGCGCAGCCACACCTCGGCCATGGCCTCGGCGTGCGCCCGCACGGCCGCGTCCCGGCGGCCCTGGGCCGCGCCGAGCGCGTTGCCGATCGCGTCGCAGAGCTGCGCGAAAGCCTCGGTGATCCGTCGCCGCCGTCTCGATCCCAGTGCCATGGCCGCCTACAGCCTGGCGTCGATCTCGGCGACGGCGACGCTGCCGGCCTGGATCATCCCGAGGGTGCGGCCCAGCTCGTCCGACGCCCGGTTCAGCTCGACCGGGACCAGGGACTCCGGATGCTCCTCGCTCAGCCGGGCCAGGATCGCGACCGCGTCGTCGATCAGCGTGCCGGCGTGCCGGGCGACATCGTGGGCTGAGTGCAGGTGCTCGGCGACCCGAGCCAAGCCCCCGCGAAGTTCCTCGACAGACCCCGTCACAACCGCGCTGCGACCCCCTCCGACGCCTGGATCGCCGCCTGCACGGACTGCACGACCTCGGTGACGCTGCTGACCGCCTGGGCCAGCAGGCTGTTCGCCTCGGACACGTCGGCCTGGCCGCTGCCCTGCGTGACCTGCATCAGCTCGCCCTGTGCCTGCTCGAGTGACGACTGGGCCTGCTGCAGTGCGCCGAGGCTCTCCGAGGCCTTCTCGTTCGCCGAGGCTATGCCGGCACGGACCTCTTCGATGCTTGCCATGGACCCGTCTCCCGGTCGTACTCCCGATCGTGCGATGGCAACGTAATGCTCGCAGTGCCCACGATCGAGTTGCCACTCCCGGCGCCCGGCAAACGCTGGGGTGGCCGGTTCAGATCATCGCGACCAGCGAGACGGCCATCGCAACCGTCATCACCAGGTGCGCCAGCGCCGCCGAGGACGACGTGCACACCGCCGCCGGGGCCCGCAGCGCCAGCACGGTGCCGCCGGCCGTCCCGAGCGGCCGATCGCCCTCCGGCGCGGCGGGCGGCCGATCGGGAGCCTGACCGGAGCGCGCCGCGCGCAGCCGGTCGGTGCAGCGCAGCGTGTGCAGCACGAAGTAGGCGCCCAGCACCAGCGCGACCGCGGAGCCGAGGCCGACCACCGTGGCCGGGCTGCCGGCGTGCGCCGCATGCCCACCGGCGCCGGTGGCACCCGTGTCGCCATGGCCGGACCAGAGCATGAACAGCATCGCCGCGCTGCCCACCACCAGGTGCAGCGCCTCACCGCCCAGCAGGCGCGGCGACCGGGCCCGCAGCAGCAGCGCCCCGAACCAGCCGCCGCACAGCAGGAACACCGTGACCCACAGCGGTGCCGCTCCCGGCAGCGCCACCGGCGCGAGCATGTCGGCCATGCCCACGCCCATCGCGGCGTACGACAGCTCCAGTGCGATCTCGCGGCGGCGCAGCACGGCCCGCACCACGTGCAGCGCACCGACCGCCAGGCAGAGCGCGGCGAGCATGCCGTGCACCCAGACCATGCGCGTCCTCCCGGCGGCGGTTCGGTGTCCGGCACGCACGATGTCACGATCCGGTCGCGGGTTCTATACGGTCCAGGGGTAGTCATGATCGCTACCACCGGGTGACGAGCGGAGGTACTCCCGCTCGGGGGCTTGCGCGAGCCGGGCCCGCGTTCGAAGGTGACTCCTTTCCCCCTTGTGGTGGCACACGCTTCTCGGCAGTACGGAGGTCGGCATGGCTGGTGAGTCCCGGGTGGTCCGCGCCGCGATCGTGCAGGCGAAGTGGACGGGCGACACCGAATCCATGATCGAGGTGCACGAGTCCTACGCGCGGTCCGCGGCGGAGCAGGGCGCGCAGATCATGGGTTTCCAGGAGGTCTTCAACGCGCCGTACTTCTGCCAGGTGCAGGAGGCCGAGCATTACCGCTGGGCCGAGCCGGTGCCCGACGGACCGACCGTGCAGCGCATGCAGGCACTGGCCCGGGAGACGGGAATGGTGCTGGTAGTGCCCGTCTTCGAGGTCGAGTCGGCCGGCAACTACTTCAACACGGCCGCGGTGATCGACGCCGACGGCACCGTGCTGGGCAAGTACCGCAAGCACCACATCCCGCAGGTCACGGGCTTCTGGGAGAAGTACTACTTCCGGCCGGGCAACCTGGGCTGGCCGGTGTTCGACACCGCGGTCGGCCCGGTCGGCGTCTACATCTGCTACGACCGCCACTTCCCGGAGGGCTGGCGGGCACTGGGGCTGGCCGGTGCGCAGATCGTGTTCAACCCGAGCGCGACCAGCCGCAGCCTCTCGTCGTACCTGTGGAAGCTCGAGCAGCCGGCCGCGGCGGTGGCCAACGAGTACTTCGTGGCCGCGATCAACCGGGTCGGCGTGGAGGAGTACGGCGACAACGACTTCTACGGGACCAGCTACTTCGTCGACCCGCGCGGGCAGTTCGTCGGCGACGTGGCCTCGAGCACGGACGAGGAGCTGCTGGTGCGCGACCTGGACATGGGCCTGATCGACGAGGTGCGGCAACAGTGGGCGTTCTACCGGGACCGCCGTCCGGATGCCTACGGGCCGCTGGTGCAGCCATGAGCGGCCCCGGCAACGCCGACGCACTTCCTCTCGCGGAGGCGACATCATGACCACCGGCGACCTGCTGTCCCGCACCCGCGCGGTGCTTCCGTCCTGGATGGCCGTCTACTACTCCGAGCCGATCGAGATCGAGCGCGGCGAGGGCCGCTACGTCTGGGACGGCGACGGCAACCGCTATCTCGACTTCTTCGGCGGCATCCTGACCACAATGACCGCGCACGCCCTGCCCGAGGTCACCAAGGCCGTCGCCGAGCAGGCCGGCAAGATCATCCACAGCTCCACGCTGTACCTGAACCGGCCGATGGTGGAGCTGGCCGAGCTCATCGCCTCGGTCTCCGACATCCCGGACGCCAAGGTCTTCCTGACCACCAGCGGGACCGAGGCCAACGACGCCGCGCTGCTGCTGGCCTCGTCGCTGCGCCGGTCGAACCAGATCCTGGCGCTGCGCAACAGCTACCACGGCCGCTCGTTCTCCACGATCGCCATCACCGGGAACCGCTCGTGGTCGCCGACCTCGCTGTCGCCGTTCCAGACCTACTACGTGCACGGCGGCCAGCAGTACCGCTCGCCGTACGCGGGTCTGTCCGACGGCGAGTACATCGCGGCCTGCGTGGCCGACCTGCGCGACGTGCTCGACCAGTCCGGCGGCGACGTCGCGGCCTTCATCGCCGAGCCGATCCAGGGCGTCGGCGGCTTCACCTCCGGACCGGACGGGCTGCTCGGCGCGTTCGCCGAGGTGCTGCGCGAGCGCGGCATACTGTGGATCTCCGACGAGGTGCAGAGCGGCTGGGGCCGCACCGGCGAGCACTTCTGGGGCTGGCAGGCGTCCGAGGCCACCCCGGACATCGTGACCTTCGCCAAGGGGGTCGGGAACGGGCTGTCCATGGGCGGCGTCATCGCGCCGGCGGCCGTCATGGACACGTTGCAGGCCAACTCGATCTCCACCTTCGGTGGCTCACCGCTGACCAGCGCCGGGGCGCTGGCCAACCTCCGCCACCTGCTGGAGCACGACCTGCAGGCCAACGCGGCCCGGCACGGCCCGACGCTGCTGGCCGGGCTGCGCGAGCTGGGCTGCCCGATCGTCGGCGACGTGCGCGGCAAGGGGCTGATGATCGGCGTGGAGCTGGTCCGCCCGGAGACCGGTTCGCCCGGCGACCCGGCGCCCGAGCTGGCCAACGCCGTGCTGGAGGCGTGCAAGCGACACGGGCTGCTGGTCGGCAAAGGCGGCCTGCACGGCAACGTGCTGCGCATCTCCCCGCCGCTCTCCCTGACCGCCGACGAGGCCGCCGAAGGCCTGGCGGCGCTCACCACGTCCCTCTCCGAGGTGACCCCGTGACCACCACCGTCATCCGCAACGGCCTGGTCATCACGGCCGCCGACGAGACGCCCGCGGACGTGCTGATCGACGGCGAGCGGGTGGTGGCGCTGGCCGCCACCGGCTCGCCGGTCGCCCGGGGCTGGCACGGCGACACCGAGATCGACGCGACCGGGCGGTACGTGCTGCCCGGCGGCGTCGACGCGCACACCCACATGGAGATGCCCTTCGGCGGCACCTTCGCCGCGGACACCTTCGAGACCGGCACCCGGGCCGCGGCCTGGGGTGGCACCACCACGATCATCGACTTCGCCATCCAGTCCGTCGGCGGCACCCTGCGCGAGGGGCTGGACGCCTGGCACGCCAAGGCCGAGGGCCGGTGCGCCATCGACTACGGCTTCCACATGATCCTGGCCGACGTCAACGAGAACTCGCTCAAGGAGACCGAGGGCCTGATCGGCGAGGGCGTCACCAGCTTCAAGATGTTCATGGCCTACCCGGGCGTGTTCTACAGCGACGACGGCAAGATCCTGCGCGCGCTGCAGAAGGGCGCCGAGACCGGTGCGTTGACGATGATGCACGCCGAGAACGGCATCGCCATCGACGTGCTGATCGAGCAGGCGCTGGCCCGCGGCCAGACCGACCCGCGCTACCACGGCGTGGTCCGGCACGCGCTGCTGGAGGCCGAGGCCACCCACCGGGCGATCAAGCTGGCCCAGGTCGCCGGGGCACCGGTCTACATCGTGCACCTCTCGGCGACCGAGGCGCTGGCCGAGGTCAGCGCGGCCCGGGCGACCGGGTTCAACGCGTTCGCCGAGACCTGCCCGCAGTACCTGTTCCTGTCCACCGACGACCTGGCCCGGCCCGACTTCGAGGGGGCCAAGTACGTCTGCTCCACCCCGCTGCGCCCGGCCGAGCACCAGGCCAACCTCTGGCGCGGGCTGCGCACCGGCGACCTGTCGGTGGTGTCCACCGACCACTGCCCGTTCTGCTTCACCGGCCAGAAGGAGATGGGCATCGGCGACTTCTCCAAGATCCCGAACGGGCTGCCCGGCGTGGAGACCCGGATGGACCTGCTGCACTCCGGCGTGGTCGACGGGCACATCTCGCGGCGGCGCTGGATCGAGCTGGCCTGCGCCACCCCGGCCCGGATGTTCGGGCTCTACCCGCGCAAGGGCACCATCGCGCCCGGCTCCGACGCCGACGTGGTGATCTACGACCCGCAGGCGAAGCAGACGCTGTCCGCGAGCACGCACCACATGGCCGTGGACTACTCCTGCTACGAGGGCCGGGAGATCACCGGCAGGGTGGACACCGTGCTCTCCCGCGGCCGGGTGATCATCAAAGGTGGCGAGTACCTCGGCGCGCCGGGCCACGGGCAGTACCTGCGCCGCGACACGTGCCAGTACCTGCGATGAACGGCCCGTTCGCTCGACGTCGCACACCGGTTTATCGCGTCGCACACCGCGTGGCCTGTGCGACACCGCAGTTCGATGTGCGACGTCGCCGCAGACTCCGGGAGCGCTGATGGACATCGGGTTGGTGCTGCAGTCGGATCCGCCGGCGTCGGCGCTGGTCGACCTGATGGTGCGCGCGGAGGAGCTGGGCTTCAGCCACGGCTGGACGTTCGACTCGCACGTGCTCTGGCAGGAGCCGTACGTGATCTACCCGCGGATCCTGGAGCGCACCTCGCGGATGATCGTCGGCCCGATGGTCACCAACCCCGGAACCCGGGACTGGACGGTCATCGCCTCGCTGCACGCCACGCTGAACGACATGTTCGGCAACCGCACCATCTGCGGGATCGGCCGCGGCGACTCGGCCATGCGGGTGCAGGGCCGGCCACCGACCACGCTGGCCCGGCTCGAGGAGTCCATCCACGTCATCCGGGAGCTGGCCGAGGGCCGGGCGGTGCAGCTGGGCGACACCCGGGTCCAGATCCCGTGGGTGCCGGCGGGTGCGTCGCTGCCGGTGTGGATGGCCGGCTACGGCCCCAAGGCGCTGGACCTGGTCGGGCGGGTGGCCGACGGGTTCATCCTGCAGCTGGCCGACCCGTACCTGGTGGAGTGGACGGTCAAGACGGTGCGGGCCGCGGCCGAGGCGGCCGGCCGGGACCCGGCGACGATCACCATCTGCGTGGCCGCCCCGGCCTACGTCGGCGACGACCTCGGCCACGCCCGCGACCAGTGCCGCTGGTTCGGCGGGATGGTCGGCAACCACGTCGCCGACCTGGTGACCCGCTACGGGGAGAGCTCCGCGGCGGTGCCGGCCGAGCTGACCGGCTACATCAAGGCCCGGGCCGGGTACGACTACTCCCACCACGGCCGCGCCGGCAACCCGAGCACCGACTTCGTGCCCGACGACGTGATCGACCGGTTCTGCCTGCTCGGCCCACCGGCCGCGCACCTGGACCGGCTGGCGGAGCTGCGCGAGCTGGGCGTGCACCAGTTCGCCGTCTACGCCATGCACGACGCGAAGGAGGCCACCGTGGCGGCCTACGGGGAGTCGATCGTGCCCGCGGCTGGCAGCTGGGTGTGATCGACTACAGCGGCAGGTGGAGAGTGCAGAAGCTGTTGCATCGGACGGTACGTTGCGCGTCGAAGATCCAGTAGGAGCAGCAGACCACCCGACCTACGCCATCATCCGTGCCTGGCACCGCACCGAACCAGAGGTTCTCGAACCCGGCCTCTCGGCGGACGCCGACATACGGATCGTCGATGCGCGACAAGATCCATGGGAGGATCACCAGCAGTAGATCATCAGCCGGCAACTCGCGCTCGCTCCAGGAGTCGAGCTCCTCCGTGAACCGCCGCAGCTGCCACGGAGGTGATCGTCGGATCACCGCGCCGTATGGCGCAGCTGCTCCAGCCGCTGCGTCAGCACCACCGGATCGTCGGCGGCAGCCGGCTCGGTGAGTCGCTCCGCCGCATCGGCCAACCATTCGGCGACCTCAGCGGCGTCGAGCACGATGTCGTCATCGTCGCCGGCAACGGCCTCCGAGCTGAAATACTGCCGGAGCCATTCGATGTCGATGGGCACGCTCTGGTGTGGCTGTCGACCGGCATTCGCCAGCAGCCACGGCTGCTCGCTGTGCGTGAGATTTTCCAGGTCCCGTCCGGTCAGAGCGCCGTACCGGCTCATGACGTAGCCCACGGTGTTGAGCTCGGCCTCGCTGAGCTCGCGGTGCGTCCCGCCCGGCTCGGCCGACCTCTCCGCATTCCACAGCTGACCCACAACGGGGCCCATGTCCCAGGCCGAGATCCGCTCGGTGAACAGCGGCGTCCCGAACGCCGCCAGGTGGTGCCCCTGGCAGTAGTAGAGAAGTTTGTGCAGCTTCTTCGTCGGCAGGCCCGGCCGCCGCTGACGAAGCACAGCGGCCACGTCGTGCGCGGAGAGGGGCATCCGCGCAGGGTACGGCGACCGATGGGCGTGCTGCGGGCCGCCACGCCTGAGGAATCTGTCGAACATGGGTTCGATGCTAGCCGGCGCTACCGACACTCTCCCGGTCATCACCGCTGCGACCTGGGCTGCGCGGCCCGCAGTGGCCACCGAGCGTTCCGCGTTCACGAGTCGCCCACCCGCGCCCCGTACCGCCCGTGCCGTCACACCGTGCGCACCGTGGCCATCATGGCCATGTCCTCGTGCTCGAGGTTGTGGCAGTGCAGCACGAACCGCCCGGGGTGGTCGGCGAAGCGGACCGCGACGTCCACCACCTCGGCCGGCCGCAGATCGACGGTGTCCTTCCACCCGCCGTCCAGCGGCCCCGGCCCGCCGCTGCCCCGGCGCAGCACCTGGAACGGGTCGAGGTGCACGTGCACGGGATGGTGCACATCGGTGACGAACCGCCAGGTCTCGGTGCGGCCCAGCGGGATCTCGGCCAGCGCAACGTCCGGGTCGAAGCGCCGGCCGTTGATCGTCCAGCCGACCTGGTCCCCGACGTCGCCGCGGGAGAACCGGAACGTGCGCACGGGGGCATCGGGCGCCGGGACCAGCGGCGGCAGCTCCGCGAGCCGCTCCGGGACCCGGCTGTCGTCCCGGCCGGCGCGCACCACCCGGAACCGCATCACCTCGCCGAGCCGCCCGCTGCCCAGCGCGTTGGCCATGGTCACCTCGGTGCCCACCGGCAGCACCGAGAAGTCGACGACCACGTCGAACCGCTCGCCCGGCGCGATCTCGATCGCCGCGTGCGTCACCGGCGCGGCGAGCAGGCCGCCGTCGGACCCGATCTGGACCAGCGGCAGGTCCGCCGCGCCTGGCACCCGCAGCGCCAGCCGGAAGCGCCGGGCGTTCGCCGCGTTGAGCAGCCGCAGCCGGTAGCGGGCGGCGTCCACGTCGTGCACCGGCCACGGCGCCCCGTTGACCAGCAGCACGTCGCCGAGCACGCCCTCCATCCAGTCCGCCGCCACCCCAGGCAGCACCCGCATGCCCTGGTCCAGGCCCGGATAGGCGAACGAGCCGTCGGCCGCGAAGGCGCGGTCGCAGATCAGCAGCGGCAGCTCGCGATCCTCCCGGGGCAGCGGGAGCGCGTCCTCGACATCGTCGCGGACCAGGTGGAAGCCGACCAGCCCGCGGTACATGGCCGGCCCGGTGAAGTCCATCCGGTGGTCGTGGTACCAGAGCGTGGCGGCGCGCTGCCGGCCCGGGTAGTGATAGGCGCGCTCCCCCGCCACCACGTCCCCGACCATCCGGTGTCCGGTCCAGCCCGCGGTGTTCCCGAGCGGCAACACCAGGTCCGTCGGCCAACCGTCGTGCTCGGGCGCGGTGTGCCCGCCGTGCAGGTGCACCACGGTCGGCACCGGCAGCTCGTTGCGGTGCCGGACCACGATCGGCCGGTCGCGCCGGGCCTCGATCGTGGGCCCGGGGAAGATCCCGTCGTAGCCCAGGATGGGCGTGCGCACGCCGGGCAGGATCTCCACCTGCGCGACCCGCTGGGTCACGATGTACAACTCGGCCCCGGCGGCGTCCCGACCGATCGGACGGGCCACCGGCGGCACCGGCAGCGGCACCCGGAACGGTGCGGGCAGCGGCACCCCGCTGCGCAGCTGCTCGCCGGTCTGCCCGGTCCCCGGGCCGGAGCCGCAGCCGGCCAGGGCCGCGCCCGCGGCGCAGCCGAGCAGCCCGAGGAACCCACGGCGCGACACGCTCCCGCCGCGCGAGGGCGGTGCTGCGCCAGGGCGCTGTGACACTGATTCGCTCGCACGCTCGCTCATCGCACTCCCTCGCTGCGCTCGGTCGGCGCTTCGCGCAGGCGCTGTGACACTGATTCGCTCGCACGCTCGCTCATCGGGTCCGCCCGGCGGCCGGCGTCCATGCCCAGGCCGCGAACAGCACGGACGCGACGGCGATGCCCACCCCGAGCGGGACGTGGACCTGCAGCGCGCGCTCGAAGCCCTGGTCGATCTGCACCCCGTCGGCCAGGAAGACCCCGACCGCGGCCGGCAGCACCTCCCAGCGCCCGCGCCCGGCCACCACGTGGACCAGCGCGGCGGCGACCAGCGCCAGCCCGACCGCGGCCAGCAGTGATCCGGTGGTGGCATGCCAGGCGATGGCGTCGACGTCCCCGGTGAGGTACCGGCCGGCGGTGAGCGGCTGCCCGAGCACCACCAGCAGGTGCACGACGAGCACGGCCCGCAGCGCGCGCAGCGGCCACCGGCGGCGGTCGGTGACGGGGGACAGCGGTGTCTCCATGCCGAGGACGCTAGGAACTCGCTACCCGCCCGGCATCGGGGATGGCCCCGACCCGATCCTGATGTTGCCCGGAGTCGACTCCCGCGTGGCGAACGGACCGTGAGCAGCGATAATGTCGGCGGCCAGCCGGTGACGATCGGGGGGATTGGGCCGTGCTCCAGGAGCATGCAGGCTCCCGCACGGCGGGAACGGGGACCCGCTCATGACCGGTGTCGACGAGCTGCTGGCGCAGGTCGAGCACGACCTGCGCGGCTCCCGGCAACCCAGCCTGGCCACCTGCCGGGCCTGCGACCTGCTCCCGCACGAGCTGCGCACCGCGCTCGCCCCCGCACTGTCCTTCCTCGGCTTCGTCAACGCGCGGTCCGACACCCCGACCGCGTCCGCCTCCGCGCCGCTGCCGCGGCACCTGCGGATGACGGTGGCCCGGCTGATGCTGCTGCGGGTGGCCGTCGAGACCGGGAACCCGCAGTGGTCGACCGGGGTGCTCGAGGACATCCTCGCGATCACGGCCGCACTGCCCGGCGGCGACGTCGGCGACGTGCTGGACGCGCTGTCGACGCTGCTGGTCGAGGCGCCGCTGACGCAGCAGCTGTCGGACTTCCTCACCGAGGCCGTCGAGCTGTGGCGACACCGCTACCGCACCGACCACGCCCGCTACGACTTCGCGCTGCTGACCTCCCGGCTGGTCCGCTCCGGCGCGCCCGCGCTGGCCTGCCTGGCCGCGCTCTGCCTGCCGCCGGCGCTGCTGTACGAGCACCGCGCCCACATCCTCAGCGCGCTCCCCCGCGGCCCGCACCGCTACCTCGCGGCCAGCCTGATCGAGAGCCGCGGTCCGGCCGCCACCAACGGCTGACCGGTGCGGTCAACCGGCCAGCACCGCCGGGTCTCCCGGCCGGATCCGGCCGGGCGTGACCACCTCGGCGTACACCCCGACGCACGGCAGCACCCCGAAGCCGGGCACCTCGACCCGGTTGTGCTCGAGCGGCACCCGCAGCGCATGCGGGGCCCGCGGCAGCTCGCCGTGCACCAGGGTGGGCACCGAGCAGCGCGGGGTGGGCAGCGTGACCCGCAGCCGCACCGCGCCGATGGTCAGCTCCCGCTCCAGCCAACCGTTCTCGGCGAAGGGCCGGCCCGCGGAGGAGATCACGATGTTCGGCCGGTAGCGCAGCGCCTCGGCGCCGATCCGGTCCAGGGTAGCGGTGGTGATCAGGTGCACCGAGGCGTAGTCGACGAACGATCCGCCCGGCGTGCCCTGCGCGATCTCCAGCGTCTCGAACGGAACCTCTGCGGTCACCCCGTGCTCCAACACGTCCTCCGGAGCCGGCCGTTCCACGATCGCCCCGGCCGGGCGTACCCCGGCCAGCCGTACCGGGCGACCGAGCAGCGCGGACAGCACGTCGTGCGCGCCGGCGTCGGCCGTGTCGACCGCCCGGCCGTCGGGCAGCGTGATCAGTACGGCGGCGCCGTCCCGGCGGGCGCGCAGCCGCAACAGCTCCCGCCACAGCCGCGGGTGCTTGGCCGTGGCCACCACGCCGGTCCCGGTGTCCAGCACGGCCAGCGCACGATCGCCCTCGACCCCGCCGACGGTCAGCACGGCCTCGTCGAGATCCTCGCCGAGCATCGACTTGACCGGGTACCGGTGCAGCGACGCCACGGCGCCCAGCGGTGCGTCCGCCATCAACTGGTCCTCCGGGTCACAGGTCGTTGGAGGCGAGCCACTCCTTGGCCACCGACGCCACGTCCGGCTTGTCGGGGGAGTTGAGCTGGCGGTTCAGGTCGATCAGACCGTCGGTGGTGAGCTTGGCCGACACCGCGTTCAACGCGGCGCTCACCTCGGGAGTGGCCTTCGCCTTGTTGATCAGGGGCACCACGTTCTGCGCGGCGAAGTTGCTCTTCGGGTCCTCGAGCACCACGAAGCCCTCGTCCTCGATGGTCGGGTCCGTGGTGAACAGGTCGGCCGCCTGCACCGTGCCGTCCTTCAGCGCGGTCACGGTCAGCGGGCCACCGGTGTCCAGCGCCTTGAACTCCTTGAACGTGCAGCCGTAGGTCTCGGCGATGCCGGGCAGGCCGTCCGGGCGGGTCTGGAACTCCGACGGGCCGCCGAAGACCAGCTGGCCGCAGGCCGGGCCGTAGTTCTCCAGCGAGGTGCCGTACTGCTGGGCGGTGGCCGCGGTGACCACGACCGCGTCCTTGTTCTCCGCGGCCGACTGGTCCAGCACCGTCAGCGGCTCGGGCACCTTGCCCTGCAGCGCGGTGTACACCGCCTGGGACTCGGTCTCGGCGGCCGCCTTGTCGATGAACTGCAGCAGCACGCCGGTGTAGTCGGGCACCAGGTCGATCGAGCCGTCGGTCAGGCCGGGGAAGTACACCTCGCGGCTGCCGATGCCGAAGTTGCGCTCGACCTTGGCACCGGCCTTCTCCAGGGCCTGCGAGTAGATCTCGGCGAGCAGCCGGTTCTCCGGGAAGTCCGCGGAGCCGACCCGGATGGTGTCCGACGCGGCCGGGGCCGAGCCGCCGGAGGCCAACGGATCGCCGCCGCCCCCGCCGCCGCATGCGGACAGCAGCAACAGGAGGCCGGCGCCGAGTCCGGCGAAGAGGGTGCGGGTGCGCTTCATCGTTTCGCTCCAGCGAGTTCGGGGTTCGTGGTCGAAGTGTTCGTGGGAGGTGCCGAGGCGCCGCCGTCGGGGTCGACGCGGGGCAGGTCGGCGGTCGGGGAACGGCGCGCGCCACCACGGGCGCGCAGGCCGGGCGAGACCACCTGGCGCTGCACGAGCGCCAGCACGGCCTCCACGGCCAGGGCGAGCACGGCCACCAGCACGGCACCGGCGGCCATCTGCGGGTAGTCCCGGGTGCGCAGGCCGTCGATGAGCAGCCGGCCCAGGCCCCCGAAGCTGACGTACGCGGCCACCGCCGCGGTGGCGATCACCTGCAGCGCGGCCGCCCGCAGCCCGCCCAGGATCAGCGGCAGCGCGTTCGGCAGCTCGACCTGCAGCAGCACCTGCGATTCGCGCATCCCCACCCCGCGTGCGGCATCGACCACCGACCGGTCGACGTTGCGCACCCCGGAGTAGGTGCCGGCCAGCAGCGGCGGGATGGCCAGCACGGCCAGCGCGATGGTCACCGGGACCAGCCCGATGCCCATGGCCAGCACCAGCAGCGTGAGCAGGCCCAGCTCGGGCAGCGAGCGCAGCCCGTTGGCCAGACCGACGATCAGGAAGCCGCCGCGGCCGCTGTGCCCGATCAGCACGCCCACCGGCAGCGCGATCACCACCGCGACCAGCAGCGCGACCCCCGAGTAGTAGAGGTGCTCGGCCAGCCGCACCGGGATCCCGGCGGTGCCCGACCAGTGCGCCGGGTCGGTCAGCCACGCCGCGATGGAGCTGATCAGGTTCATCGCCCGGTCCTCGCTCCGGTCCGCTCCCACGGGGTGACCAGCCGCCCGATGCCCAGCAGCACCGCGTCCGCGGCCAGCGCCAGCAGCACGGTCAGCAGCACCCCGGTGAGGATCTCGGTCGGGAAGTTGCGCTGGTAGCCGTCGGTGAACAGCTCGCCTAGCCCCCCGACACCGATCAGCGCGCCCACGCTGACCAGGCTGATGTTGGACACGGTGGCCACCCGCAACCCGGCGATCAGCACCGGCACCGACAGCGGCAGCTCCACCTCCATGAACCGGCGTGCCGGCCGGAAGCCCATCGCGGTGGCCGCGGCGACCACCATCCCCGGCACGGCGGCCAGCGCGTCGGCGATCGAGCGGACCAGCAGCGCCACCGTGTAGACGGTCAGCGCCACGATCACGTTGAGCGGATCCAGGATCTGGGTGCCGAGGATGCCGGGCAGCACGATGAACAGGGCCAGCGACGGGATGGTGTACAGCAGGCCGGCGGACGGGATGAGCACGGCCCTGGCCACCGGGCTGCGGTTGGCCAGCCAGCCCAACGGCACCGCCAGCACCAGCCCGACCAGCACCGGGATCAGCGACAGCACCAGGTGCTCGCCGAGCAGCCCGATGATGAGGTCACTGTTGCGCGGGATCCAGTCCCAGACCACGACGGTCGTACCCCTCAGGCCGCGGCCGTGTCGTCGCCGTCGCGGCGGGCGTCGTCCAGCACCCGCAGCACGTCATCGGCGCTCACCGCGCCGGTCACCCGGCCCTCGGCGTCGACGGCCACCCCGGTGCCCGACGGGGACGACAGCGCGGCGTCCAGTGCGCTGCGCAGCGATCCGGAGGTCGGGTCGTAGAGCGAGCCGCCGGGGATCAGGTGTTCGTGGCCGACCACCGACCCGTTGCGCTGCTCCGGGTTGGTGTCGGTCGGGCTGAGCCAGCCCTGCGGCCGGCCCTCGCCGTCCACGACCAGGACCCACTCCCCATCGCCCGGCACCGGCTCGCCGACCGCGACCGTGCGCAGCTCGCCCACCGGGATCGCGTCCGAGGACAGGAAGCCCAACCCGCGGTAGCCGCGGTCGCGCCCGACGAAGCCGTCCACGAAGTCGTCGACCGGGCGGGCCAGCAGCTCCCCCGGCTCGGCGTACTGGGCGAGCTTGCCGCCCACCCGCAGCACCGCGACCTTGTCGCCCAGCTTGACCGCCTCGTCGATGTCGTGGGTGACGAACACGATCGTCTTGCCCAGCTCGGACTGCAGCCGCAGCAGCTCGTCCTGCAGGCTCTCCCTGACCACCGGGTCGACCGCGCTGAACGGCTCGTCCATCAGCAGGATCGGCGGGTCCGCGGCCAGCGCCCTGGCCACCCCGACCCGCTGCTGCTGGCCACCCGACAGCTGGGCCGGATACCGCCCACCCATCTCCCGGGCCAGGCCGACGATCTCCATCAGCTCCGCAGCACGGGCCCGGGCCTTGGCCTTGTTCCAGCCCAGCAGCAGCGGCACCGTCGCGATGTTGTCCAGAATGGTCCGGTGCGGGAACAGACCGGCGTGCTGGATCACGTAGCCGATGCCCCGGCGCAGTTCGGGGGCATCGACCGACATGATGTCCTGGCCGTTCACCGTGATCGTGCCCGCGGTGGGCTCGATCATGCGGTTCACCATGCGCAACGACGTGGTCTTGCCACAACCGGACGGACCGACGAAGACCGTGATCTTCCCGTCGTCCACCGTGAGGTCCAGCTCGTCAACCGCCACGGTGCCGTCGGGGAAGCGCTTGGTCACGCCCCGGAACTCGATCATCCGAGGGACCTTTCGTGTTCACCGACGACCCCTTGCCGGTCGCCGCTCGTTGCGAGGCTAGCCGGATACACCGACAAGGGCGAACGGGCGTGATCGGTTAGAGACCGGCGCGGACGTTCTCCGGCGTGGACATGCGATCGCCGGGCAGCAGCTGCCGCAGCTCGGCCGGCGGCAGCGCCTTGGCGAACAGCCAGCCCTGGTAGGCGTCGACGCCGATGCTGCGCAGCCGGTGGAACTGCTCGGCCGTCTCCACGCCCTCGGCCACGGTGCTGCGGCCCATCGCCCTGGCCATGTCCACCACCGCCCTGGCCACCGCGAAGTCGACCGGGTCGTCGGCGATGTCGGTGACGAACGCCCGGTCGACCTTCACCGTCTGCGCCGGCAGCTCCTTGAGCCGGCCCAGCGACGAGTAGCCGGTGCCGAAGTCGTCGACCGCGAACCGGACCCCGCGCGCCACCAGCTGGGCCATCGCCGCCCGGGCGTGCGGGGGCAGCGCGACCAGGCTGGTCTCCACCAGCTCCAGCACCAACCGCTCGAAGGCCAGCCCGCTGGCCAGGACGATGTCGTTGATGATCGGCAGGAAGTCGATGTCGGCGGGCAGCAGCCCGGCCAGGTTCACCGCGATGGACGGCCGCCGGCCCTGGTGCTCCGGCCAGCTCGCGGCCTCCCGGGTCGCGGTGCGCAGCACCCACAGGTCCAGCTCCCGCAGCAGCCCGCTGCGCTGGGCCACCGGCAGGAACTCCGAGGGCGGGATCAGCCCGCGCATCGGATGCGGCCAACGGACCAGGGCCTCCGCGGACAGCACGGTGCCGTCCGGGCCCACCACCGGTTGGTACTCCAGGATCAGGCCGCCGGTGGCGATCGCGGCGCGCAGCTCCGCCTCCAGCTCCAGGGCGTGCAGCGCGGAGTTGACCATGCCGTCGGTGGCCATCCCGATGCCGCCGCGGGACTGCCGCCGCTTCGCGTCGTGCATGGCCGCCTCGGCGAAGCGCAGCAGGTCCGCGGCCCGCACCTCACCCCGGGCGGTGGGGGTGGCCACCCCGACGGACGCGGTGAGCTGCACCGGCCGGCCGGCCACGTTCAGGGTGCTCGAGAGCAGGTCGGCCACGGTGCGGGCGAGCACGTCCGGCCCGCCGACCTCGGCGTGGTCGGAGCAGATGACCATGAACTCGTCACCGGACAGCCGGGCCGCGGTGCAGCCCACCGGCAGGTCCCGCTGCAGCCGCCCGGCCAGCATCACCAGCAGGTCGTCGCCGGCCTCGTGGCCCAGCGAGGAGTTCACCCGCTGGAAGTCGTCGATGTCGCCGCAGACCACGGCCACCCGGTCGCGGGCCGGCCCGGCGAGCATCTTGTCGACCAGGACCACGATGGCCGCCCGGTTCGGCAGCCGGGTCAGCTCGTCGACGGTGCCCGCGCTGCGCAGCAGCTCGGCCGCCCGGCGCCGCTCGGAGACGTCGGTGCAGAGCACCAGCCAGAGCCAGCCGCCGTCGTCGACCGCGGTGGCCGACACCGCCAGCTCGCACCAGACCGGGGTGCCGTCGCGGCGGCGCAACGCCACGTCACCGACCCGGTAACCGTGCCGGGCGCCGATCGGCACCGGCCGCAGCCACTCCGGCAGCGCCACCGGCCCGCTGTCGATCGGGCCCAGCGCATCCGGGTAGGGGGTGGCGGAGTCGGAGCCGAGCAGCGCGGCCGACGCCCCGCGCAGCTCCTCGAGCGAGACGTCCAGCAGCGCGCACAGCCCGGGGTTGGCGTCCACGATCCGCCCGGTCGGATCGATCAGCGCGACCCCGCCGGGCACCATGGCCATCAGGTCGGCGAAGCGCTGCCCGGACAGTCCGAGCCCGGCCGCGGGCACCGGGTCGGAATTCAGGTCCCGCACGACGCCGACGATCCGCACCGGGTCGCCGTCGGCGTCGAACTCCACCTCGGCCTGGCAGCTCAGCGTGCCCGCCCCGGACAGCGGCAGCTCCATGTGGTGCCGGCGCGGGCCGTCGACGTGGTTCAGCGCCTGGCGCAGCAGGCCGATCTGCTCGTGCTCGACCACCGGGCCCTGCGGGTCGACCCCGACCGAGCGGTACAGCTGTTCGAGGCTGTCGGTGCGGTGCAGCCGGCCGCTGTCCAGCTCGTAGCTCCAGCGTCCCAGGCGCAGCATCCGCTCCAGCTCGGCGATCCAGCGCGCGTCCACCTCGGAGTGCGGGGCCGCGGCCGGACGCTCGCGCTCGAGCAACAGCACCACGGTCTGCCGGCTCGCCGGCAGGCTCCACCGGACCACCTGCACCGACAACCGGCCGCCGTCCGGCTGCAGCAGCCGGGCGGCGTCGTCGGGACCGGTCACGAGCTGCGCGAACGGCACCCCGGTCAACACGTCGGCGTCGCCGGCGCAGGGGTCGGGGTCCAGCCCGGCCAGCCGCAGCCCCGCCGGGTTGGCCAGCAGGATCCGGTCGTCGGCGTCCAGGACCAGCGTCGGCTCGGCGGGCAGCTCCATCGGCGGCTCGTCCCGCGCCATCGTCGGGACCTGGCCCGCCGGGCGCGTCACCGGACTGCCGAAGGCGGGGTCGTACAGAGCGGGCAACATCGGGGTGCCCCCGTCGGCCGGAGCGGCGGCCGGTGGATCCGGCTCGCCGAGTACTTCGGTGGCGTCGCGTGGTGCGACGTCACCGTGATGCGGCTCGGAGCGGTCCGGATGCTGCACCGGCAGACCGATGGGGTCGGTTGCCGGCTCGGATTCATCGTCGTGGTCCCCCCGGACGTGCGTCGTTCCGTCCGCACGCAGCGAGGTTACCCGGTAACTGTCGGTGTCCTCGGCGGCGTTGCGCTCCGCGGGATCCGACCAGTGGCCGAAAAGCGGAGCGCTGGCGCGCCTGTTGTCGAGGGCGTCGTCATCTTCGTCCGGCGCAGCGTCGGTCATCGCCTTCGCCATCCACTCGGTCAGCTCGTCGGATCCAGCCGAAGGTGGCTCACCGAAGACCAGTCGACGCGATCGCAGCAGCTCATCCCGGTCGACCCCGGCGGGCGCGAGATCATCGGGGATGTCACCGACCAGGCCTCCGTCGAGGCGGTGGCGCAGCTCTGTCACGGTGTCTCCCCCGGCCGGCGGTGTACTCCTTCCCCTGGATCAACGACAGGGTGCGGTCCGCGATCCGCCCGTTCGGCCTACACCAACCCATGTGGGGGAACTACGGATCGTGTCCGGCTTCCGACGCGGCGTCGGATCGACGGCCCGACCGCTCCCGGCGGGCGGCGAACCGCCGCGCCGGTCAGCTCGAGCGGTGTGCGACGGCCACCGCGGCCGCGACCGCGGGCGCCACCCGGGCGTCGAACGGGCTCGGCACGATGCGATCGGCGGCCAGGTCGTCCCGGGCCACCTCGAAGATCGCCTCGGCGGCGGCCAACTTCATCGCCTCGGTGATCCGCCGCGCGCCGGCGTCCAGCGCCCCGCGGAACACACCGGGAAAGGCCAGCACGTTGTTGATCTGGTTCGGGAAGTCGCTGCGGCCGGTGGCCACGATGTCCGCGTAGTGCGCGGCCACCTCGGGGTGCACCTCCGGGTCGGGGTTGGACAGCGCGAACACCATCCCGCCCGGGGCCAGCGCGCCCAGCAGCTCGGCCGGCAGCCGGGCGCCGGACAGGCCGACGAACACGTCGGCGCCGGCCAGCGCGGCACTCAGATCACCGTGCACCCGGCGCGGGTTGGTGACCGCGGCCAGCGCCGCCTTCTCCTCCCCCTCGACGAGCCCGGGCCGGCCGGGCACCAGCACGCCGCGGGAGTCCAGCACCACCACGTCGGTCGCCCCGGCGGCCAGCAGGATCCGGGCGCACGCGACACCGGCCGCGCCCGCCCCGGAGATCACGATGCGCAGCCCGGCCAGCGGCCGGCCCTGCACCGCGCAGGCCCCGCGCAGCGCGGCGAGCAGCACGATCGCGGTGCCGTGCTGGTCGTCGTGCATGACCGGGCAGTCCAGCGCCTCGATCAGCCGACGCTCGAGCTCGAAGCAGCGCGGCGCGGCCACGTCCTCCAGGTTCACCGCGCCGAAGCTCGGCCGCAGCCGCACCAGCGTCTGCACGATCTCGTCGACGTCGGTGGTGTCCAGCACGATCGGGATCGAGTTCAGCCCACCGAACGCCTTGAACAGCGCCGACTTGCCCTCCATCACCGGCAGCGCGGCGCGCGGCCCGATGTTGCCGAGCCCGAGCACGGCGGTGCCGTCGCTGACCACCGCGACCAACCGACCGGCCCAGGTGAAGCGCTCGGCGGCGGCGGGTTCGACGGCGATGGCCCGGCTCACCTGCGCCACCCCGGGGGTGTACGACACGGCCAGGTCGTGGGCGTCGGCCAGCGGCGCGCTGACACCGGTGCTGAGCTTGCCGCCGACGTGCGCGGCGAAGATCTCCTCCGACGTCGGGGCGGGTCGGGTGCGCTCGGGGACGATCGTCATCGGCTCGGGCCTCTTCCTCGTGTGCTCAGGTGGGGGCGCTCCTTGCGGGCGCTCGCTCGCCGTGCACCGGAAGGCGGGTATCGGCCGGATCGCGGTGTGTACGGCCACTCGCGGTCGCGGACCGCGGGATGGCGCGGCCCGAACCGGCAAGTCTCGGCTGTGCGGTCATCGTAGCGGCACCGGCGGCCACGAGGCGCCGCCGCCGCCGGGGCGCCGCCGGGGCCCGGCTAGGGTCCGGGCTGTGGCGGACGGGCGGGTGCTGCTGTTGCGGCACGGCGAAACGGAGTGGTCCCGGTCCGGCCGGCACACCGGGCGCACCGACGTGCCGCTCACCGAGCGCGGACGGGAGCTGGCCCGCACCGCGGGCACGCTCGGTGCGCGGCTGCTCGACCACCGGCCACCCGCCCTGGTGCTGACCAGCCCCCGCCGCCGGGCCCGGGACACCGCCGAGCTGGCCGGGTTCCCCGTCGACCGGGTCGATCCGCGGCTCGCGGAGTGGGACTACGGCGACTACGAGGGCCTGACCACCCCGCAGATCCGGGAGCAGGTGCCGGACTGGACGGTGTGGACGCATCCGTGCCCGGGCGGGGAGAGCGCCGAGCAGGTCGGTGCCCGGGCCGACGCGGTGCTCGCCGATGCGCAGGCGGTGCTGCCGGACGGCGACGTGGTGCTGGTCGGGCACGGGCACTTCGGCCGGGTGCTGACCGCGCGCTGGATCCGGCTGCCGGCCACCGCGGGGGTGCACGTCGCGATGGATCCGGCGTCCTGGGCCGTGTTGGGCGACGAACGCGGGGTGCCCCGGCTCGACCACATCAACCTGCACATCGCGCACCCGGAGCAGCCGTGACGATCCGCGAGATACGGCCGGAGGACGTGCCTGCGGTGGTCGGGCTGGTACATGAGCTGGCCGGTTACGAGCGGGAAGCCGAGTCCTGCCGGCTGACCGCCGATCAGCTCGCCGCGGCCCTGTTCGCCCCGCAACCGGCGCTGTTCGGGCACGTCGCCGAGCTGGACGGTGCGGTCGTCGGCTGCGCGCTCTGGTTCCTCAACTTCTCCACCTGGCGCGGGGTGCACGGCATCTACCTCGAGGACCTGTTCGTGCAGCCGGCACACCGCGGCCGCGGGCTGGGCCGCGCGCTGCTGGCCCGGCTGGCCGCGACCTGCGTGCAGCGCGGGTACGGCCGGCTGGAGTGGTCGGTGCTGGACTGGAACACCCCGGCCATCGACTTCTACCGCGGCATCGGCGCGGTCGGCATGGACACCTGGGCCACCTACCGGCTGGACGGTGCCGCGCTCAGCGCGCTCGGCGGCGCCGCTGTGGACGGCTCCGATCAGGGTCGCGGCCGCGCCTCCGGGTCCACGTCGTCGAGCGCCAGCGACCAGAGCCGGGACGGTTCACTGATCAGCAATAGGAACGCGACCAGCACCACGACCCCGGCGACGATCCCCAGCAGCAGCTGCCTGGACGGGCCGAGCAGCGAGTAGACCACCGGCAGCAGCAACAGTTGGGTCACGATCGCCGGTGTCCGCGCCCACCGCCGGCCGCGAACCAGCCCGGCGCCGACGGCGAGCAACGCACCGCCCATCAGCAGGAAGTAACCGGCGCCGGCCCAGACCGAGCCGTTCGGCCCAGCCCCGGTAAACACCGCCTGACCAGCGAACACCGCCGCGACCGCGATCCCGAGCAGCCCCTGGAACCCGACCAGCGCCCCGGCCAACCGGATCTGCCGCGGAACGGCCCCGACCTGCCGATTCTCGGTGCTCACCGGATCGAGAATAGGTCAGCGATCACAATCGCGACGGGAACATTCCCTCCCCGGTGGTCCGTTTCCTCCTGGGTGGCGGCCGGTCGGGGGCCGCGCGAGCGGTCGTCGACTACGCGTCGTCGTGCCGGATCAGCAGTTCGTCGCAGGGTGAACGGACGAGGTCACTCACCGGGGTGATGACCACGTCCATTCACCGCTGCTCGCGGACCGCCGGTCCGATAAGGGCTCGCACCTGGGCAAACGAGGGTTCACTGTGGTTGAGGACAGAGAGAAGTGATCGCGGGAGGTATCTCGCGTGGTCCGTCGGTCCTCTGGGTAACCAGAGGTTCGACGGGCGGACAAGGTTGAGAACTTGTCGCAATGTGGACTCGATGCCGTAACTCGTCGGGGCCGGAACTCGTTGCGAGAAGTGGGCACCCCGCCAGTCGCCCAGCTCAGCCTGGCCCTTGAAGATCGAGCGCGCTCGTGAAATCCTTCACAAGCGCGGAAACACCGTGACAGACGATCGGCGCGACCCCGATCGCGCAAGTACGAGGAGCAGAGCAATCATGGATTGGCGTCACCGCGCAATCTGCCGCGACGAGGACCCCGAGCTGTTCTTCCCCGTGGGGACCAGCGGTCCTGCGCTGCTGCAGATCGCCGAGGCCAAGACCGTCTGCCGGCGCTGCCCCGTGGTCTCCGAGTGCCTGACCTGGGCACTGGAGAGCGGCCAGGACGCAGGTGTCTGGGGCGGCATGAGCGAGGACGAGCGGCGGGCACTGAAGCGCCGCAACGCGCGTACCCGCGCCCGCACGGCCTGAGCAGTAATCAACGACCTTCTTACCTCTCCCCCACCGCGGGCCCGAAGCCGGAACGCACCCGGCTCCGGGCCCGCGGTCGTTCCACCGGGCGCGCCCGAGGCGGCAGCTCCGGCGGAGGGCCGACAGCTCGGCGGCGACCACGCCATGTCGTGCCGTCGACCACGGCCGAAGATTAGCGTCCCCGTAACGAGAGCCTCATCACGGCCTCCGTCCCGCCCGTGGGGCGGGGCCGCAGCGCCAGCTCCGAGTCCAGTTCCGAGGCCAGCAGCGTGCGCACGATCTGCAGGCCCAACCCGTCGGCGGCCTCCAGGTCGAAGCCGGCCGGCAGCCCGCGGCCGTCGTCGGCCACCGCGACGTCCAGGTTGCCCGCCGAGCGCTGCGCCCACACCACCACCTCCCCGGGCTGGCCGGGGTCGTACGCGTGCGCCAGCGCGTTGTGCACCAGCTCGGTCAGCACCAGCACCAACGGGGTGGCCAGCTCGGCGGGCAGCGTGCCGAAGCTGCCGCTGCGACGCACCTTGGCCCGCGATTCCGCGGTGGCGCCGTCGCCGATCACCGGCAGCACCTTGTCCACGAGCTCGTCGAAGTCGGCGCGCTCGTCCACCGAGGCCGACAGCGTCTCGTGGACCAGCGCGATCGAGTTCACCCGGCGCACGCTCTCCGCCAGCGCCCGCCTGGCCGCGGGGATCTCGGTGCGCCGGGCCTGCAGGCGCAGCAGCGCCGCGACCGTCTGCAGGTTGTTCTTCACCCGGTGGTGGATCTCCCGGATGGTGGCGTCCTTGCTCAGCAGGGCCATGTCCCGGCGGCGCAGGTCGGTGATGTCCCGCACCAGCACCAGTGCGCCGGCTGCGTCCCCGCGCGGGCGCAGCGGCAGCGCCCTGACCAGCATCACGGCGCCCCGCGCCCGCACCTCCATGCGCGTCGAGGGCCGCCCGGCCAGTGCCGCGTCGATCCGACCGGCCACCTCGGCGCCGTCGAACGGATCGGACAGCAGGTCCCGGGTGGCGGTGCCCAGCGGCAACCCGACCAGGTCGCTCGCGTAACCCATGCGATGGTAGGCCGACAGCGCGTTCGGGCTGGCGTAGGCGACCAGGCCGTGCGCGTCCAACCGGATCAGCCCGTCGCCGGCCCGCGGGCTGGTCGCCGCCCCGATCTCGGAGGAGCGGGCCGGGAACGTGCCGTCGGCGAGCATCTGACACAGGTCCGACGCGCTGCCCAGGTAGGCGATCTCCAGCGGGCTGGGCACCCGGGGCATGGCCAGGTTGGTGTCCCTGGCCAGCACCGCGACCACCAGCCGGCCGTGCCGGACCGGGATCGTCTCCCGCCGGATCGGCACCTCCAGGTGCCAGCGCGGGTGTTCCTCGCGACAAATCCGGCCCTCGGTGACCGCGCGGCGCAGCTGCGGGTTGGCCGTCGCGGAGGCCCGGGCGGTCACCGCGTCCTCCGGGTGCGCCGTCGGCGCGGTCGTCGGCCGGGCCTGCGCGACGCACAGGAACTCCTCGCCCAGCGGTACCCACAGCAGGAAGTCGGCGAAGGACATGTCGGCCAGCAGCTGCCACTCGGCCACCACGCGCTGCAGGTGCTCCACGGCGTCGCCGGCGAGCGACGTGTGCTCGGCCAGCAGCTCGCTCATGGTGGACACGTGGCCCGCCTCCCCGTCCGTGCTGTCCTCGACGATCCCCGTGGGAGAATGTCACGACCCCGCGAACCCGAAGGAGAACACCATGTCCAAGCGCGCCCGCAAGCGCCGCGACCGCAAGAAGAACGCCGCGAGCCACGGCAAGCGCCCCAACACCTGAGCGCCCGCCCGCCGTCGAGGACGAACGCCTTCGTTCTCGACGGGGTTCAGGTGGTGCGTTCGATGCGGGTGTTGCGCACCTCGATGGTCGTGGTGGTGCCGCCGGGACCGGACTCGACCGTCACCGAGGCCTGCTGCCGCACCGCCACCCTGATCTGCTCCCGCAGCCGGTCCTTCAGCTCGGGTGGCGCCTTGTCCCCGCCGCACTTGGCGGCCAGCAGCTGCTTCAGCTTCTCGTCGAGGCCGTACTCGGCCAGGCACGGACCGCATTCGTCCAGGTGCTGGGCGAGCAGCCGGCGGCGCTCGCCGTCGCACTCGTGGTCGAGGAACAGCCACACCTCGGCCAGCACCTCGGCGCAGTTGGTGTCGTGGTGGTCACCGCAGCTCATGAGCCGACCTCCTGCTCGCCGCGCTCGGCCGCCGCGCCGTCCGCACCGCGCAGGAACCCACGGTCGCGTGCGGTGTCGGTGAGCATGTCCCGCAGCTGTCGCCTGCCCCGGTGCAGCCGCGACATCACCGTTCCGATCGGCGTTCCCATGATGTCCGCGATCTCCTTGTAGGCGAACCCCTCGACGTCCGCGAGGTACACGGCCATCCGGAAATCGTCCGGCAGCTGTTGCAGGGCCGCCTTCACGTCGTTGTCCGGCAGCCGGTCCAACGCCTCCATCTCGGCCGAGGGAAGCCCGGCGGAGGTGTGCTCACCGGCCTGGGCGATCTGCCAGTCGGTGATCTCGTCGGTGGGCGACTGCAGCGGCTGGCGCTGCCGCTTGCGGTAGCCGTTGATGTAGGTGTTGGTCAGGATCCGGTAGAGCCAGGCCTTGAGGTTGGTGCCGGCGCGAAACGTGCCGAACGCCGCGTAGGCCTTGAGGAACGTCTCCTGGACGAGGTCCTCGGCATCGGCCGGGTTGCGGGTCATCCGCAGCGCCGCGCCGTACAGCTGGTCGATCAACGGCATCGCGTCGCGCTCGAAGCGGGCGGCGCGCTGCTGGGCCGTCTCCTCCGCGTCGGGCGCCGCAGCCGGCTGCCCGTCCTCGATCTCCGGGCGCGCGGAATCCGCGTACGCCGCCGCAGTGTTGTCGGCCGTGTCGGCCGCCTGCTCGGTGCCGGGCACCGCGCTCCTCTCACGCCGGGTCGCGCCGATCGCGGCCTCGGAGACGGGCATCGCCGCAGCGAGCCGTCGCGTGGATGAGCCTACGCGGCCCCGCCCGGTGCGGCCCCTTGGCCGCGGCCCGGC
>DATMDS010000104.1:0-3282 GCA_035557575.1 Pseudonocardia sp. | reverse complement strand
CTCGGACGTCGCGGTGATCACCCGCGGGCGGGTGGTGGCGGCGGGACCGGTCGCCGAGGTGCGCGGCGAGACCAGCCTGGAGGAGGCGTTCGTGCACATCGTGGGCGGGCGCACCGGCGGCGGTGAGGGGTTGTCGTGGTTGGCGTCCTGATCCGGATGAAGTGGCGGGTGCTGCGGCACTCGCTGCGCGGCAACCAGGGCGTGCTGACCCTGGTCGGCGCGCTGTTCGGGCTGGCCGCCGCGGTCGTCACGATTCTGGTGTCCACAGCGGACTTCGACCGGCCAGGTGCCGGTGTCGACGTGCTCGCCGGGCTCTTTCTACTGTGGACGGTCGGCTGGATGTTCGGGCCGGTGGTCACCGGCGGCGGGGACGAGACGCTGCGCCCGGAGTTCTTCGCCTCGCTGCCGATCACCTCGCGGCGGCTGGCCACCGGGCTCCTCGGTGCCGCATTCGTCGGCGTGCCGGCGATCGCCACGTTCCTCGCGTTCTTCGGGCTGGTCCTGTTCGCCGCCGACGCCGCGGCGGTCGCGGTGGCTGTCGTGGTGCTGCCGCTGCAACTCGGCTTCGTCGTGCTGCTGTCCCGGGTGGTGATGGCCGGGCTGGGCGCGGTGCTGAGCTCCCGCCGCGGCCGTGACCTCGGGGTGCTGCTGGCCGCGCTGGTCGGCCTGTCCGGCTTCGCGGTCCAGGCCGCGCTCAACACGGTCGGGCCGGCGCTGGTCGACGGGCGGGCGCAGACGCTGTCGACCGTGCTGCGTGCGCTGCCCTCCGGCTGGGGATCGGTCGCGGTCGACGCCGCCGCCCGCGGCGAGTGGCTGCTGGCGCTCGGCTGCGTCGCCGGGCTGCTGGTGGTGGTCGCCGGGTTGCTCGTGGCCTGGGGCGCGTTGCTGGTCCGGCGGACCACGCGGGTCGCGGTCAACGCCGGACCCACCGAGCGGCGCACCAGGGCCGGCCTCGGGCACCGGCTGCCGGCAACCCCGATCGGCGCGGTCGCCGGCAAGGAGCTGCGGACCTGGGGCCGCGACGCCCGGCGCCGGGTCTCGCTGCTGTCGATGCTGATCCTCGGCGTGGTCATCGCGGTCCTGCCGGCGCTCAGCGGGGACGACACCAGCTCGCTGCCGTTCGCGGGCCTGGTGGTCGTGACGATGGGCTGCCTGCTCGCCGGGAACCTGTACGGAATGGACGGCAGCGCGCTGTGGCACACGCTGGTCGTGCCGGGCGCCGAGGCGGTCGACGTGCGTGGCCGGCAGCTGGCCTGGCTGCTCATCGTCGGCCCGGTCACGCTCGTGCTCGCGATCGTGCTGCCGGGCCTCACGAACCCGGCGACCTACCCGTGGGTGCTCGGGCTCGCCCCGGCCCTGCTCGGCGGCGGTGCCGGGCTGGTCGTGGTGCTGTCGGTGTTCGCCGGCTACCCGATGCCCGACCAGAAGGCCAACCCGTTCGCCGCGGGCGGCAACGCGGGGTTGGCGCGGGTGCTGCAGCAGATCGGCATCGCGCTGCTGCTGGTCGTCGTGGCGTTGCCGGAGATCGCGATCGCCTGGGTCCTGCCGTCGCCGCTGAGCTGGCTCGCGCTGCCGGTCGGGATCGGGATGGGCGTGCTGTGCTGGTGGTGGTGGGGCGGTCTCGCGCAGCGCCGGCTCGCCGCGCGGGGGCCGGAGCTGCTCGCCGAAGTCAGCAAGAGGGTGTGAGGTGGACCCGCGGGTGGCCGCCGGCGCCGTTATTGCCGGGATCGTGTTGCTGACGGTGTCGCTCGGGGTTCCGGCGGGGGCCGGGGTGGCGGCGCGCGTGGCGATCGACTGGCTCGTCGTCACGGTGCCGGTGGTGCTCGCCGCGCTCGGCCGGCCCGTGTCGCGGACCTGAGCGGGCCGGATCCGGCTCTGACAGGGTGGCGGCATGCATCCGGCCGCCCTCGCCCTCGTGGTCGGCGCGGCGGTGGCGCATGCCGGTTGGAACCTGTGTGCCAAGGCGGTGCCCGAGGGCGGCGCGCTGTTCGTGTGGCTCGCGGCGGTGTTCTCCGCGCTCTTCCAGCTGCCGCTCGCGGTCTTCGTGGTCACCTCCGCCGGTGGCGTACCGGCCCAGTGGTGGCTGGCGACGGTCGTCAGTGGACTGGTCCACACCGCTTACTTCGTTGTCCTGCAACGGGGTTATGCGGTCGGTGACCTGTCGGTCGTCTACCCACTCGCCCGCGGCACCGGGCCGATGCTGTCGGTCCTCGCGGCGATCTGGCTCTTCGGTGAGCGACCGGGCCCCGCCGCGCTCGCCGGGACCGCGGCCGTCGTGCTCGGGGTCTGGGTGATCGGCGGGCTCGGCGCCACCGGCGACCGCTCGTGGGCCACCGGCGTCGGCTACGGGCTCCTGTGCGGCGCGACGATCGCGGCGTACACCATCTGGGACGCCCACGCGGTGACCGCACTGGCGGTGCCGGCGCTGTTCCTGATGGCTGGTTCGTCTCTTACTGAGACGGTCCTGCTCGGTCCGTACGCGCTCGCCCGCCGTGCCGAGGTCCGGGCGCTGTGGCGGGCGCACCGGGGCCTGATCCTCGCCGTCGCCGTGCTCTCGCCGCTCGCGTACCTGCTCGTGCTGTTCGCGCTGCGGTATGCGCCGGTCAGCCTGGTGGCGCCGGCCCGGGAGCTGTCGATCGTCATCGGCAGCGTCGGCGCGTGGCTGCTGCTCGGCGAGCCCAACCCCAGAAGGCGGCTCGGCGGGGCGTTCATCGTGCTCGCCGGGGTTGCGGCCATCGCGATGAGCTGACCATCATGCGCAGATGAAGCGATCAGCGGCGTCCGCCCGGTCGTCGTCGCAGCGGGCCGGGCGGGACGGCGAGCTGTTCGACGGATACCTCGACCCCAAGCGGCCCTACGCCGCCGCCTACGACGAGATGTTCGCCCCCGACCGCACGCTGCGCCCGGCCTACCGGCGGTTGCACGAGTCGCTCGCCCCGGCCGTGCCCGCCGAGCTTGGCGCCAGGGCCGAGGCGCTGGACCGCGCGCTGGTCGACCAGGGCATCACGTTCTCGCTGTCCGGCCAGGAGCGGCCGTTCCCGCTCGACCTGATCCCACGGGTGATCACCGCGGCCGAGTGGGCCCGGCTCGAACGCGGCATCGTGCAGCGGGTCCGCGCGCTGGAGGCGTTCCTCGCCGACGTCTACGGCGACCAGCAGATCATCCGCGACGGCGTCCTGCCCAAGCGGCTGATCACCTCCTGCGAGCACTTCCACCGCCAGGCCGCGCGGCTCCTGCCGCCCAACGGGGTGCGGGTGCACGTGGCCGGCATCGACGTCGTGC
>DATMDS010000103.1:0-50835 GCA_035557575.1 Pseudonocardia sp. | reverse complement strand
TCGAGTACCTGGGCGAGGCCTACCGCACGGCCGACCCGGACTTCGATGCCGGCATCACGGTGCCCGCCATGGTCGAGATCGCCAGCGGCAAGGTGGCCACGAACGGTTTCCAGCAGCTCACCCTGGACTTCTCGACCCAGTGGACGGAGTTCCACCGGCCCGGCGCGCCGCAGCTGTATCCCGAGCGGTGGCGGCCCGAGATCGACGAGATCTGCGCGGACATCTACGACGACGTCAACAACGGCGTCTACCAGTGCGGCTTCGCCGGCGACCAGGATGCCTACGAACGGGCCTATGCGGCCCTGTTCTCCCGACTGGACCAGCTCTCGCAGCGCCTGGCCACCCGCCGCTACCTCGTCGGCGACACGATCACCGAGGCCGACGTGCGGCTGTGGGTGACGCTGGCCCGCTTCGACGCCGCCTACCACGGCCACTTCAAGTGCAACCGGACCAAGCTGACCGAGATGCCGGTGCTCTGGGCCTACGCCCGCGACCTGTTCCAGACCCCCGGCTTCGGCGACACCATCGACTTCACCCAGATCAAGCAGCACTACTACGGCGTGCACCGCACGATCAACCCGTCCGGGATCGTGCCGGCCGGCCCCGACGTGCGCGGCTGGCTGACCCCGCACGGCCGCGAGGAGCTGGACGGGCGGCCCTTCGGCGACGGCACCCCACCCGGGCCGCCACCGGAAGGCGAGCGGGTTCCGCCGATCGGTTGAGTTGCGCGCGGAGCCACTACGGTGCACTCGTGCCGACCGGAGCTCGTGAGATCACCCTGCGGTTCCTCGCCGCGCCGACCGACGCCGGTTACTCCGGCAACGTCAGCGGCGGCACCGTCCTGGAGTGGATCGACAAGGCGGGCTACGCCTGTGCCGTCGGCTGGGGCGGCACCTACTGCGTCACGGCCTACGTCGGCGACATCACCTTCAGCACTCCGGTGCGGGTGGGGCACCTGGTGGAGGCGACCGCGCGGCTGCTGCACACCGGCCGCAGCAGCATGCACGTGCTGGTCACGGTGCGCTCCGGCGACCCGGCCGACCGCGTGCTGTCCGCGGCGACCGAGTGCCTGATGGTGTTCGTGGCCGTGGACGCCGACGGGCGCTCGACGGCGGTGCCGCCGCTGCAGCCGGCCGACGCGCTGGACCGGGCGCAGCAGGACATCGTGCTGCGCCGGATCCCGGTGCGCGCGGAGATCGAGGCCGCGATGGCCGAGCAGACCTACTCCGACGCCGGCACCGCGCCGAGCATCTGCCTGCGGTTCCTCGCCGCCCCCACGGACGTCAACTGGGGCGGCAAGGTGCACGGCGGCAAGGTGATGCGCTGGATCGACGAGGCGGCGCACGTGCTGTCCACCGGCTGGCTCGGCTCGGCCGCCAACATCGCGGTCTACTCGGGCGGCATCCGGTTCTACCGGCCGCTGCGCATCGGCCACCTGGTCGAGGTCGACGCCCGGCTGCTGCACACCGGGAACACGAGCATGCACATCGCCGTGCACGTCCGCTCGGGCGACCCGGCGACCGGGGAGCTGCTGCTCACCACGCACTGCCTGACCGTGTTCGTGCCGCTGCGCGACGGCGACGCCGCGGCCGAGACGCGGCACTGGGAACCGGTGTCCGATGAGGACCACAACCTGGACGCGCACGCCCGGCACCTGATCGAGCTACGGGCCACTGTGGACCCACGCTGAGCCGGGAGCCCCGGATTCAGGAGTCGAAGCCGAGCCCGAACCGGTCGAGGGTGCGCAGCCAGAGGTTGCGCCGGCCCTCGTTGCGGTCGGCGCGGGCCAGCGACCAGCGGGTCGCCTGGATGCCCGCGTAGGCGAACGGCTCGGGCGGGAAAGGCAGCGGCCGCCGCCGCACGAACTCCAGCTCGGTGCGTTCGGTGGGCCGACCCTCCAGCAGGTCCAGCATCACGTCGGCACCGAACCGGCTGGCCCCGACGCCCAGGCCGGTGTAGCCCAGCGCGTAGGCGACCCGCCCCCGCATGGCGGTGCCGAAGAAGGGGCAGAAGCGGGTGCAGGTGTCGATCGCCCCACCCCACGCGTGCGTGAAGCGCAGGCCCTCCAGCTGCGGGAATGTCTCGAAGAAGTGCCGGGCCAGGGTGTGCGAGGTGATCGGGCTGTCGTCGTGGCGCGGCCGCACGCGACGTCCGAAGTGGTAGATCGCGTCGTAGCCGCCCCAGAGGATCCGGTCGTCGGCGGTCAGCCGGTAGTAGTGGAACTGGTTGCCGGCATCGCCGACCCCCTGCCGGTTCCGCCAACCGATGCCGCGCAACTGGTCGGCGGCGAGCGGCTCGGTGACCAGGACGTGGTCGTAGACGGGCACGATGTGCAGCCGCAGCCGGCGCAGCAGCGGCTGGTAGGCGTTGGTGGCCAGCGCGACCTGCCGGGCGCGGACGGTGCCCGAGCCGGTGCGCACGACGATCGTCTCGCCGTCCCGCCGCAGGTCGAGGGCCGGCGTGTGCTCGGCGATCCGCACCCCGAGCCGCTCGACCACGTCGGCCAGCCCCCAGGCCAGGCGGGCCGGGTCGACCAGCGCGACCCCCGTGCGTTCCCAACGGCCCGCGAGATAGGTGGGGGAGTTCAGCTCGCGGCGGACGGCGGTGGCGTCCAGGAACTCGCCGCCGGCCGCTCGCAGCCCCTCGACCTGGTACGGCTCGGTGGCCACGAGCAGGTCGCCGGTGCGCCGGAAGTCGCAGTCGATGGCGTGGTGCTGCACGGCCTTCTCGATGTCGTCGAGATTCTGCAGCCCGAGCCGGTGCAGCTGCTCGTACTCGTCGGGGAAGCGCGTGCGCCCGTTGGACTCGCCGTGGGTCAGGCTGGCGGCGCAGAATCCGCCGTTGCGACCGGACGCGGCCCCGCCGATCCGCTCGGCGTCGATCAGCAGCACGTCACGGGCGGGGTCGCGGTCCTTCGCCCGCAGCGCCGTCCACAACCCGGTGTAGCCGGCGCCGATCACCGCTAGGTCGGTCGACACCGAACCGGACAGCGCGGCCCGGGGGGCCGGCCGGTGCGGGGTGTCCAGCCAGTACGACGTCCGTGCTGCGGCAGCCCAGGAGGCCGCCACCTGTCTGTCGTCGGCCATGCCCGCTCGCCTCGCTCCCCTCGTGCCCGCCCCCACGGAACGGTAACCGCCGTGATCGACTGACCGCACCTGCCGACCGGCATCACCGGCCCCGGAGCCGGACCGTGCCCGAGCCGCCGGCATGATGGCCCGTGATGTCCACCCCGACGTTCGTCCGGTCGTGGCGGGGTCCCGTTCGACGGGCCCGCGGCGGGTGGCCCGCCCGTGTACGGCGAGCGCGGCGTGCGCCCGCCCGGGCGCTGCTGGGGGCGGTGGTCGGGTTGCTGCTGTCCGTCCCGGTCACGGCCGTCGCCGCGACCCCGGGTCCCACGTCGCCGCCGGTGGCTCCGTCGGCCCCGCCACCCGCGGCCGCCGTGTCCGGCCTCGCGCTCGGCCCGGGCCGGTTGCCGTCCTGCACCGGGGTCGTCGAGGCGTTGCCGCAACGGGCCCGGCTGGCGCAGCGCCTGATGGTCGGGGTCGACGGTTCCGATCCCGCCGGCACCGCGCAGACCGTGCAGCAGACCGGGATCGGCGGGATCTTCATCGGCGGCAACGCCACCAACCTGCTGCGCAACCAGTCGCTGCGCGAGGTGCAGGCGCGGGCGCGGATCCCGCTCGCAGTGGCCGTCGACGACGAGGGCGGGCGCGTGCAGCGCATCGACGGGCTGGACGGCGACCTGCCGAGCGCCCGGGAGATGAGCGCGCTGGACCCGCTGCGGGTGCGCGAGCTCGGCCGCGACCGCGGGCAGGAGCTGCGCGGCTACGGGATCACCGTGAACTTCGCGCCGACGGTGGACGTGAGCCGGCAGCGGGCCGGTGCGGTGATCGGCGACCGGTCGTTCGGCAACGACCCGGCAAAGGTCGTGCGGTACGCCGGCGCCTTCGCGCTCGGCCAGCGCGAGTCCGGCGTGTTCACCGTGCTCAAGCACTTCCCCGGCCACGGACACGCCGACGGCGACTCGCATCAGGGCCGGGTCACCACACCGCCGTTGGAACAGCTGCGCCGCGACGACCTGCAGCCCTACGCCGAGCTGCTCGGACCGGGCGGACAGTTGGCCGGGACCGGGGTCGACAGCCGGACCGGGGTGATGGTCGGGCACCTCGACGTGCCCGGCCTCACCGGCGAGCTGCCCAGCTCGCTGACGCCGGCGGTGTACGCGCTGCTGCGCGACGAGTACCGCTTCGACGGCGTCGTGTACACCGATGACCTGGGCGCGATGAAGGCCGTGACCGGCACGTTCGCCCTGCCCGAGGCGGTGGAGCGGGCGTTGGCCGCCGGGGCCGACGTGGCGTTGTGGTCCGGAGGCGGTCGGGTGAGCCAGGTGCTGGACCGGGTCGAGGACGCGCTGGCCGCTGGCCGGCTCGACCGGGCGCTCAACGATCGCGCGGTGGCCCGAATCGTCGCGGCCAAGGGTGTCTGTTCCTGAACCCGCGTGATCGCCGGCCGTGCATCAGAACGGCGGTGGTCGCTCCGCAGGCGGAGGTGGCTCGGGTTCAGGTGGCGGCGGGGCGGGTCGGAGGAAGATCGGCCAGCTGAGATCGCGGACCGGCGGTCCGGGGTCGGGGTCGTGGGGGTGGGGCGGCCGGTCGATCGGGTCCGGCAGATCGGGGGCGATCGGTTCACCGCGGGTCCACTGGACCTGACCCAGCGGACTGGTCCAGCGGAAGCGCCCCGCCTCGGGTTGGTCGAGGCGCCAGCCGCGCCGGTGCTTCATGCGATGGTGCCGGACGCACAGCGGTTCGAGATTGGACCGGACGGTCCGGCCGCCGTAGCAGTACTCGCGGGTATGGTCCTGATCGGACTTGCGGGCCGGGCGCCGGCATCCGGGAGCGACGCAGCTGCGGTCGCGCACCTGGATGTAGCGACGCAGCCCGGCGCCGGGGAAGCGCTGCCCGGGATGCTCGTCCAGATCGTCCTCGGTGCCGGCCGTGTAGCCCTCGATGATCTCGTCGACGATCCCGGCCCAGCGCTGGGGCAGGTCCGTGCGGTCGCGGAGCGCGCCGAGCAGCTCGGCCCGTACGTGGATCTCGACCACGCCGTCCCGACACGGCGGCGTGATCGCGCCAGGACCCGCCGGGCGACGACGCAGCAGGCCGGTGTGCAGCAGGTAGCCGTCGCCGTCGGTGACGACGTAGCACCACTGGGCGGCGTGCTGACGCTCGACGAGCAGCCGGGCGTCCTCGGCGAGGACCGGACCCCAGCCGGGCAGGTCAGCAGGATGGTTGTCGAGGCCGAGCAGGGTGCCCAACCCCAGCCTGATCTCCACCCCGTAGCGCGGCTGTTCCCCCGGCTGGCCGGCTGCCGGCTCGGCTCCCGTGCCGATCGTCCGGGGCGACGGCTCAGGACGGGCGGACGGTGGGCCAGGCAGGTCCGCCCGTTCCACAGGAGCCGCACCCGGCTGCTCAGCCGGTTCACTGGATGCCTCAGCGGCTTCGGGGGCTGGTCTGCGTGATCTCGCGGACGCGGCTGCGGTTGCCGCGGCGGATCCCTCGGTCGAACGTCCCGGTGGCGACGTGGACACCCCGGAGGAGGCCTGCCGCGCGGGGCGAGTCGTGGGGTCGGCGAGCATCGCGGATCATCTGATCCTGCGTGAAGTGCGTGTAGCGCCCGTCGAGAGAAGGCGGAGGAACAGATCGGCCCGTAGCTGGTCCTCCGTGGCGGGATGGCCGGCGGCCCGCACCGCGGCGGCCAGCCGTTCCAGGCGTTCGGCGGCGGCGACCGCTTCGGTGGGCGACAGGCCGCGGGCGGACAGCACGGCGGTGCCGTCGTGGTCGAGATACCCCCACACCGCGCGATCCCGCCGCCCGCGTCGATAGCGGCGCCGGGCGAACTCCCGATCGATGGCCAGTACCTCGCGCAACAGCCGGGCAGCCAGCTGCCCCGTGGTCCAGCCCGGGGCCAGTGGCAACAGCCGGGCACAGATCCGGCTGATCTGCGCATCGGCGAGATCACCGAGGTGGTCGGCGAACACCCGGGCCTTGTGGATGTCGATGTGACCGGCCGCCAGCGCGGCCCACACCGTCGGGAGCTTGCCGAGCACGGTGTGCGCGAGCCCGAGGTCGGCCTCGGTCCGTCGACGGGTGAACGTCAGGGCGGTCCCGATCTCGTCGGCCGCCCAGTCCCAGGCCTCGAGCAGCTCCCTGTCGGCCGTCGTGATGTCCCGCTCGCCCGCATCGACGACCGGGTCGGGGTCGGCGCCAGGGCGCGGAGCGCGGTCGCTGATCTCGCACATCACGGCCAGCAGCTGGGCGTAGCCGTGGGAGATCTGCCGCCAGTGCGCCCGCAGGGCCGCCACCACAGCCGGCCCGGAGAGCGACCTCAGGTCCAGATCGTCGAGCAGCGACGCCAACGCCGAACCGACCGGCGCACTGGCCCATCGGTCGAGGTCGGGAGCCGCTGTTCCGGACATGAGTAGAACGTACATTCGATCCCCGACAGTTTCGTCACCTCGCAGATCGTCGGTCGCCCTTCATCGGCATCGACCGGGCGTGCCCGGTGCCCGGTGCCCGTGGTCGCTCGGCAACCGGTGAGCGACCCGCCCGGCGTCACCGGTGCGGCCGGGCGGGTCATCAGCCGAGCCTCCGCAGCCGCGGCCAGAGCTCCGGCCACCCGAGCAGCCGCTGCCTGGCCAGCCAGACCGGCCTGCCCTGCTCGTCGTTGTCCACGCCGAGCCCGTTGTCGATCCGAGCGGCCGGTTGCACGTCACCGAACCAGGCCCGCAGCTCCTGCTCCGAGTAGCCGATCACGATCACGGTGCTCGCGTCGTCCGGCGGTGGCCCCCAGTCCCAGTAGGCGTTGTGCCCGCTGTGCGCCGGGCCGAGGTCGGGCCGGAAGTGGTCGATCGCACCGGCCTCGCCGTAGTTGCGGGCCAGCACGGCCACCCGTTCGCCGGCCGGCAGCGACGCCCTGACCCGGCCCACCGTGTCGGCGAACCGGGGCCAGCCGATCGTCTCGCCCGCGTCGTAGTGGATGTCGACGATCGGGGTCGCGGCCAGCCGGTCCGCCGGCACCAGCGGCAGCATCAGCACGCTCGAGCTGGCCAGCGCGAACGCCAGCGCACCGGCCAGCGCCCAGCGTCGTCCGGCACCGGCGCGGGCCCAGTCCAGGGCCGGCTGCGCCCCGGCGGCGAGCAGCACCGGGTAGAGACCGGCCAGGTAGTACGGCTTCCCGCCGGTGACCATGAACAGGAGCGCGAGCAGCACGTAGGCCACGGCGAAACAGCGCCATGCACGCAGCGCGGGAGCGCGCAGCAGCCGCCACCACCCGATCGCCCACACCGGCACCAGCAGCGCGCTGACGAGCACCAGCTGGAACGGCAGGAACAGGTACCACGGTTCGCTGGTGCCCGAGCTCCCGGCCGCGATCGACGCCGAGAGCTCCAGCTGCGGGAACCCGTGCGCGACCTGCCACCCGATGTTCGGTGCCCAGAGCAGCAGCGCGAGCAGCCCGCCGAGCCACGGCCACCTCGACCGCAGCGCGGACCGCGGCCCCACGAGCAGGATCCCGATCAGCAGCGCGGTCACCAGGAAGGCCGGTAGCAGCTTGTTCTGCAGCCCTATCCCGGTGACGAGCCCGACGCCCAGCCAGCCCGGCCCGCCGCTCCGCAGCGCCCGCACGGTCAGCCACGACACCGCGGTCCACACCAGCAGGTCCAGCGTCGCCGTGGACAGCAGGTGCCCGACGGCCAGCACGATCGCCGACACCGCGGAACACCCGGCGGCGAGCACCTGGGCGCCCCGGTCGGCGCCGAACTCGCGGGCCAGCAGCCCGGTCAGCAGCACCACCAGGCCGGCCATCAGCGCGGCCGGGGTGCGCAGCCCGAGCAGGGAGCCGGGCAGCAGCAGGTCCAGCCCGTGCGCGAGCAGCGGCGTGAGCGGAGGCTGGTCGACGTAGCCGAACGCCGGCTCCGCGCCGGCGCGCAGGAAGTACAGCTCGTCGCGGTGGTAGCCGTAGCCGCCGGCGGTGGCCAGCAGCAGCGCGGTCGTGCCGCCGGCCACCGCGACCAGCCCGCGCCACGCCGCGGCCGGCCCGGCTCCGACGCGCACGCGGCGAGCGTAGCCGGGTGAGCGGGGCGGCGCGGCCGCCCCGCTCACCCGCTGCTCACATGTCCATGCCGCCGTTGACCGAGATCACCGAGCCGGTGATGAAGCCGGCGTCGTCGTCGGCGAGGAACTGCACCGCACGGGCGATCTCGTGCGCCTCCCCGAGCCGGCCGACCGGGATCTTGGCCAGGATCTTCTCCATGGCCGCCTCCGGTACCGCGGCCACCATCTCGGTCGCGATGTAGCCGGGTGCCACACAGTTGACCGTGATGCCCTTGAACGCGGTCTCCCGGGCCATGCTCTGGCTGAACCCGAACAGCCCGGCCTTGGACGCGGCGTAGTTGACCTGCCCGATGTTGCCCATCTGCCCGATCACCGAGCTGATGTTGATGATCCGGCCGTACTTGCGCTCCAGCATGTGGTCGAGCACGGCCTTGGCCATGTAGAACGCGCCGGACAGGTTGATCCGCATCACCGCGTGCCAGTCGTCGATCGTCATCTTGCGCATCGTCTTGTCCACGGTGACGCCGGCGTTGTTGACCAGGATGTCGACCTGGCCCTTGGCGTCGAGCACCTCCTGCACCACCCGCTGGCAGTCCTCCGGCACGCCGACGTTGCCCTGGTGCACCGAGACCGACATGCCCTCGGCGTTGAGCTTGCCGGCCAGCTCCTCGGCGGCCTTGGAGTTGGACGAGTACCCGGCCGCGACGTGTGCTCCGGAACGGGCGAGCGCGGTGGTGATGGCGGCCCCGATGCCCCGCGCCCCGCCGGTCACGATGGCGACTCTCTGGTCGGTCATTCCACTGGTTCCCTTCCGTCGGTTGACTTGCCGTTCCCGTGCTGGCCGTTCCCGTGCTGGCCGTGCTGGTGCTGGCCGTTCTGGTGCTGGCCGTTCTGGTGCGCCGAGCCCGGCTGTCCGCGCTGCTCGGCGACGTGCCGGGCGATGCCCCGCTGCACGGCGTCGATCAGGTAGGGCCGCAGCCCGGTGGCCGGGATGATCGTGTGCACCGAGCCCATCCGGTGCGCGCGCTGCACGCTGTGCGCGGTGTCGAACTCGTCGGCCACCTCGCGGAGCTTCTCCGAGCGCACCCCGGGCCGGATCCGGGCCAGCTCGGCGGTCAGCCGAGCGGCCTCGGACTCCGTGCCGACCTCGCGCGCCGCGGCGATCGCGGCCTCCAGCTCGACGATCCGCGGGTCCGCGGCGGTGCGCTTGTTCACGTCGCCGGCGAACACCACCGCGGCCGCCGGCGCGCCGCCGATCACCGAGGCGTAGGAGCCGTCGACCGCGGCCACCTCCATGGCGTCGTTCAGCGTCGCGGAGAACACGACGAACGCGCCCCCGTGGTAGCGGGACACCACGCAGAACACGATGGGCCCGCGGAAGTTCACCACCGCCCGCCCGATCTCGGCGCCGTACTCCAACTGCAGGCCGCGCAGCGACTCCGGGGAGCCGTCGAAGCCGGACAGGTTGGCCAGCACCACCAGCGGCCGGTTGCCGCTGGCCGCGTTGATGGCGCGCGCGGTCTTCTTCGACGAGCGGGGGAACAGCGTGCCCGCGGTGAACGAGGTCGGCCCGTCCACCGGCACCGGGCCGCGGCGCAGCAGCGGCCGCGACTCGATACCCAGCAGCGCCACCGGCTGGCCGCCCAGGTGCGCGTCCAGCACGACCACGCTCTCCGCGTCGATCATGTCGACCCAGCGCTCCAGGGTCGGGTGGTCGGCGTCGGCCACCGCGCGCAGCAGCGAGCGGATGTCGAACGGCTTCTTCCGCTCCGGGTTGGCGCTGAAGATCTCGCCGACCGTCGCGAAGTCGCACCCCGGTCCGGAGTGCGGTGCGGGGGAGATGTCGCGGTCCGACGGGTCGGTGGTCGGGGCCGGCCGGGGGAACGGCTCGCCGGGTGCCCGGTAGGTGTGCTCGTAGTGCGCCAGTAGCACGTCGACGGCGCTGGACAGGTCCGGCGCCCAGTACTGGGCCTGCCCGTTCGGCCCCATGATCCGGTCGTAGCCGCCGATGCCGAAGTTGTCCTCGGCCGACACGCCGCCGGAGTAGTCCAGGGACTGCTTGCCGGTGAGCACCATGGCGCTGTCCGGGGTCATCACCAGGATGCCCCGGGTGTGCATCAGCATCGTGGCCTCGGCGTTCCAGTACGGCTGGGCGCCCACGTTGATCCCGGTGACCACCACGTTGATCTCGTGGCCGGCCTGGGTGTGCTCGATCAGGCCGCGCAGCACCCGGGAGATCCAGTCCATGTTCTCGGTGCCGGAGTCCATGGCGATCTTGGCGCCGGCGGAGACCGCGAACCACTCGACCGGCGCGTGGAGCTCCCGCGCCAGCTGCAGCGCGGCCAGCACCTGGCGGCACTCCGGCTCGGCGATCGCGCCCAGCGCCCTGGTCGGATCGCCGATCAGCACCACCCGGCGGATGCCCTCCGGGTAGCGCTCGGTCGCCGTCTCGACCACGCCCAGCACCAGGTTCGCCGTGTTCTGCCCGGGCGGGCGCTGCACCGGCACCGGGGCGCCGGTGCCGTCCAGGTCGTACTCGGTGAACGTGCCGGGCACGCCGGCCCGGTCGGGGTTGCGCAGCAGCATCGGGACCAGCTCGTACGGGTACACCGCGCCGCGCCGGCGGGCCC
The DNA here is from genome assembly GCA_035557575.1 of Pseudonocardia sp. Classification (GTDB taxonomy): domain Bacteria; phylum Actinomycetota; class Actinomycetes; order Mycobacteriales; family Pseudonocardiaceae; genus Pseudonocardia. Next base: position 40,094 of record DATMDS010000103.1, on the reverse strand, counting down.
GGATCACCTTCTGCGCGTAGCCGTCCAGCTCCCGCAACGGCGTCCGCGGCGGCTCGCTGAACCGCACCGACAGCCCGGCTCCCGGCGGCCGGGACAGCCGCAGCACGAGGTCGACCGGGTCACCTGCCGGTCCCGGGGTGCGGAAGGCCACCGCGACGTGCTCCAGACCGAGGCCCTCCGCCCGCGGGGCCAGCGTCCGGACCACCAGCTCGAGCTCCTCCTCCGGCAGGTCCACCACCGGCCACAGGTAGAGCAGCACCCGGTTCCAGTCCAGCGCGGCGTCGGCGCGGTCGGCCGCCCGGGCGGTGCGCAGGGCGTCCAGGCAGGAATCGAGCACGTGCTCCAGCTGCGGCAGCGAGCGCACCCGGCCGTGCTCGTCGCGCACCACGGTCAGCTCGCGCACGTCCGACAGCGCGATCAGCCGGCGGTCCTCGGCCATGTTCCGGCCGACCGCGCGGAACAGGTGCACGTCGATCGGCGACGGCAGCCGGGTCAGCTCGAAGCCCGACAGCCGCCACAGCCCGAGCCGGTCGGCGACCATCGGGTGCAGCCCGCGCAACGTGCGGTCCTCGACCGGCCGCCGGTTCGCGGCCTGCTCGCCGCGTGCCGCGCTGTCGCTGCGCGCAGTGCCGATGGGCGCTCCGCTGTCGCTGCGCGCAGTGCCGATGGGCGCTCCGCTGTCGCTCCGCGCGGGGCGGAAGGTGAACCATGCCGAGCGCTCGTCGCCCTTGGGTCGGCGGACGGCGACCGCCACCCGCTCGAGCCGGTCCGGCAGCCGGCCGAGCAGCGCCCGGATCTTCTCCGCGGACCGCTCCGGGTCGGCGTCCGGCGCCTCGCCGGCGATCACGTACAGGTCGAGCAGCGCCACCGTGTCCGGCGGCAACCGGAAGATCAGCCGGCGCAGGTCGCCCTGGGCGGCGATCGGGTCGGCCGCCCCGACCGGCCCGTCGGTGTGCACGATGGTGGCGATCACCGCGTAGCGCCGGCCCGCGTCGGTGTAGCTCGCGGTCAGCAGCGGGCGGCCGTTGTGGTTGCCGACCCGCAGGTCCTCCAGGGTGCGGATCCGGTAGTAGCGCCGGGTCATCACCTCGAGCATCACGTCGTGGTGTCGCGGCCCGAACACGCCCAGGATCGGCTCGCCCGCGGCGACCACCGCGTCGATCCGGGCCGCCCGCTCGGCCGGGTCGCTCTGGTCGGCCAGCAGGTCCAGCTGCTCGCGCACCAGCTGTCGGCCGCGCTCCCGCTCGGCGTCGATCAGCGGGGCGTCGAAGCAGGTGTAGCGGACCTGACGGGCCAGCCCGCCGACCACCGGGTACCGCAGCTGGGTGGCCCGCACCAGCTGGTCGACGGCGCGCTGGTAGGAGTCGCGGCCGCCGGTCGGCAGCGAGTCCGGGTTGCGCAGCCGCCAGCTCAGCAGGTCCAGCAGCACCGGGATGTGCGCCCCGGCGCGGCGGTGCGCCAGGAACATCCGGTACAGGGCGGGGTTGAGCCGGCCGCTGGCGAGCGGGGCGTCGCTCGACTCGTCGGCCGGCTCCAGGTCGGACACCCCGTAGTGCGCCAGCGCCCGCCGCAGCCGGATCCGGAACGACTCGGGCAGGCCCTCCAGGTCGGCGTCCCGGGAGCGCAGGTACGCGTAGAGGTACTCCTGGGGGTTGCGGGCCTCCTCGCCGGCCGGGTCGATCTCCTCGGACTCGTCCTCCGGGCCGCGCCGGTTGCGCGACAGCGAGCAGAGATCGGCAAAGATCTGCAGCACCGCGCTCTCGCCGGCCAGCAACCCGGCGTCGTCCGGGCGCAGGTCGGAACGGGCGCGCTGCAGCGCGGCCAGCAGCGGCCGCGATTCGCGCTCGTCGATGTCGTAGCCGAGCACCAGGTAGCGCAGCGAGGTCAGCGCCTCGGCGGCCAGCGTCGCCGGGCTGGTCGCGGCGGCGCCGGTCGGCCCGGACAGCGCCGACAGATCCACCCGGGTGGCGGCCGCGGCCCGCGGCTCGACGGCGTCCGGTTCCAGCCGCACCAGCTTCGTGCCCGTCTCGACCTGGGTGTTCGGTGCGACCAGCACCTCCCGTACCCGGCCGGTCACCGGCGCCCGCAGCGCCGTCTCCAGCTTCATGCTCTCCACGACGGCGACGACGTCACCGGCCTGGACGGAGTCGCCGGCGGCCACCGGGATGGCCACCACCATCGCAGGTGCCGGCGCCCGCACCAGCCCGGCCTCGCCGCCGGAGAGGCGGTGCACGGCCCCGTCCACCTCGACCAGGTAGTCCGGTCCCTGGGCCACGACCAGCACCGGGAAGGACTGCTCGCCGATCCGCAGCCGACGCTCGAAGCGGCCGGTGCGGGCCACGTCGACGTCGATCGCCGCACCGTCCAGCTCCACGCGGTAGCGCGCGGCGCGGGGCTGGGCCACCCGCAGCCGGTAGGACTCGCCGCCGGCCCGCACGTCCAGCAGGTGCCACACCTCGTGCCCGACCTCCGGCCGGCCGCGCTCGGCCGAGGCGAACAGCCGCGCGCGTTGCCGGGCCACGTGCGCGTCCTGCGCCTCGACGGCGGTGGCGACCAGCGCGAGGTCCAGCCGCCGCGGCGGGGTGTAGCCGGCGGCCATCAGCCCGTCCAGCCAGGTGGTGTCGAGGTCACCGGAAAGAATCTCCGGGCGGTCCAGCAGGTCGAGCAGGAACGACTTGTTGGTGGTGCCGCCGGCGATGACGACCGCGGTCTGGCGCAGTGCGCGGGCCAACCGGGCCCGGGCCTCGGAGCGGTCCCGGCCCCAGGCGATCACCTTGGCGATCATCGAGTCGAACTGCGGCGGGATGTGGTCCCCGGCGGCGACCCCGGTGTCCACCCGAATGCCCGGCCCGCTGGGCAGGGCCAGGTGCTCGATCAGCCCGGGGGCCGGCGCGAAGTCCTGCTCCGGGTCCTCCGCGGTGAGCCGGGCCTCGATCGCGTGCCCGTGCGCTGGCGGCGCGTCCCCGTCCCAGTCGGCCGGCGCGAAGTCGGCGAGCCGGCCACCCGCGGCCACGTGCAGCTGCAGCTTGACGATGTCCATCCCGGTGGTCACCTCGGTGACCGGGTGCTCGACCTGCAACCGGGTGTTCACCTCGAGGAAGGTGAGCAGCCGCTCCTTGGGCTCGTAGATGAACTCCACGGTGCCGGCGTTGACGTAGCCGGCCGCGGTCGCCAGTGCGGCGGCCGAGCTGCGCAGCAGCTGCTCCTGTTCGGCGTCCAGCGCGACGGAGGCCGACTCCTCGATGACCTTCTGGTTGCGCCGCTGCACCGAGCAGTCCCGGATGCCCAGTGTCCACACGGCACCGTGGGCGTCGGCGATCACCTGCACCTCGACGTGCCGGCCGCCGCGGATCGCGCGCTCCAGGAACACCGTCGGGTCGCCCAGGGTGCGGCCCGCTTCCGAGGCCGCCCTGGTGAACGCCTCGTCGAGCTGGTCGGGCGAGTCGACCCGGCGGATGCCGCGGCCGCCGCCGCCCGCGGTGGCCTTGACCATCAACGGGTAGCCGATCACCGCGGCGTGCTCGCGGGCCGCCGCCAGATCGGCCACCGGCCCGCGGCTCCACGCGGCCAGCGGCACCCCGACCCGCTCGGCCAGCAGCTTGGAGGCGATCTTGTCGCCGAGGTCGAGCATCACCTCGGGGGAGGGCCCGACGAACGTGATGCCCAGCCGCCGGCACAGCTGCGCGAACTCGGCCCGCTCGGAGACGAAACCCCAGCCCGGCCACACGGTGTCCGCCCGGGTCGCGACCAGCGCCCGCTCCAGCTCGTCCAGGTCGAGGTAGGGGCTGCGGGCGCCGAATGCCTGGTCCGGGTCGTCCGGCCCGATGAGCACCGACTCGTCGGCCTCCCGGACGAACATGGCGTGCCGGTCCACCGCGGTGTGCAGGGCGATGGTCTGCAGCGGGGCGCGGCCCTCGGCGTTCCACTCGCGCACCGCGTTGATCAGCCGCATGGCCGGCTCGCCGCGGTTGACGATGGCCACCCGCTGCATCCGGCCCGCTCCGGCCCCATCGGTCATCGTCATTCCCCGAACGCGACGCGGACGTCGTCGCTGGTGGTGGCCGTGCCGGTGTCGAAAGGCCCGGCCCCGTCGGATTCCGGGTCCGTGTCCCGCTCCGGCGCGATGATCGACGGATCGAGGCGCAGCACCGCGTAACCGCCCACGGCGCCGGCCCCGAAGCCGGGGGCGAACACCCGCATCGGCCGGTCGATCACGCCGTCGCGCACCGCGTCGGCCAGCGCGATCGGGATCGAGGCGGCCGAGACGTTGCCCACGCGGGAGATGTTGAAGTACAGCTGGTCGGCGGACAAGCCCGCCTTCTCCGCCAGGTTGACGATCATCGTCTTGTTGGCCTGGTGCGGCACGATCAGCTCGATCGAGTCCAGCAGCGAGCGTCGCGGGTCGTCCGGGTCGGGCTGCGCGGCGAGCTCGGCCAGCATCTGGTCCAGGTAGCGCTGCACCAGCGAACGCACCCGCGGGCCGTAGACCGTGATGTCGTTGTCGAACTCCGGGTTCGGCCAGACGATCGAGTTGACCTCGTCGACCGGTCCGCTCGCGTAGGTCTGCAGCACCTCGATGTCGGGACGCTCACCGGGCGCCACCACGAGCGCCGCCGCCCCGTCACCGAAGATCATTCTTGACGTTCGCACGGCGCCGATCTTGTCGGAGAACTTCTCCACGCACACGAGCAACACGGGCCGATCGACCTCCTGGATCAGCCGGACCGCCTCGGACAGGCCGTACGGCAGCCCGGCGCAGGCCGCCACCAGGTCGACCGAGGCGTGCGTCTGGGCCAGCCCGAGCTGCCCGGACAGCCAGCAGGCCACCGACGGGATCAGCCGCTCGCTGGTGCAGGTGGCCACCAGCACCGCGCCGATCTCCTCCGGACCCCGCCCGGCGTGGGCCAGCGCGGCCCGCGCCGCGTCCAGGGCCAGCTGCTCCAGGTCACGCGCGGAGTAGCGGCGCTCGTCGATGCCGGTCTTGGCGCTGATCTCGGACGCGCTCATCGGCGACCAGGAGAACCCGGCGTTGCGCACCACGTCCGCGTTGGTGCAGACCAGCTCCCCGCGCACCACGGACAGCGCTTCCAGCACCGGCGGCACCCGGAACGCCTCGCGCACCCGCACCGGCGGGTACGGCCTGCTCGGCTGGCGGGTCGGCGCCGGCGCCCGGTGGGCGGCCCGGCGCGGGACGCCGGAGCGGACCCGGTCGAGGAACGCCTGCACGTCCCGGTTGCGTGGGTGCAGCGCGATCACCAGCTCGTCGTCGGCGATCGTGCCGACCGGGCGCAGCCGGGTGTGCTCGCGCTCCCACGGGTACTGGTTGTGCAGCACCATCGCCCAGCGCGCCAGTGCCTCCAGCTCGGGCACCGGGCCGTCGGCGTCCAGGATCTCGGGCAGCGAGAACGTCGGGTAGTCCGGGTCGTGGGCGGGCAGCACCCAGGTCAGCGCGTCCGGGGTGGCCAGCAGCTCGGCCACCGTCGGCTTGACCGCGGGCAGCTCGGTGGCGTGGTGGCGCTTGTAGCGGAACACGTCGAACAGCAGCGCGAAGATGCCGTCCTCGGTGGCGGCGTCCCAGGTGGTGGGCAGCGCGCGGTAGGCCTGCTCCACCGCCGCCACCTTCCGCTCGCCGTCCTCCCACGGGGTGAGCACCGGCAGGTACACGTCGTCGCGGCGGCGCGGCAGGTCGCGCCAGCGGGTCGGGCGCTTGTCGAACAGCGACAGCGTGTACCGGCTCACCCAGAACAGGTTCTGCGCCAGGTCGCGCAGCAGCTCGTAGCGGCTCGGGTAGGCGCCGGCCTCGATCCGGGCCAGCAGGTCGGTGCCGGTGGGGGCCTTGGCCTCGTAGTCGCGGCCGATCACCGCGGTGAACTGGTCCAGCGTCTCCAGCACGGAGAAATCCAACTCGCCGAGCACCGTCGCCGGGAAGGCGAGCCGGCCGTGCTTGTTGACGACGAACGGTTTCACCTGGCCTACCCAACGGCACCGCGGCAGGGGAGACAAGTGCGGGGGTGTGGGATGGGCCCGGGATCGACCGGCCTGACGGTGCCAGCGATGGGGAGGTGTGCCGGTGGAGGTGCTCGCAGCACGGGTGCTGATCCGCCCGATCGACATGGGGCGCAGCGTGGCGTTCTACCGCGACGAGCTGGGCCTCGCCATCGCCCGCGAGTTCCCCGGGGGCACCGTGTTCTTCCTCGGCGGCGGCTTCCTGGAGCTGTCCGGCGCGGCGGACGCCCCCGCCGGCGCCGCGGTGGCGCTGTGGCTGCAGGTGCGCGACCTGGACGCGGCGCACCGGGAACTGGCCGCGCGCGTCACCCGGGAGCCGCGACGGGAGCCCTGGGGCCTGCGCGAGATGTGGCTGGCCGACCCGGACGGCACCCGGATCGTGCTGGTCGAGGTGCCCCCGGAGCACCCGCTGCGCCGCGACCCGCGCTGACCGCCCGCCCGTCCCTCGCGCAGGGCCCGTCAGCCATGGTCACCGTGGGCGGTACCGGAGGCTCACGAGTGCACCTGATGTACCGCAGACGCTGATCGTGGCCCGGGGACGGGGCCGGGGGCGATCCGACGGCGGGCGGGAGGGGGCCGGGGCGGCCGGCGTCAGACCGGCTTTGGGGCGTCGGGGTCCGCGCCGGCCTCGACGTTGCGCTTGATCTGGTCGAGGGTCTCGGCGAGCCCCTCGACGATGCCCTGGCCGTCGGCGTGCTCGGTGTGCAGCCGCACGGTGACCTGCGAACCCGTCGGCGCCCCGATGACCTCGAGCTCACCGCTGTAGTGGTTGGGGCCCTGGGAACCCCAGCGGATGGCGCGCGCCTCGGTGTCGGCGGTGAACCAGGCCTCGCCCTCGCGCTCGGTCCCGTCCACCTCGGCGACGGTGTGCACGGCGTCGCCCCCGGCCGGCTCGGCCGACTTCATGGCGGCGAAGTAGTCGGGCAGGTTGTTGACGTCGGAGAGGTAGGAGAACAGCGCGTCCGGGTCAGCGGAGACGGTGGTGGTCTGCTCGTAGTCACCCATGTGCAGCTGGTACCCGGCGGTGCTCCCGGTCAACCGGCGGCGCGGCGACCGGGCCGCGGTTGACCGCGGTGATCACCATCGCCGTGGCCGCCGCGCCGGCCGCGGCCAGGAACACCACGGTGAACGCGCTGCCGGCCGGCACCGGATGGCCGTCGATCTCGATCGCCAGCCCGGTGGCCACGGCCGCGAACACCGCGCTGCAGGAGCTGGTGCCGAGCATCCGCATCAGCGTGTTCAGGCTGTTGGCCGCCGCGGTCTCGGTGGCCGGCACCGCACTCATGATGATCAGCGGGATGGCCGAGTAGGACAGCGCCGCACCCACCGCCGTGACGGTGCAGGCCAGCATGATCTGCGGAATCGACGCGGGCAGCGTGGCCAGCCAGGTGTTGCCGGCGCCCAGCACCGCGGCGCCCAGCACCAGCGTGACCCGCGCCGAGAAGCGCCGGGAGAGCCGGGCCGAGACCGGCGAGAAGACGGTCATCGCGCCGCCGATGGGCAGCATCACCAGCCCGGCGGCCAGCAGCGACAGCCCGAACCCGTACCCGGTCTCCGGCACCGCCTGCAGGATCTGGGTGGTCACCAGGAACCCGGCGAACATCGCGAAACCGATCAGCACCGAGGCCACGTTGGTCCACAGCACCGCCGGCCGCGCGGACACCCGCAGGTCCACCAACGGCGTCTCGGTGCTCAGCTGGTGGCGGCCCCACACCCCGAACAGCAGCCCGGCCGCCACCAGCAGGCCGAGCACCCGCCCGCTGCTCCAGCCCCAGTCGGTACCCCGGGAGATGGCCAACAGCAGGCAGACCAGCGCGCTACCCAACCCGAGGGCGCCCGGCACGTCGAACCGGCCGCCGGAGCGGATCGGCGATTCGGCCACGATGCGCCGCACGACCAGCATCTGCAGTGCGCACAGCACGGCGGCGCCGGCGAACAGCCACCGCCAGCTGGCCTGCTCGGCCACCAGGCCGGTCAGGGGGAGTCCGATGGCCCCGCCGATGCCCAGCGACGAGCTCATCAGTGCGATGCCGCTGCCCACCCGCTCGGCCGGCAGCACGTCGCGCATCACGCTGATGCCGAGCGGAATCACGCCCAACGCCGCACCCTGCAGCACCCGGGCCGCGATCAGCAGCTCGATCCCCGGCGCCACGGCGCCCAGCGCCGACCCCACCGTGATCAGACCGAGGGCGAGCAGCAGCATCCGGCGCTTGCCGTACATGTCCCCGAGCCGACCCAGCAGCGGCGCGCACACCGCGCCCGCCACCAGGGTCGCGGTCACCAGCCAGGCCACCGCGGCGGTGGAGGCGCCGAGCAGCCGGGGGAACACCGGCAGCAGCGGCACCACGAGGGTCTGCATGAGCGAGACGGTCAGCCCGCACGAGGCGAGTGCGCCGATCACGACAGCGGGGCGGGCGGGCACAGTTGAAGGTCGCACGACATCGTTGCCATTGGCAACTCGATTACCCTGCGGACGTGCCGCGCTGCCTGGACCCCGACGCCGTCTCGCCCGAGTTCCGCACCTTCTGGACCGAGCGCCGGATCGGCACCCTGGTCACGCTCCGTCGGGACGGCAGCCCGCACGTGGTGCCCGTCGGGGTGACGCTCGACGTGGACGCCGGGCTGGCCCGGGTGATCTGCAGCGCGGGCTCGCAGAAGGCCTGCAACGTCCGGTCGAACCCGGCGGTGGCGGTATCCCAGTTCGACGGCGGCCGGTGGTCCACAGTGGAGGGATCGGCTGTGGTCAGGGCGGAAGCGGACGTGGTGGCGGAGGCCGAGCGCCGATACGCTGCCCGGTACCGGCGACCGCGGGTGAATCCGGAGCGCGTGGTCATCGAGATCACAGTGCGCCGTGTGCTGGGGAACATGTAGCGATCACCTTCCCGGCGCCGGCATACTGAACCGGTCAAGAGACGCCACGGCGGCGGTACCCGCGGCCGGTACGTGGTCTCCACCAGTGCAGGAGTGTCGACATGACCACCGCATTCGACGACCAGAACGGGACCGTCGTGCAGCTCGCCCGGCCGACCAGCTCGGCGCCCGACTTCACCATCGCGACGCTGGGCACCGCCCGCATCGCCTCGCCGATGGCGTCGTTGCTGGAGAGCCGGCGGACCACCGAGCACTACGTGAACGAGGGTGACCGGATCCTCTATGACGACACGCTGGCCGGGGTGAGCAGCCGCGGCGGGCTCGACAAGCTGCCCTCGATGGAGCCGGGCGGGCCCCGGCACAAGATCTTCTTCGACCCGTCGAAGACCCGGGTCGCCATCGTCACCTGCGGCGGGCTGTGCCCCGGGCTGAACGACGTGATCTCCGGCCTGGTGCGCACCCTGACCTACCACTACCAGGTGCGCCGGGTGATGGGCATCCGCAACGGCTACCAGGGCTTCGTCGCCGCCTACGCGCACGATGTGATCGACTTGGCGCCGGAGAACGTGCGGGACATCGTCACCGACGGCGGCACCATGCTCGGCACCTCGCGCGGGCCGCAGGACCCCGAGGAGATCGTCGACTGCCTGGAGCGGCTGCACGTCAACATCCTGTTCGTGGTCGGCGGCGACGGCTCCATGCGCGGCGCGATGCAGATCGCCCAGGTGATCGCCGAGCGGGGTGAGCGGATCGCCGTGGTCGGGGTGCCGAAGACGATCGACAACGACATCCCGTACATCGACCAGAGCTTCGGATTCCAGACCGCGTTCGCCTACGCCAGCGACGCGATCCGGGCCGCCTCGGTGGAGGCCACGTCCACGGCCAACGGCATCGGGCTGGTCAAGCTGATGGGGCGGCACTCGGGTTTCATCGCCTGCTACGCCGCGCTGGCCCGGTCCGGTGCCGATGCGGTGGTGATCCCGGAGGTCCCGTTCGCCCTGGAGGGCGAGGGCGGGCTGCTGAACTACCTGATGCAGCGGGTGCGGGAGCGCGGTTCGGCGGTGGTGGTCGCGGCCGAGGGCGCGGGCCAGGACCTGCTGGAGAGCTCCGACGGCCGGGACGCCTCCGGGAACGCCAGGCTGCAGGACGTCGGCCCGTTCCTGCGGCAGCGGATCGGCGCCCACTTCGAGGAGGCCGGTGTGGAGACCTCGATCCGCTACATCGACCCCAGCTACGCCATCCGCAGCGTGCCGGCCAACCCGTACGACTCGGTGTACTGCGTGCGGCTGGCCCAGGCCGCGGTGCACGCGGCCATGTCCGGGCGCACCGAGATGGTGGTCGGTCGCTACCGGCGCCGCTTCGTGCACATCCCGATGGCCACCGCGGTGAGCAGGCGCAACCAGGTCGACCCGCAGGGCGACCTGTGGTTGGCCGTCCTGCAGTCCACCGGCCAGCCGGTCACGTTCGGCTGACGCCCGTGAGTGGCGGGCCGTGCTAGAACACGGCGTGCCACTCACGACCCCCGAGACCGTCGCCATGCGGTTCCTCGGGCACTCCACGGTGCGGGTGGAGCTGGCCGGCTCGGTGGTGCTGACCGACCCGGTGCTGACCGCCCGGATCGGGCCGCTGCTGCGGGTCGGGCCGCTGCCGCGGCCGCGGGACTGGGCCGACACCGACCTGGTGCTGCTGTCCCACCTGCACGGCGACCACCTGCACCTGCCGTCGCTGCGACTGCTCGCGGCGGTCGGGGCGCGGGTCGTGGTGCCGCGCGGGGCGGGCGGCTGGCTGCGGGCCCGCGGCATCGCCCGGGTCGCCGAGCTGGCGCCCGGTGAGACGCTGGCCCACCGGGAGCTGCTGGTCACCGGGGTGCCCGCGGTGCACAGCGGGCACCGCTGGGGCCCGCGCTCGCAACGCGGCCCGCAGGCCCGGGCCATGGGGCACCTGGTCGAGGGCGCCGGCCTGCGGCTCTACGCCGCGGGCGACACCGACCTGTTCGCCGGGATGGCCGCCCTGCCGCGCCCCGACGTCGCGCTGCTGCCGGTGTGGGGCTGGGGGCCGACGCTCGGGCCCGGTCACCTGGATCCCGAGCGAGCGGCGGTGGCCGTGGCCCGGTTGCGCCCGCGGGTCGCGGTGCCCGTGCACTGGGGCACGTTCGCGCTGGCCGGGCTGGTGCGGGCCCCGGGCCGCCACGGCGCCCGGATGCGCCGGCTGCTGCACGACCCCCCGCACCTGTTCGCCGCGGCGGTGACCGGCGCGGGCGGGTCGACGGATGTCGTCGTCACCCCGCCGGGGCGGCCGGTGGCCCTGCCCGGCAGGGCGGCGTCATGACCGTCGCGGCGGCCACGAGCGCGCTGGGACCGGACTGGACCGATCCGGCCACGATCGGTTATCCGGTGCTGGTCGGCGGGGTGCTGCTCGGCTCGATCGTGCCGGTGGTGCCGACCGGGGCGGTGGTCGGGGCGGCGGCCGCGGTGGCCACCACGACCGGGCGGCTCTCGCTCACCCTGGTGGTGCTGGCGTCCGCCCTCGCCGCGCTGCTCGGTGACGTGGTCACGTTCGCGGTGGCGCGGGCGGGCGGGCCGGCCGCGGTGGGCTGGATGGCCCGCGGCCAGCACCCGGAGCGGCTGGCCGCGGCGCGGCGCCAGTTCGGCACCCGGGGCTGGCAGCTGGTGGTCGTCGGGCGGTTGCTGCCGGCCGGACGGGTGCCGGTGCTGCTCGCCGCGGGCGCGCTGGACTACCCGTGGCGCCGGTTGCTGCCGGCGGCCGCGGTGGGCTGCCTGCTGTGGGCGATCGCCTACACGCTGCTCGGCGTGGTCAGCGGCGGGCTGTTCGACTCGCCGGTGCTGGCCGCCGTGGTCGCCACGATCCTGGTGCTGCTGGTCACCGTGGCCGGCTCGCTGATCAGCCGGCGCCGGCGCCGAAAGGCCGGGACCGGCTCGTGAGCCCGCCGGACGCCGGGCGGCTGCTGCGCGGCGGCCGGGTGCTGGCCCGGTTGCTCGGGGTGTGGCTGCTCTCGGCAGGAGCGCTGGTGCTGCTGGACCGCTGGTTGGTCGGGTTCGCCATGCCGCGCTGGTGGCAACCCATCGTGGTCGCGTTGCTGGTCGGGGTGCTGTCGGCGGTGATCTGGCCGCTGATCCTGCGGATCGCGCTGCCGCTGGCGCTGTTCACCCTGGGCGCCGGCAGTTTCCTGCTGCTCGGCGCCGGGGTGCTGGCGATCTCCTTCGCGGTGCCCGGGGTGGTGATCGCGAACTTCGCCACGGCGGTCGGGGTGGCGGTGGCGGTGTCGCTGGCCGGTGCGCTGGCCAGCAGCCTGATCGGGCTCGACGAGGACGAGCTGTTCTTCCGCCGGGCCGCCCGGCGGGCCCGCGGCGGGGCGGCCGTCGACGACTCGCGGCCGCCCGGGGTGATCTTCCTGCAGGTGGACGGGCTGGCGCACGACGTCGCCCGGCGCGCGGTGCGGGACGGCAACATGCCCACGTTCGCCAACTGGCTGGCCGCCGGAAGCCACCGGCTGACGCACTGGAACACCGACTGGAGCTCGCAGACCGGGGCCGGTGTGTGCGGCATCCTGCACGGGCGCAACGACGACATCCTCGGCTACCGGTGGTACGAGAAGGACCGCGACCACGTCGTGGTCTGCGGAACCCCGGAGGACGCCGCCGAGATCGAGCGCCGGCACTCCGACGGTCGCGGCCTGCTCGCCGTGGACGGCGCCGGGCACGGCAACCTGTTCACCGGCGATGCCCCGCACGTCAGCCTGACGATGAGCGCGCTGCCGCTGCTGACCGGGACGAAGCGCCGGCGCCGCCGGGCCGAGCGGGTCGGTGCCGGCTACTTCGCGTACTTCTCCAATCCGGCCAACGCGCTGCGCACGCTGGTCGGGTTCGTCCTCGACGTGCTGCGGGAGATCTCGGCCTCGACCCGGCAGCGCCGCGCCGGGGTGCGGCCGCGGATGGCCCGCGGCGGGTTCTACCCACTCGCCCGGGCCGCCACCACCGTGATCGCTCGCGACATCGTGGTCTCCGCGGTGATCGAGGACATGCTGGCCGGCCGGTCGTGCGTCTACGTCGACCTGCTCGGCTACGACGAGGTGGCGCACCACTCCGGCATCGAGCGTTTCGACACGCTCGGCGTGCTGCGCGCCATCGACCGGCAGATCGGCCGGCTGTACCGCGCCACCCAGCTGGCGCCGCGCCGCTACCACGTGATCTGCCTGTCCGACCACGGCCAGACCCAGGGGCTGCCGTTCGCGCAGCGCTTCGGGGAGACGATCGAGGAGCTGATCGGGCGGCTCTGCGGGGCGTCGGCGGAGCGGCGCCGGGCGTCTCGGGAGCTGCACGGGGAGCGGCAGCGGGCCGGGACCCGGCGCTCGGCCGAGGGCTGGCAGGTCGGCGCCGTGCTGGCCGAGGCGTGCAGCGGCGGTGGCCCGATCGCGCGCCGGCTGCGCTCCCGGGTGCAGCGCGCCGAGCAGCATCAGGAGCCGGCGCACCCCATGACCGACGAGGGCGCGGTGACCCGGGTGGCACCGGGCGTGGTCGTGGTGCTCTCCGGGCACACCGCGATGATCTCGTTCACCGCGCACGAGGGCCGCGTCGAGCTGGAGACGATCGAGCGCGCGTACCCCGACCTGCTGCCGGCACTGGTCGATCACGAGGGGGTGGGGTTCCTGCTGGTCCGCAGCGGAGAGCTCGGCCCGATGGTGTACGGCCGCGACGGCGAGCTGCGGTTGGGCGACGGCACCGTCACCGGCCGCGACCCGCTGGCCGGCTACGGCCCGCACGCCGCCGAGCTGATCCGCCGCTTCGATTCCTTCCCGCGCTGCCCGGACGTCGTGGTCAACAGCCGCTACGACCCGGCCACCGACGACGCCTCCCCGTTCGAGCCCCACGTCGGCTCGCACGGCGGCCTCGGCGGGCCGCAGGCGCGCGGCTTCCTGATCCACCCCGCGGAGCTGCCGGAGCCCGGCGAGATCGTCGGCGCGGAGCACCTGCACCAGGTGCTGCGCAGCTGGTTGACCCACCTGGGCCATCCCGTACCGGAGCAGGTCGGGGAGGCCGGGGCGGTGCCCGATCCGGCCACCCGGACGGGCTGATCCCGTCCTCGTCGGTCGTGAGTGCCTGGCCGTGCTCTAGCACGGCCAGGCACTCACGGGCGCTTGCGCCACCCGAGCGTGTACCGGACCTGCTGGGTGAGCACGATGCGCCCGCTGTCCGTGCGCGCCGACTCGAGCAGGAACCTGGCCCGTTGGAAGAGCCGGTCACGCTCGTCGGCCGGCACCTGCAGCCACGCCTCTCGTTGCCCGGTGGTCAGGGTGAACGCGCGCCACTCCTGCGCGTCGTCCACGACCAGCCGGACCGGCTCGCTCAGCGTGCGCACGTCCACCGCCCCGCTGCGCCGCATCAGCTCGGTGACGCCCGCCTCGCTCCCGAACGGACCCTGCTCGGCGGTGGTGCGCGGCCCCAGCAACCCGGCCGGCCGGTACGGTGCGAACAGCGAATCCACCGCGGTCCAGGTCGGGTCCTGCTCCCCGAACGTGGTGATGCCGATGCGGCCGCCCGGCTTGATCAGCCGCACCCAGCGGGCCAGCGCCTGGGCCGGGTCCGGCAGGAAGAACAGCACGGCCGCCGCGGCGACCAGGTCGTAGGTCTCCCGGGGCACCGCCGGCGCCGAGGCGTCCATCACGATCGTGGACAGGTTGCGCAGGCCCAGCCGCAGCGCGTCGTCGGAGACCGCCTCCACCATCGCCGGCACGAGGTCGGCCGCGGTCACCGCGCCGGCCGGGCCGACCGCCTCGGCCAGCGGCATGCTCACCGCACCGCGTCCGCAGCCGATGTCCAGGGCGCGCTCGCCGGGCCGCGGGGCCAGCAGCTGCACCAGCCGCTGGGCCATCGGTGTGAAGAACTCCACCCCGGAGCGGTCGTAGACCGGGGCCAGCTTGTCGAACAGCCGCGCGACCCGAGCGGTGGCCACCGCCGGGTCCTCGGTCACGTCATGATGCTGCGCGTGCCCTGATCCGGTCGTCGACCGGCTGTCGCGTTCCGGGCGGCCCCCCACCCGCCGCCGGATCATAGGCCCAGGGAGCGGCCGATGACTTCTTTCATGATCTCCGTTGTCCCCCCGTAGATCCGCGTGATCCGGGCGTCGGTGAACGCGCGGGCGATCGGATACTCGTTCATGTAGCCGTAGCCGCCGTGCAGCTGCAGGCAGCGGTCCACGACCCGGCCCTGCAGCTCGGTGCACCACCACTTGGCCTTGGCCGCGTCGATGGCGGTCAGCTCACCGGCGTTCAGCGCGCGCACGCAGTCGTCGGTGTAGTGCTCCGCGATGTCGATCTCCGTGGCCAGCTCGGCCAGCACGAACCTCGAGTTCTGGAACGAGCCGACGGGCTGGCCGAAGGCCCTGCGCTCCTTCACGTAGCCCAGGGTCTGCTCCAGCGCGGTGCGCGCGGCCGCCACCCCGGCGATGGCGATGGACAGCCGCTCCTGGGGCAGGTTGGTCACCAGCTGGGTGAAGCCCTGCCCCTCGTCCGGCCCGAGCAGGTTCGTCACCGGCACCGGTGTGTCGGTGAACGACAGCTCGGCGGTGTCCTGAGCGTGCTGCCCGATCTTGTCGAGGTTGCGGCCGCGCGTGAAGCCGGGCATCCCGCGCTCCAGCACCAACAGGCTCATGCCCTTGTGCCGCTGGCTGGGGTCGGTCTTCACCGCGGTGATCACCAGGTCGGCGTTGATCCCGTTGGTGATGAACGTCTTGGCCCCGTTCACCACGTAGTGCTCGCCGTCGCGGCGGGCGGTGGTGCTCATCGACGCCAGGTCCGAGCCGATGCCGGGCTCGGTCATGGCGATCGCGGTGATCAGCTCCCCGGAGGCGATGCCGGGCAGCCAGCGGGCCTGCTGCTCCTCGTTGCCGTAGGCCAGGAAGTAGGGCAGGCAGATGTCGTTGTGCAGGCTGATGCCGAGCCCGGCCGCGGCCGCGCCGCAGCGCATGACCTCCTCGGCGATCACCGCGTTGAACCGGAAGTCGCGCACCCCGCCGCCGCCGTGCTCCTCCGGGATGTCCATGCCCAGGAAGCCGTGCCGGCCGGCCGTGGTGAACAGCTCCCGGGGGACGATTCCGGCCGCGTCCCACTCGACCTGGTGGGGCACGACCTCCTTGTCCAGGAAGGCGCGGAACGACTCCCGGAACGCATCGTGGTCGTCGTCGAACAGAGTGCGGCGCATCCGTATCTCCTACCGGATTCGCGGGTCGGGGGATACCCCGACCCGCGCCGGACTGCCCGCGTTCACATCCGATCAGTTGCCGCCCCGGCCGAACGGGTTGGGGAGGCCGCCGAACGGCGAGTTGCTCTCGCCGCCGGTGCTGGTGCTGGCGGCCTGGTCGGGCTGGCTGCCCAGGGTCACCGTGACCGTCCGCTGCGCGCCGCCGCTGCCCACGGTCAGCGTCACCTGCTGGCCCGGGGCGTAGGAGCCGATCCGGGCGATCAGGTCGGAGAAGTCCTCCACCCGCGCGTCCCCGACCTTGCTCACCACGTCGCCGGCGACCAGCCCGGCCTGCGCGGCCGGCGAGCCCTGCTGGACTGCGGCGATCCGGGCGCCGCTGTCGTCGTCGGCCGCCGAGCCGGCGCCGCCCTGCACGCCCAGCAGTGGCTTGGTCGCGGTACCGCCGTTCATGATCTCCTGGGCCACCCGCTTCGCCTGGTCCACCGGGATCGCGAAGCCCAGCCCGATGCTGCCGCTGTTCTGGCCACTGGTGGCGATGGCGGAGTTGATGCCCACCACCTGCCCGTCCAGGTTGACCAGCGGGCCGCCCGAGTTGCCGGGGTTGATCGGGGTGTCGGTCTGCAGCCCGTTGTAGACCACGCCCGAGCCGTCCTCGCCCTGCACCTGCACGGTGCGGTCGAACGCCGAGATGATGCCCGTGGTCACGGTGCCGGTCAGCCCCTGCGGCGACCCGATGGCCACCACCGGCTGCCCGACCTGCAGCTGTGCGCTCTGCCCCAGGACGGCCGGGGTCAGCCCGGACGTGTCCTGCAGCTTGATCACGGCGAGGTCGTAGCTGGGCGAGGTACCGACGACGGTGGCCGGGTGTTCGCTGCCGTCGGCCAGGGTCACGCTGATGGTGCGGGCACCGGCGACCACGTGGTTGTTGGTCAGCACGTTGCCGTCGGCGGTGAGCACCACGCCGCTGCCCTCGGCGATGCCCTGCCCGAGCTGCACCCGGATGTCCACGGTGCTGGGCATCGCCTTCTGCGCGGCGGCGGCCACCGAACCCGGGGCGGCTGCGGCCGCGCCGGGAGAGGCCGGGGACGAGCTCAGGCTGGGCGCGGCGGTGCCGCCGTCGAGCAGCGCGTACGCCCCTCCGAAGCCGGCGCCGCCGCCGACCAGGCCGGCGACCAACGCCGCGGTCACGATGCCGGTCATGGTCCGGCTGCGACGTGGCGGCCGCGGGGCCAGCAGCGTGGGGGGACCGCTGTCGACCGGCGGGCCGAACGCCGGACCGCCGGGGTAGGGGCCGCCGGGATAGGCGCCGCCGGGATAGGGGCCGCCGGGGTAGGCGCTGCCGGGGTAGGCGCTGCCGGGGTAGGCGCTGCCGGACGCCGGGGCGCCGTTGGGGGCGTCGGGGTACGGGCCCGGGGGCTCGGCGGCGCCGGACGCGCCGGCGTGGGACGGAACGGGATGCTGCACTGGGCGGGAGCCAGCGGTCGAGGCGTTACCGTCCCGGCCCGGCCCCGTGTACTCGTCGCTCATGCCACCGAGGGTGCCGGCCGACCCTGGGAGCTCGCTGAGACGCAGCTGGGAATCGACCGGTGAAATCGGCGTCACTCGATGCCTCGTGATCACGGTCGGTACCGAAAGAAGGGAAAATCGGGAGTCATCTGTAACACACAGTGTGAATCCCCGACTTCCCAGACACACTGCGGCACGGCGAGCAAGGGCGGTGGCCACGATGACTCCGCAGCAGATCTGGTATGGCCTGCCGGTGCCCGGTTCCGGACGGTCGCGCCGGCTGCCGTTGCCGGGGCACGCCGCTCGGCAGGCTCGGGCCTGGCGGCGGGCGGTCCTGCTCGGCGCCGGCGCGGTGGTGGTCGGGCTGCTGGTGCTCGACGCGAGTGGTCGCTGGGAGCAGCCCGGTGAGCGGGGCGGGCCCCCGGAGCCGTCGGACGCGGCGGCCGACGGTGAGGCGTTCGTCGACGCCTACCTGGCGGGCGGGCTCCCGGCGCCGGGCAGCCGGGAGGCGGTGCTGCGGATCGGCCGGGCGGCCTGTACGGCGCCGGCTGCGGTCGGCCGGCCGCCGGACGGTGCGGCGGTCCAGCTGAGCTCGGAGCAGGTCGAGCTGGTGGCCGAGCTGGCCAGGCGGCACCTCTGCGCGCCCACCCGGACCTGCTGAGGGCGGCCGCTCAGGAGCGGTTGCCGATCAGGACCAGGCGCCGCCGGACATCGCCGCCGAGCGCACCCGGTAGCCCGCGGTGCCCGCGACGATGTCGCGGATCAGATCGTCCTTGCTGCGGCCGGTGGCCGACACCGTCGGGCCCAGGGCACGGGCGATGTCGCGCAGTGCCGGAGCCGTGAAGCGCTGCTCGCGCAGGTAGCCGGCCACCTCGGAGGGGCTGGTCAGGCGGTTGATCTCGGCCACCGCGGCCGCCAGGCCGGTGCCGGCCGGGTCGGTCGGGTCCGGCCGCCGCGCCCGGGACCCGGACGCGGGGCGGAAGACCAGCCGGCCGCGGCCCGCGGCCAGATCCTCCCACTGCGAGCTGGTCAGCTCGTTCAGCATCGCGCTGACCTGCGCCAGTGCGGCCTCCCGGACGGCGCTGGGCGCCGCGGCGGAACCAGGGGTCACGCCGCCGTCCGATCGAGCCGGGTGACGAGCTCGGAGACCAGGTTGCGCAGCTCGCGGGTCTGGGCCCGGCCGGTGCCGGCCAGGATGACCGGAACCCCGTGTTCGGGAGCCGGGCCGTAGACGGACTTCGAGTCCCGGATGGTGGTGGAGAACGTCGGCACGCCGCGCGCCTCGATCCGGCTGATCACGCTGCGCTGGGTCTCGATGGGCTTGCCGTCGGTGTTCTGCACCATGGTGAAGATCACCGCGGCCGGGGGGCGCTCGATCGGGCCGGAGCCGTTGCGCCGGTCGTTGAACTCCTCGGTGAAGTTCCTGATCTTCAGGCCGAGCGAGTCGATGCCGTTGGTGGACAGGTAGTCCGGCTTGGTGGGGATCAGCAGCATGTCGCTGGCCGCCACCGCGTTCTTGGCGATCAGGCCGAAGTTGGGCGCGCAGTCGATCAGCACGACGTCGTACTCGGCGAGGGCCTTGTGCGCCAGCCCGGTCCGCAGCCTGCTGTGCAGGGCGGCGAAGCGTCCGGGATCGCCGGCCAGCCGGGTGGCCAGCTCCGTGTCGAGCTCGGAGAGGTCCCGGTGCGAGGCGATGATGTCGACGGTGCCCGAGCCGTGCCGGAGGCGCTTGTTGACCCGCTGCGGGGAGGAGATCAGCGGCTCGGGGCTCTCCAGCGCCGAGCCGTTGTCGACGTCGTCGTACCACCGCTTGATCGTCTTCTCCGGAAGCAGGCCGTCCGTCCACTCGTTCTGGGTGAAGAACGAGATGGTCAGGCTGGCCTGCGAGTCCAGGTCCAGCAGCAGCACCTTCTTGCCGCGTGCGGCGAGCCCGGCGCCGAGGTTGGCGGTGAGGGTGGTCTTACCCACGCCGCCCTTGTGGTTGATGATCGAGACAACCTTCACCGCTCTCCTCCCGGTGGCCACGCAGGGGGAGACGATGCCATAACCCGAAATCGGTCGGCACGCCAGGTCGGGCTCGCGGGGGCGGCCCGGCGCCAGCACTCACAGGCGGACGGTGGGGCGGCGGCGGGCCAGGACGGCGCGGATCGCGGGCAGCAGCAGCAGCGCCAGGATGATCAGGTAGACGATCACCGCGAAGGGGGTGGACACCAGCGTGGACCAGTCCCCGTCGGCGATCTGCAGTGCCCGGCGCAGCTGCAGCTCGGCGTCCGGGCCGAGGATCACCCCGATGATGGCCGGCAGCACGGGCAGCCCGTAGCGCCGCATCAGGAACCCGATGCCCCCGATGGCCAGCAGCACCACCAGGTCCACCGGCTGCCCGCTGACCGCGTAGGCCCCGACGCAGGCGAAGAACAGGATCCCCGCGTACAGGTACGGCCGCGGGATCTGCAGCAGCTTGGCCCACACCGGGGCCAGCGGCAGGTTCAGCACCAGCAGCAGCACCAAGCCGATGAACAGGCTGGCGATCAGCGTCCAGACCAGCTCCGGCTCGTTCTCGAACAGCAGCGGGCCGGGCTGGATGCCGAACTGCTGGAACGCGGCCAGCATCACGGCGGCGATCGCCGTGGTCGGCAGGCCCAGGGTGAGCATGGTGGCCAGGGTGCCGGCCGATGACGCGCTGGCCGCCGACTCCGGGCCGGCCACGCCCTCGATCGCGCCGCTGCCGAACTCCTCGGGGTGCCGGGACAGCCGCCGCTCGGTGACGTAGGACAGGAAGGTCGGGATCTCCGCGCCGCCGGCCGGGATGGCCCCGAACGGGAACCCGATGAACGGCCCGCGCAGCCACGCCTTCCAGGTCCGGCCCAGGTCCGCGCGGGACAGCCAGGGCCGGCCCACCGGGATCGCCTCCGGCGGGGTCCGGCGCAGGTGCGCGGCCACCCACAGGGCCTCGCCGATCGCGAACAGGCCGACCGCCACGATCACCACGTCGATGCCGTCGGCCAGCTGCGGGATGCCGAAGGTGAGCCGGGCCTGTCCGGTCAGCGGATCGAGGCCGACCAGGCCGATGGTCAACCCGATGGCCAGCGCGGCGAATCCGCGTACCCGGGAGCTGCCCAGCACCGACGTCACCGCGATGAACGCCAGCACCATCACCGCGAAGTAGTCCGGTGCCCCGATGTCCACCGCCACCGTCGCGATCAGTGGGGCCAGCAGCACCAGCCCGATCGCCCCGAGCACGCCGCCGATGAAGTGCCCGATCGCCGCCGCGGCCAACGCCTGCGCGCCGCGCCCGGACCGGGCCATCGGGTTGCCCTCCATGGCCGCGACCACGGCCGCGCTCTCCCCGGGCGTGTTCAGCAGGATGGAGGTGGTGGAGCCGCCGAACATGGCCCCGAAGTAGATCCCGGCGAACAGGATGAACGCCCCGGTCGGGTCGAGTGCGTAGGTGACCGGCAGCAGCAGCGCCACCGCCATCGCCGGCCCGATCCCGGGCAACACCCCGATCGCGGTGCCCAGCAGCACGCCGATGGCGGCGAAGGCCAGGTTGCCCGGGGTGAGCGCGTTGGCGAAGCCGCCCATCAGCGCCTCGAGGGAAGCACCGACGTCCATCTAGAGCACCCCCATCAGCGGGCCGCCGGGCAGGTCGACGCCGAGCAGCACGTCGAACACGATCCAGGTGAACAGCGAGATGCCGGCCGCGATCAGCGGGTCCGCCACCGGGTTGCGGGAGCCCAGCGTGTATGCCGCGCCCCAGAACAGCGCCATCCCGGCCAGCGGCCAGCCGATGACCGGGATCAGCGCCGCGGTGGCGATGAGCACCCCGGCCAGCATGAACACCGTCCGGGTGTCCATCGGGGCGCTCAGGTCGATGTCCTCACCGGCCTCGGCCTCGCCGTGCCCGCCGCGCAGCACGTCCAGCGCCAGCAGCACGGCCAGCACCAGCAGCAGCACGCCCAGCACGAACGGCACCGCGTGCGGGCCGAGCGGATCCGAGTCGCTGCCGGCCACGGTGCCGAGCAGGCTGTCGACCAGCACCAGCAGCCCGGCGAACAGCAGCAGCGCGCACACCCCCAGCTCGGAGTGCTCGCGCAGCCAGGCCCGGTCGATGCGTTGTCCGCGCACGGTCACCGCGCTCCCTCCCTGCGCTGGATCGGCGCCTCCCGCAGGTGCTGTGCCACAGGTTCGCTCGCACGCTCGCTCACTTCGTCAGCCCCAATCCGCGCAGCACCCCGGCCACCCGTTCGTTCTCACTGGTCAGGAACGCGCCGAAGTCCTCGGCCGGCAGGAACGCGTCGTCCCAGCCGTTGCGGGTCAGCGCGTCGCGCCACTCCGGCGTGTCGTGCAACGCGGTGAAGGCGCCGACCAGCTCGGCGCGGCCCTGCTCGTCCAGGTCCGGTGGCGCGACGATGCCGCGCCAGTTGGTGAACTCGACGTCCACGCCGGCTTCGCGCAGCGTCGGGGCGTCCACTCCGGCGGCGCGCTGGCCCCCGGTCACCGCGAGCACCCGGAGCCCTCCGGAGGCGATCTGGTCGGCGTACTCACCCAGCCCGGACACCCCGAAGCCGACCTTGCTGCCGAGCACCGCGGCCAGCAGCTCGCCGCCGCCGTCGTAGGACACGTAGTTCACGTCCCGCGGCGCGATCCCGATCGCTTCCGCCATCAACATCGGGGCCAGGTGGTCCGGGCCGCCGGGGGAGGAGCCGCCACCCACCGGCAGCGCGGCCGGGTTCGCCTTCCAGGTCGCGATCAGCTCCTCGATGGTGCGCAGCGGGGAGTCCTTGCCCACGACGACCACCTCGGTCTCCTGGGTGAGCCGGGCGATCGGGGTGACGTCGGACAGCGTGGCCGGGGAGCTGTTGGTGAACACGCTGCCCACCACGCCGAGCCCCATGGACATCACCAGCCGGTCGTCGCCGCTGGAGTTGACCGTGCGGCCCAGCCCGACGGTGCCGCCCGCGCCCGGCAGGTTGAACACCTCGATGGAGCCGGTCACGCCGGAGTCCTCCATCGCCTTCGCGGCGGTGCGTGCGGTGATGTCGTAGCCGCCGCCCGGCGCGTTGGGCACCAGGATGGACAGCCCGCGCAACTGGGTGTTGCCCTCGTCCCCGGCGGCCGCGCCGATCAGCGGCGGCACCAGCAGCACGGCCGCAAGCGCACCGACGACGGCCAGGATGGTGCGGCTCTGCATGTCTGCCTCCGGCGAGACGTGGCGCGGATCACTGGTTCGCGCTCATCGTGGCAGCCCGCTACCCGCCGTGTCTGCCCGTCAGAGGCGTGGGTCGGCGGGGCCGGAGGAGGTGTGGCCGAGGATCGCCGCAGCCAGCTCGTCGATCAGAGCCGCGGGCATGGCGTGGCCCATGCCGGGGATCCGCACCAGCGAGGCCGCCCCGAGCGCGTCCGCGAGCCGCTCGGAGTTCGGCGGGGGGAAGGCGGGATCGGCGGGGGCCTCGATCACCAGCACCGGCGCGGTGACCTCGGCCAGTTCGGCCCCGCGGTCCAGGCCGTCGGTGGCCATCCGGGCGTGCGCCGTAGCCGGCCGGGAGGTCCCGGCGTGCGTGATCACCCGTTCCTCGAGCGCCCGGAACTCGGCCGGGTCGAACGGCGCCTCGGCACCGTTCAGCAGCCGCCAGTGCTCCACGCGCCAGGCCAGCTCGCCTGCCGGGTCGCGGGGATCCTCCAGCTCGGCCCACATCCGCAGCAGCGTCGGGTCCGGGCCGGGCGGCGGTGGGGCGCCGGGGACGGCCAGCGGCCCGGTGCAGAACAGCACGGCCGACGCGACCCGGTCCCGGTGGTCGAGCAGCAGCAGCTGGGCCAGCAGCCCGCCCATCGACATGCCGACCAGGTGCGCCTGCGGCACGTCGAAGGCGTCCAGCACCGCGACCGCGTCCGCGGCCAGCTCGGTGATCCGGTACGGGTGCTCGTCGAAGCGGCCGGTGGAGCGGCCGGTGTCGCGGTGGTCGTAGCGCAGCACCCGATGCCGCTCGGCGAGGCGGGCGACGAGATCGTCCGGCCAGGCCCGGCTGGACGCGTTCGCGCCCATGATCAGCAGCAGCGGCTCGGCCCGAGCCGTGCCGGTGCACGGGATCTCCTCGGCCCAGAGCCGGAACCCGTCCGCGACCTCGACGTAGCGATGCACGCGCTCAGGGTGCCGGCCCCCGGCGCGCGCGGCCGCACCGGGTCCCGGGGGCCGAGCGCGCGGGTAGGGGTCGTCGAGATGTGCTGCGGGTCCTACTTCAGGGCGTCGAGCAGGGCCTGGCGCTGGCGGTCGCCGAGGCCGGCGGCGCGCCGGGACGCGTCGATCCCGGTCTGCTCGAGCAGCGCCGAGACCTTGGCCGGCCCGTAGCCGGGCAGGCTCTTCAGCAGGTCGGCAACCTTCGTCTTGCCGACGAC
This sequence comes from Pseudonocardia sp., assembly GCA_035557575.1. Lineage (GTDB taxonomy): Bacteria > Actinomycetota > Actinomycetes > Mycobacteriales > Pseudonocardiaceae > Pseudonocardia. The sequence continues at coordinate 16,101 of DATMDS010000103.1, read as the reverse complement.
CTGATCGGTCTTGGCCCGGTCGAGCACGGCAGGGATCGACTGCTCGCCGCGGGCGATAGCGTCCCGCAGCTCCTTACGGGCAGTACGGGCGGCGGCCGCCTTCTTCAGGGCCTCGGCGCGCTGCTCGGGGGTCAGCGTGGGCAGTGCCATGACGGTCTTCTCCTCTCCGTGCGTCCGCACCCAGGCGGGTGTTGACGCAGGTCATCTTCGCGGCAAGCGTGACAGAACCCGGGAGCGGCGCGCGGGCGACCCCCTCTAAAGCCGGTCGACGCCCGCTGCGGAGTGGATGGCGAGGCGCTGCTCAGGCGCAGCTGGCGGCCAGCGACGTCGGCTCCGCGGTGCTCGGCAGGGGGGGCTCCGCGCTCCGCCCATCGCGCCCCGGCCGGGTCCTGCTGGTCGGGGCGCTGCTCGTCGGCTCGGGGGTGGCCAGCGGTCGGGACGGGTCGCGGTTGATGGCGTCCTGCACGACCGATCGCATGTACGGGAAGTCCGGGTCACCGGTGTTGAACCGGCCGCTGGGCTCGTTCGGGTCCGGCAGGTTCGGGTCGAACGACAGGCTCTCCAGGGTCAGCGTGTCCACCCCGGCCAGCGTGACCAGCGCCGGCAGCACGGCCTGCGGGATGTTGGTGGAGACGCTGTTGGTGGTGGCCGCAGCGACCGCGCGGAAGTTGCTCAGCACGTCGGTCGGGCTCTTCTGGGCCAGGATGTTCTGCAGCAGGCAGCGCTGGCGGCCCATCCGCGCGTAGTCGGTGGAGTTGGTGCGGGAGCGGGCGAAGGCCAACGCCTGCTCCCCGGACAGCAGCTGCACGCCCGGCTCGATGTAGCCGTCCGGCCGCACCAGCCGCCCGCTCGGGCTGATGCCACCGATCGGGATCCGTTCCGGGCCCACGTCGACGACCACCCCGCCGAGCGCGTCGATGATCGACGCGAAGCCGGCCATGTTGACCTCGGCATAGTAGTCCAGCTGCAGCCCGAGCATCTGCGACACGGTCTGGTGCAGCAGGTTCAGCCCCGGATCGGCGGTGGGCCCGCGCGGTGCGACCTCGGGGAACTGGTGGCCGTAGGCGTAGACCGCGTTGAGCAGGTAGTCGCCAGAGGTCGGGTCGGCGCGGTCGTGGAAACCGCGCGGGAAGCGCTGCTGCATCGGCGACCCGAGGGGGAACTGGGCGTAGCCGATGTTGCGCGGCAGCCCGAACAGGGTGGTGCGCCCGCTGCGGGTGTCGATGCTGGCCACCATCATCGTGTCGGTGCGGGCCCCGGTGCGGTCCGGGCCGGCGTCACTGCCGATGAGCAGGATGTTCAGCCGCGGCTTGGCGATCGCCTCGGCCGCCGGGGTGCCGCCGTCGCCGCCGCGGAACAGCGTCTCCAGCAGGTTGCGCTGGGAGTTGGCCAGGTTCGCCCCGTAGCCCAGCGGGGCCGCGATGATCAGGCACAGGCAGCACACGGTGAGCGCCCCGATCGCCCGCCGGCCCGGATCCAGCCCGGCCGGCCGGCCGATCATGTAGGTCCGGACGATCACGCCGATCCAGGCCAGGCCGGCCAGCAGGCAGACCACGGCACCGATGACCAGGGACCGGGACGACACCACGTTCTGCACCAGGGTGGCCCGCGGCACAGCGAGCGGCACGGCCAGCAGCGTGGCCAGCCCGATCAGGAAGGTGCCGAGGATCGCGACGCCGGTCTGCCGACGGCCGAGCAGCAGGTGGCCCGAGCCCGGCGCGACGGTCGCGGCGGCGGCCGCCAGCAGCGCCCGGCGGAGATCATCGGGGCCCTCGTCGGAGGGGTCGATCTCGGAGTTCACGATCGGGTCCACGGTAGTCGTTTCCGTCGCGGCGGCGTCGGCCGCCGTCCAGGCCGTGGGTGGCCGCGGCCGGCGCTCCTGGCGGCGCGGGATCGGCAGCGGTCGGCGCCCGATCCGCCGGGGCGGCAGGCCGCTGGGCGGCGGCGGCCTCCGCGGCATGGACGCGCCGGACTGCATCTCGTCGGGGCGGCGGGGGGCCGGCGCCACCGGGCCGGGCTCGGTGCCCATGAAGGCGCCACCGCCCGCGCGCGGAGGGCGCATCAGCTGAGCGCGGTCGACGCGGCGTGGCCACGGTGTCGGCGGTCCGGCTGGGCGGTCCGCCGCGGGGGGTGGGCCGTCGTCGTCCACGGACTCCCTCCCTCTCCCGACGAAGTGGTGCCGATCCCGAGCTCTCGACGGCGAGCCCGCCGGAGCGTACTGGGGGTGACCGCGGCACGGACGCCGCACCTGGCTTCGCAGTAGCGCACGGCGATGCGTTAAGGAGCGGCACCGACGCGAACCCGTCACCCGTTCGGGCGACCGGTTGACGGTCAGTGCCAACCGGGCTGAACTGGACGGATGCGCGCCTCGACGACGGCAGCCGCGGTGGTGCTCGCCGGCGGCAGCGGCAGCCGGGTCGGTGCGGCCGAGAACAAGGTGTACCTGCCGCTGGCCGGGCGGCCGATGATCGTCTGGTCGCTGTCCGCGTTCGTCGGTGCGCCCGGCATCGACACCGTGGTGCTGGTCGTGCGCGCCGGCGACCGGGCCCGCGCCGCGGACGTGCTGGCCGCCGAGCCGGCGCTGGCCGGGGTGCGGACCGTGGTCGGCGGCGCGACCCGGCAGGCGTCCGAGCTGGCCGCACTGGAACACCTGGCCGGGCGGATCGAGTCCGGCCGGCTGGACGTGGTGCTGCTGCACGACGGCGCTCGGCCGTTGGTCAGCCCGGCCCTGGTCGCCGCCGTGCTGCGCACCGCCGGGAAGTGCGGCGGCGCGGTGCCCGGACTGCCCCGCACCGACCTCGGCGTGGCCGCGCCCGAATCCGTGGCGGCCGAATCCGTGGTGGCCGGTGCCGGGACGCCGGGTTGCGGGGCGCTGGCCGGACCGGCGACGGCCGGGCTGGTCGCCGTGCAGACCCCGCAGGGCTTCCGGGCGGCGCCGCTGCTGGCCGCGTACCGGGAGGCGCACCGGTGCGGGTTCGCCGGTACCGACACCGCGTCCTGCGTGCAGCGTTTCGCTCCGCAGCTGCCGATCCGGGCCATCCCCGGGGAGCAGCGCAACATCAAGGTCACCTACCCGCACGACGTCGTCCTGGCCGACCGGGTGCTCGCCGGCTAGGGGACCGAGCCCTGGCCGGGAGGAGCGGCGGACCCAAAGATGCCCCGGTCGTGTCATCGACAACGGCGTTGCGGGTGTCGAAGGTCTTCCTTGAGCAGGTGACGTCGGCGGAGACGTCGCTGTCGGCACGGTGCCGGCCTCGGCCGGGCTGGCCGTGATCCGAACGGTGAGGCGTGAACGTCGTCGAATCGGGCACCGATGTGGGCAACTGGGCCTGGCTGCGCCGCCCGGCCGGCCTGGTCGAGCAGACCCGGTGGATGCTGTGGCTCGCCGCGCTGGCGGCGTTGCTGCTCACGCTGCCCTGGGCGTGGACCGCACGCAGCCCGGCCTCGCTGCCGGTGGCCCTCGCGGCCACCGCCTGTCTCCTCGGCTGCTGGACCGCCCGCTACCTGACCCGCCGCCCCCGGTTCCTGCTCGACGTGGGTGAGGTGGTGGCCACGACGGCACTGGCCAGTGCCGTCCCGGCCCCCGCCGCCGTGGTCGGGTTCGCCCTGCTGGCGCTGTGGTTCCGGGCGCTCTACGGCAGCAACCGGGGCGTGGCGCTGTACATCTGCGGGCTGGCCGGCGGCATCCTGCTCGCGCTGCCACTGTGGGGGATGCTGCCGGGCCGGGACCGGCCGGCCTCCTCGACGGCGATCCTGGCCTCGGTGCCGGTGATGGTGCTGACCATGGTGGTGGCGCGGCACCACGCGGTCGGCCTGTTCAGCCGCAGCCGGTCCCGGCAGCGGGACTGCGCGCTGGTCCGGCTGGGCAACGAGCTGATCGGGATCACCGACCGGACCACGATCTACGAGCGGATCCGGGAGTGCTCGACCGCCATCTGCGCGGCGACCCCGCAGCTGCGGGTGCTGGTCGTGCTGGGCGCTGGGGTCGAGCAGGAGGTCATCGTGCACGCGGGGGAGTTCCGGCAACCGCCGGGCCGGCTCGGCCCGGCCACGTTGCCCGCCGCCGACGCCGCTCGGCAGCAGCAGCGCCCGCGGCCGCTGGTCGAGACGGCCGAGCTGGACGCCGCGGTCGGGTTCCGGTGCGACTGGGTGGCGCTGCCGCTGCCCGAGGAACCGGACGGCTGGATGGTGCTGGGCGCCCCCTACCGGGTCCCGCCGGAAGCGGTCGCCGCCATGCAGTCCATGACCAATCAGGCGCTGCTGGCCCTGCGCACCAGCGCCGCGCACCACGACCTGGCCGCGCAGGCGCAGCTGGACGGGCTCACCGGCCTGGCCAACCGGGCCGCGTTCACGGCCGCCCTCGAGTTCGCCATCGCCGACCCGGACCGGCACCTGGCGCTGCTGTTCATCGACCTGGACGACTTCAAGGCGATCAACGACCGGTTCGGCCACCTGGCGGGCGACGAGCTGCTGCGGGTGATCGCGGCCCGGTTGCGCGCCAACGTCCGCCCGGAGGACATGTGCGCCCGGCTGGGTGGCGACGAGTTCGCGGTGCTGCTGACGGACGCCCCGGACACCGCCGAGGGGGTGGCCCGCCGGGTGGGCGCGCTGATCTCCGCGCCGGTGTCGCTGAGCGGGCGGATCGCGAACGTCGAGGCGAGCATCGGGATCGCGCTCGCCGCGCCGGGATCGTCGGCCGAGCGGCTGGTGCAGCAGGCGGACATCGCCATGTACGCGGCCAAGGCCAAGGGCAAGAACCGCGTGCAGGCCTTCGAGGTGAGCCTGCTGCAGAACGGCAAGGCCACCTTCGAGGCCGAGCTGGATGCAGCCGCCGTGGCCGGCGAGCTGGTGGTGCACTACCAGCCGATCGTGTCGGTGACCGACGGGAGCTGCGTGGCGGTGGAGGCGCTGGTGCGCTGGCAGCACCGGGAACGCGGGCTGATCGGGCCGCTGGAGTTCATCCCGGTCGCCGAGCGCACCGGGGCGATCGCCGGCATCGGCGAGTTCGTGCTGCGTCAGGCCTGCGCCGACCTGACCGGGTGGGGTGACGTGGCCGAGCGGCTGGCCCTGCACGTCAACGTGTCCGCCGTCCAGCTCACCGACGCGAGCTTCCTGGACGTGGTGCGCGGCTGCCTGGCCGAGTTCGCGCTGGACCCCCAGCGGCTGGTCCTGGAGATCACCGAGAGCATGGTCCTGGAGTCGCCGGCCATCAGGGCCGCGCTGGACCGGCTGGCCGAGAACGGGGTGAGCCTGGCCCTCGACGACTTCGGCACCGGCTACTCGGCACTGAGCACGCTGCGGGCGCTGCCGCTGAACATCGTCAAGCTGGACAAGGCCTTCATCGCCGGCGGCCGCTCGAACACCGCGGACGAGGCGGTGGTCAGCGCGATCGTCCAGCTGGCCGGGCGGCTCGGGCTGCGGATCGTGGCCGAAGGGGTCGAGCGGCTGGACCAGCAGGAGTTCCTGCAGGACGTCGGGGCCGATGCCGCTCAGGGCTATCTGCACCTGCGGCCCTCGCCGGCCCCGGAGTTCGCGGCCTGGTTGGCGCAGCGCCCGCTGCCGGCCCGGGCCCGGGGCAACCGGAAGGTCACCCCGATCGGGCCGCGTCGCTCCGTCTGAGCAGGGGAGAAGGCGACCGTCCGGCGTGGCCGGCGGGGTCGGACAGCGCGGCGGCGAGCACCTGCGGGTCTGACAGGTAGACCTCGTGGTCGGCGGCCGCGTCCACCACCATCGGCGGGCCGAGCTCGGCCGCCAGCGCGTCGGCGATGGCCGCGTGCAGCGGGCTCGTACCGCGGCCGACCGCGATCCGGAGCCGGTCGGCCGGCAGCTCGCCGGGCGCGAAGGTGTGGGTGGTGATGATCCGGGCGTCGTCGCGCAGCGCCGCCTCGGCGTTGACCAGCTGCTGGTGCACCACCGGCGCGTCGAGATCGGCCCGGCCCTCGGAGAGCACCTGCAGCATCACGGTGAACGCGCCGCGCCAGTCGTCGGGTTCGGCAGCCAGGTGGGCCTCGATCGGGGCCATGATCTGCGCGTGCAGCGCGGCGGCGCCGGGCAGCACGCCGAGCAGCGCCGGCTCCCAGGCGATGGCCTCGGTGACCAGCTCGGGGTGCCGGGCGGCCAGCGCCATCGCGATCACCCCCCCGGAGCTGAAGCCGAGCACGGTGGCCGGGGCCGCGGCGAGCTCCCGCAGCAGGTCGGCGGCGTCATCGGCGTGCCGGGCGACCCCGCCGTCGGGCCAACCGTCCCGGCTGCTGCCGCCGGTGCCGCGCCGGTCGTACCAGATGGTCCGGCGGCCGCGGGCGGCGAAGGCGTGGGCCTGCGGCGCGAGCATCCCCACGTCCTCGGCCGCCCCGTGGATCAGCAGCAGCGGGGGGCCGTCGCCCGCGGTGCGGTGGTGCAGCGCTCCGGTCATCGTCCGTCACTTTCGCTTGAATCGAACTATATTGAACATGCGTTAGAGTAAGCCAATGACGCCGACCGGACAACCCCGCCGTCGCTACAACGGGGAGGGCCGGCGCGCGCAGGCCCGGGCCACCCGGGCCCGGATCCTGGACACCGCACGCACGCTGTTCGTCGAGCAGGGCTACGCCGGCACCTCGATCGCCCAGGTCGCAGCGACCGCCGGGGTCTCGGTGCCCACCGTGTTCAGCGGGTTCGGCTCCAAGGCCACGCTGCTGAAGGAGGCCACCGAGTCGATGCTGGTCGGCGACGACGAGCCGGTGCCGCTGGCGCAGCGCCCGCAGATGCGCCACGTGCACGCCGGGGCCAGCGCCCGCGAGGTGGCGCTCCGGCTCGCCGCGCTGATCGCCGAGGCGGCGCCGCGGGTGTGCCCGGTGTACGCGGTGGTGCTGGCCGCGGCCGACACCGACCCGGAGATCGCCGAGCTGGCCCGCACCCTGGACGAGCAACGGCTGGTCGGGGCCACCCAGCTGGCGCGGACCGTGCTGACGCGCCTCGGCGACGACGACGCGGACCGGCTGGCCGAGATCCGGGACACGATCTGGACGTTGAACTCCCCGCAGCTCTACGGGCTGCTGGTGACCGGCCGGGGCTGGTCGGCCCCGCGCTACCGGGACTGGATCGCCCGCACGCTGATCGCCCTGATCGAGCAGCGCCCGCTCAGCTCCGGGTGGCCTGCTGCCGCACCAGGTCCGTGACCAGCTCCCGCACCGCCCGCGCGGCCGGCGCCACCGCGGCGGCAACCGGAGGGCTGAGCCCGATCTGCTCGTCCAGCCGGGCCGGCTCGCACCCGATCACCAGCACCCGGCCGACCGGCCGGGCCACCCCCATCGACCCGGCCAGCCCGTCCAGCAGGTCGAGCACCGCGGTCGGGTCCATGCTGCGCCCGTCCGGCGGGGGTGCCGTCTCCGGGCGCGCGTCCAGGTCGTGCTCCAGCGTGTACAGGGTGCCCGGCGGGTCCTCGCCGCGCAGCAGGTCGAGCAGGACCAGCACGTCGTAGCCGTTCAGCAGCCGATAGGCGAGGTGCAGGCCGCCGCCGGCGTCGGTCAGCTCGACCCCGTCCGGCAGCGCGCCCTCGGCCCGGATCCGCCGCACCACCTCGACGCCGAAGCCGGCGTCGCCGAGGAAGACGTCGCCCACCGCCGCCACCAGGATCTTCATCCCCGCCGCCCCCTCGCAGGCTGCCACCGCCCCGGTCGGCACCGATTGTGCTCACCCGGCGGCACCGAAGGTAGGGCGCGGTCCCGATCGGCGCGGCCACCGGAGAACGGCGACGCACAACGACACGGCGCCCGCGCTCGACCGGCGTCCTGGCCGGTCGAGCGCGGGCGCCACGGTGTCGCTGGGGTGCCTGTGTCGGCCTAGCGGGCGCCGGCGCCCGCGGTGCGCGTGGAACCCGACTCGGCGGGCTTGCCGTCCCCGTTCGGCGTGCCGGTCTTCATCTCGCCGCCGGTGCTGCCGGGCCGCGACGGCGCGGAGTGCCGGGAGCTGGCCAGCTCGTTGGACAGCATCTGGGCCAGCCGGCCCAGCTCGGACCGGACATCGCTCTGCAGCGCGCTCAGCCGGGCGATCTCCTGCGCGGCCTGGTCGAGCTGCCGCTTGGCGGCCGTCTCGGCCCGCAGCTTGGTCTCCTCCGCCGCGGCGACCGACTCCTCCTGCAGCCGGTCGGCCGCCCGCACCGCCGCGGCGTGCAGCTGGTCGGCCTGCTCGCGGGCCGCCGCGAGCTGGTCGGAGATCTGCTGCTCGCGCTCCTGCAGCTCGGCGGTGCGCTGCGCGGCCTGCTGCTCGAGCAGCGACGCGCGCGCGATCAGGCTCTGCTCCACCTCGTGGCGGTGCTTCTCGGCCTCGGTGCGGGCCTGCTCGATGATCCCCGCGGATTCGCGGGAGGCCTGGCTGCGCACCTCGGCAGCCTCCTGCTCGGCCATCCGCAGCAGCTTCTCCGCCCGGTAACCGAAGCTGTCCTCGATGGCCGCCGGCTCGGAGTGCGCAGAGCTGGCGCGCAGCTCGCGCATCTCGGCCTCGGTGCCCTCGGCGTGCTCGGTGGCCAGCCGCCGCTGCCGGTGCGCCTCGGCCAGCTCCATCTTCAGCCAGGCGATCTCCTTGTTCTTCTCCACCGCGAACTCGTCGACCTGGCGGCGCTCGTAGCCCCGCAGCACCGTGTCGAACTGCGGCTGGTGCTCGTTCCCGGTCGGAGTCGAGGGCGCCGACGAGGAGGACGCCGAGTTGGACGGGGTGGACGACGTCGTGCTGGTGGCGGGACCGGCCACGGGACACATCCTCTGGTCAAGTGGTGCGGGGTTGGGCAGTGACTACGAGAGGTCGAGCGGGGGACGGTCAGCGACGACCGGACGGGGTGCCGACGCGGGAGTGGCGGGCCACCGGGGTCGGACGGGTCGCAGGGTTGCGCTCCTCGGCGGCGGTGTTCGGCCGCTCAATGATCGGGTTCGCCGCTGTCGGCGGGTTGGCCGGGTCCGCACCGGCGGCGGCGCGCTCCTCCGCGGCCGGCTCCTCGTCGCGCTCGGCTCCGTTGGTCGAACGGCCCTGCGGTCGCGGCAGCTGCGCCGGGATGCTCGTGGTCTCAGGGGCGATCACGTGCGGGCTGGCCTCGACCGCGCGCGGCCCGTGCGAGGAGATCTGCGGAAGCGTCCAGTCCAGCAGCGCCCGGACCGAGGTCAGCTGCTCGGAGATCTGGTGCTGCAGCGCCCGCAGCTCCTCCAGCTCACGCTGGGCCGCGACCACGTCGTTGCGGGACTCGTTGCGGACGCGCTGCGCCTCGCTGGTCGCCTCGACCAGCCGCGTGCGCGCGTCCTGCTGCGCCACCTCGAGGATGCGGGCCGCCTCCTCCCGGTGCCGGGCCTCCAGCGCGGCCAGCTCGTTCTGCATGCCGGTGCGCTGCTCGTCCATCTCCGCGGCGAGGGCCTGCTCGGCCCGGGTGCGGCGCTCGGCCAGCTCGGCGTCGAGCCGGGCCATCTGGCCGTCGGAGTCGTGGCGCAGCTGGTCCAGCCGGGTCTGGGTCTCGTCGAGCTGGGCCCGCAGCGACTCCTCGGCCGCCCGGCGCTCCTCCTCGAACTCGCGGCGCTCGGTCAGCGAGCGGTCACGCAGCTCGTCGGCCTCGGCCTGGGCCAGGGTGAGGACCTGGGCGGCGCTCGCGGTGGCCCGCGAGCGCATGTCGTTCACCTCGTCCTGGGCGATGCGCACCATCTGCTGCAGCCGTTCGCTCATCCCGTCCACGGTGTGCGGAATGATCGACAGCTCGGACACCTGGGCGCGCAGGCGCTCCAGCTCGGCTCTCGCCTCGCTGTTCGCGGACCGGGCGGCCTGCGCCTCGTTACGGCTGGCATCGCGTTGCCGGGTCAGGGTGCGGACATCCTCCACGGCAGCGTTGCGCCCGGCGGCGGCGGCCTCGAGCTCGGCACTGAGCCTGCTCAGCCTGTCGTCCACCTGGGCGCGGTCGTATCCGCGGCGCACAACGCTGAAGGATGCATCGTCGAGTTCGGCTGTCATTCGGACGGACTCCTCGGTCGTGCCACGACTGGACGCCGCACGGAGAGAAACGCGGGGTTCCGGCTCGCGACGGGGGAGGTCGGGGGGTGAGCGCGGGCGTTTCGGCGTGCGGAAGGGATGATAGTGACAGGCGCTCACCCAACCGTGCAACGGGGTCCCGAACCGAAACACTCTACGTAGTATTGACGCGCTGTCATCGTCTGATCACGCGCCTTCGTTCATACGTTCAGAGCAGCACCGCGTCCACGACGACGTTGTCCCGGTAACTGCGCTCCACCCGGTCGAACTGGCCCCCGCAGGTGACGAGACGCAACTCCGGACCAGGCGCGGGGCCGTAGACGGCCGCGCTGGGGAAGGCCGTCTTGGGGTAGCGGGCCACCGCCGTCACGGCGAACCGCACGGTTCGGCCGTCCGAGCGAGCGATGGCGATCTCGTCACCCGGTTGCAGTTGGTGCAGGCCGAAGAAGATTCCGGGCCCGGCGCGGGAGTCGACGTGCCCGCCGACCACCGCCGGGCCGGCGTCACCGGGCACCACCCCGGCTGCGTACCAGCCGGCCCGGGACGGGTCGTCGGGGGCCGCCAGCTCGCCGGTGGTCGCGTCGGCGGTGAGGTTCTCCAGCGGTCCGGCGACGCCGAGGGTCGGGATGGCGATGGTGACCGGCCGAACCTCCGCGTCCGGCATACCCGCCGGTCCCGGAGGCAGCGCCCGGGCCGCGACCGCGACCGGCAGCGCGACCGGCCGGACCTGGCGGCTGTCGCCGGGGGTCAGCAGCGTGCCGGTCAGGGCCAGCGCGGCCACGGTCACCGGGACCGCCCGGCGCAGGATCAGGGTCGGGTATTCGGCCGCGAGCAGTGCCGTGAGCAGCCCGCCGACCGCGGCCACCACGACGACGGCGTCCGCGTCCGGGCCCGGCAACCAGCAGCAGACCAGCATCGCGAGCAGCGCCGTGGCCACCGGTCGCAGCCAGCGCATCCGGCGCCACAGCAGGACGCTGATCAGCAGCGTCCACAGGGTGAGCGCGCCCAGCGCCACCGCCGGGAGCGCCATCGGCGCCTCGGGTCGCAGCAGGCGAGTGGCCAGCGCGGCGGCTGCGAGGCCGCACCCCGCGGCCAGCAGTCGCCGGACCGGGACGGGGAAGCGGCGGGCCAGCGCTCCCGCGGTGCACATGGCGCCCAGCAGCGCCAGGAACCCGACGCCGGTCACCGGTGAGGAGGCGATGGCCAGCCCGGTGAGCAGCACGGCGACCAGGCCGCGGCCCGTCCGGCCGACGGCCAGGCAGGCAGCCAGCGCCAGCAGCATCGCGCCGCGCCCGTCCACACCTGCCGGCGCGTTCAGCTCGACCAGCGCCGCCGCCGTGGCGTAGAGCGCGGCGGCACTGGCCCGGGAGGCCGGGTCGAGCGCGAGCCGGGCTCCGACCGGCCACAGCAGCAGGCCGGCGGCGACCGCGGTGAGCAGGCCGATCGGCCAGCCGGGCAGAGCCTGCTGCAGCAGGTCCCACACCGGGCTCACGGCCGTGGCCGCACGCTCCCGGTCCGGCGGGCCAGAACTCTGGACAGCACCGCGGCGGCCGCCGCCAGCACGGCGAAGGTGAGCGTGCCGGTCAGCTCGCCCGGCTGCCCGGGTGCGGCACCGCCGTACCCGGCCTTGATCGCGCCCGGCGGGATCTGGGTCGGGCCCTCGGCGTCGACCCGCACGTCGGCCGCGATCGCGCCGCCGCGGTCCAGCAGCACGACGGAGGCGACCTGGTTCGCGGTGACGCTGATCGGCAGGTCGACGGTCGCGCCACCGGGCGGGCCGACCGTCAGCGTGGTCGGGCCGGGCGGCACGGTGCGGTAGCCGCTGGCCCCGGCGTAGGGCAGCCCGAGGGCGATCTCACCGCCGGGCCCGCGCACGTCGAGCGTGGGTGCGGTGGCTGCCGCGCCGATCACCCGGACCTTGGCGCTGCCCGGTGCGGGCGGGGTGAGGTCGTCGGTGAGCACCGAGAGCCCGGTCTGGTCGGCCCGGCCCACTGCGGCCAGCGTGTAGGCCGAGCCGCTCATGGCGTTCAGCGTGAGGTTGACCGCCGGGGCGCCGCTCGCACCGCCGGGTGCGATGCCGACCACGTAGTCGCCCGGTTGGATCAGCCGGTACTCGGAGAGCGCTCCGTAGCCGATGCCGGGGATGGTGACGCTGCGCTGCGGGTCACTGACCGAGGACAGCACCAGGTCGTTGCCGGCCATGTCCTCGGTGAGCTGGGCGAACCGCACGTAGGTGCCGCTGGCCGCCGCGGCCGGCGAGGCCGAGAGCGGGGACAGCGAGAACAGTGCCATGATCATGAACGCCAGCGCGGTGGCTGCCGCCCAGCGGGGGGAGCGGGCCGTGGGGGCGGCCGCGCGGTGAGAACCCATGCCTGTCCTCCGGGGTCATCAGAGCGTCGCCTCCCCCGAGGTTCCGCCGCGGAGGCTAGCGCGCCGGTCCCGTCCCGGCACTCCCGACGCGCCGATAACGGGCAACCGTTACCGGTCCGCGGCCGAGGCGGCGCAGCGACTTGTCGACGACACGTGGAGGTGCGGTGGCTCCGCGGAGCGGGCGCGGGTTGAGTGGCTCCATGCACCTGAGAAGGCAGCTGGAGAGCATCGAGACCGACGGACGGCGGATCGCCGAGCTCACCGAGGCCCATCCGGACGCCCGCGTCGCCTCCTGCCCGGACTGGACGGGCCGCGACCTGCAGATCCACGTCGGCCAGTTCGCCCGGCTGGTTCACCAGCTGATCGAGGCTCGCGGCGCCCAGCCGGAGCAGGAACCGATCCCGGATGCGGAGGTGCTGGCCGACTACGACGCCGACCTGGCCCGGCTGGTGGCCACGCTGCACGACACCGACCCGAGCGCGCCCGCCTTCACCTGGTCGGTCACCCCGAAGGTCGCCGGATTCTGGAGCCGCCGCGCGGTGCACGAGTTGGCCGTGCACCGCTGGGACGCCGAGACGATCACCCACGCCGAGCCGGCGCCCCTTCCGGCCGATGTCGCCGTCGACGGGATCGATGAGTTCCTCACCGAGTTCGTCGCCACCGGGCTCGCCGCCGGCATGGTGCCGCCGCGCCCGGCCACCCTGGTCATCGAGCCGACCGACGTCGACGAGCGGTTCGAGCGCGACCTCGGCGACCCCGGCCCGGTCACCACGATCCGCGGCACGGCCTCCGACCTGCTGCTCGCGCTCTGGCGACGCCGCGATCCGCTGAGCGTGCACGCCGGCGGCGACCCGACACCCCTCGAGCACTGGCCGTCGATCTGACTCCGCTGTCCCGACTCCACAGCCACCCGGGTGCACACTCCCGCGGTCACACACCGTCCCGCCTCGTCACACAGGTCCGAACCTCTGTGATGAGGCCAGAACCTGTGTGACCGGCGGGCTGGCGAACTGGCGGGTCGCCCGCAGGTACTGCGCAGCGGCCGTCGGAGCTGATGGAATCGGTCGGTGAGCGACGCAGCGCGGACAACGGCCTCCGGATCCCCGCTGTCACCCTGGGCGCCGCTGCGCATCGGCGCCTTCCGCGCGCTCTGGCTCGCCCAGCTGGGCAGCATGCTCGGCACCTGGATGCAGACCGTCGGCGCGCAGTGGATCCTGGTCGAGACCCCGGACTCGACGGCCCTGGTCGCGCTGGTGCAGGTGGCCACCACGTTGCCGATGCTGCTGTTCGCACTGCCCGCCGGGGCGCTGGCCGACATCATGGACCGACGGGTGCTGCTGATCTCGGTGCAGCTGTTCCAGGTGGCCGTGGGCGGCTCGTTGAGCGTGCTCACCGCGCTCGGACTGATGCCGCCGACGCTGTTGCTGACCTTCACGTTCCTGCTCGGCGCGTGCCTGGCCCTGACCTTGCCCGCCTACCAGGTCTTCGTGCAGGAGCTGGTGCCGCGCGACCAGGTCCGGGCGGTCGCCTCGCTCGGCGGGGTGGCCGTGAACGGGGCCCGGGCGGTGGGCCCGGCGCTGGCCGGGGTGCTGGTCGCGCAGGTCGGGCCGGCCCCGGTGTTCGCGGTCAACGCGGCATCGGCACTGATCTTCGTGACGGTGTTGCTGGCCTCGCGGCGCCCGCGGGCGAGCGGGGAGCTGCCCGCGGAACGGTTCGCCAGTGCCCTCGCCGCGGGTGGGCGCTACGTGCGCAACTCGCCGGCAGTGCGCCGGATGCTGCTGCGGATCTTCCTGTTCGTGCTGCCCGGCGCGGCGATCTGGGCGTTGCTGCCGGTGGTGGCGGACGACCTGCTGGACGCCGGCTCGGCCGGCTACGGCCTGCTGCTCGGCGCGCTGGGCGCCGGTGCCGTGCTCGGTGCCGCCGTGCTGCCCGCGGTGGGCACCCGGCTCTCGGCCAACCAGCTGCTGCTGGTGGCCGGGCTGCTGTTCGCCGGCTCGCTGGTGGCGTGCGTGTTCGTGTCGAACCTGATCGTGCTGGCGGTGCTGCTGGTGCCGGCCGGGATGGCCTGGCTGAGCGTGCTGATGGGCGTCACCGGCGCGCTGCAGGTGTTCCTGCCGGGCTGGGTGCGGGCCCGCGGGCTGTCCATGTTCAACGTCGTGTTCGCCGGGTCGCAGGCCTTCGGCTCGCTGCTCTGGGGGCTGATCGCGCAGGGTTTCGGGCTGGTCGCGACGTTCGTCGCGGCCGCCGCGGTGATGGCCCTCGGCGCGGCCACGGTCCCGATCTGGCCGCTGCCCGACGTCGCCCACTGGGATCGCGACCCGGCCGTCTACTGGCCGGAGCCGGAGCTGACCTACCAGCCCGATCCGCGGGAGGGTCCGGTCCTGGTGACCGTCCGGTACGTGGTGCCGAAGGAGCACGAGGAGCAGTTCCTGGAGGCGATGCAGCTGGTGCGGGCCTCCCGGTTGCGTACCGGCGCCACCAGCTGCGCGCTCTACCGGGACGGTGCCGACCCGCGGGTGTTCGTGCTGGTCGGGATGTACCCGACCTGGGAGGAGCACCTGCGCCAGCACACCGGCCGGCTGACCGGCACCGACCAGGAACGGGAGGAGCTGGCCAACGCGCTGGTCATCGAGGAACCGCGGGGTGCCCACCTCTTCCCGGCGATCTCAGACCCCGAGCACACGTGACGCTAGAGCGCCTGCACGATCTCCGCGAGGGTGTCCGGTCCGCCCACGTTGCCCGGCACGATCACGCAGGTGCTGCCGGTGTCCAGGTCCCACACCGACACGCCGGGCAGCACCTGCCCGCGCACCGTGGCCACATCCGCGGCGAGCCCGATGGTGGTGACGTCGGCCGAGGTGATGCCGCCCTTGCTGACCACGACGCGGGTACTGCTCGCCAGCTGCTGCACCGCGGTCATCAGCGCGGACATCACCGCCTGCCCGTGGGCCAGCGTGTTGTGCTCACTGCGCCGCCGGCGCTCGCTGGTGATCACCGCGAGGCCGTGCTCGGCCAGCGCCTTCTCTCCGCGTCGCCGACGACGGCGCGGCCGGCCGCCGCGCTGTCGGCCAGCGCGGCCTCGGTGTCGACGACCAGCGCGGTGGTGCCGTGCCGGCGGTGCAGTTCGGCCAGCTGCGCGGTGGCCCCGGAGGTGTGCGAGCCGCACACCACGAGCACCGGGCCGCCGCTGGTCACCGGCCGCGGCAGCAGTCCGTCGCTGGCCACCCCGGCGCAGCGGGCGGCCAGCGGCGCCGCGCAACGCACCACCGCGCGGCCGCCGTCGGACCGGAAGCGTCGCAGGCCGGCGTGCACCAGGTCGATGTCCGCGTCGGATTCGGCGTCCGGGGCGACCACGGTGCCGGCCGGCGCGGCGCGCAGCGCGTCGGCCACCGCCGTGCCGTCGCCGGCGCGCAGGTCGGCCAGCGACACCGTGGTGGCGTCCCGATCTCCGAGCTCCCGGACGTAGCCGACCAGGTCGCCGTGGGCGAACCCGAACACGGGATCGGCGGCGTACTCGGTCTCGTGTGCCGGCACCCGCTGCCCGTCCACCTCGACGTAGTGCACCCCGCCGACGGTGACCCGCCCGCCGGCCGGAAAGGCCGGGGAGAACAGGATCGGCTCGTCGCGGGCGAACACGTCGGTCTCGGCGAACACGTGCCCGCGCAGCGTGGAGTCGCCGCGCAGCACCACCTGCACCGGCTCCCCGAGCCGGTCGACCGCGGTGTCGATCTCGCCGCGGATCCGCTCGCA
>DATMDS010000102.1:0-12544 GCA_035557575.1 Pseudonocardia sp. | reverse complement strand
CCGACGGTGACCGCGGGGTCCTGCCGGTCCTGGTAGACGTCGTCCATCTTGGTCTCGGTGGCCGACAGCGGGGTGCCGTCGTGCCAGCAGTACCAGAGCACCCGGAAGCCGGCGTAGATCAGGCCCTTGTCCCAGAGCGTCTTGAACGCCCAGATGACGCTCTCCATGTAGTCCAGGTCGAGCGTCTTGTAGTCGTTGTCGAAGTCCACCCAGCGGGCCTGCCGGGTGACGTAGGCCCGCCACTCGTCGGTGTAGCGCAGGACGGAGGTGCGGCAGGCGTCGTTGAACGCGGCGACGCCCATCTCCTCGATCTCGGACTTGTCCTTGATCCCGAGCTGGTGTTCGGCCTCGACCTCGGCGGGCAGGCCGTGGGTGTCCCAACCGAAGCGCCGCTCCACGTGCCGTCCCCGCATGGTCCGGTAGCGCGGCACCACGTCCTTGACGTAGCCGGTCAGCAGGTGGCCGTAGTGCGGCAGCCCGTTGGCGAAGGGCGGGCCGTCGTAGAAGACGAACTCGTTGCTGCCGTTCTCCCCGGCCGGGCGGTGCGCGACCGACGCCAGGAACGTCCGGTCGGTCTCCCAGAAGTCCAGCACCTCGCGCTCCAACGCTGGGAACGACGGGTGCGCCGGGACCGCGGGATAGCGGCGGGGTTGCTGGGGGCTCATCGGTGGTGCTCCTCGTGCGGCGTCGGTGCTACGGCCTGCACGGGGACGACTCCTGATCGGAGCCGCGGTACCACCCCGCTTGCCACCGGTGGTGCTGGCGGCCACTCATCGAGCGGCTGTCACGGGCCGCTCCCGTCCGGTTCTAGTCCGGGCGTGAACCCGTTTCTTCCGGAGGCTCCCCGGTGATGGCCGGATCGGCGCCTGTGCAACCAGGGTAGCGCCGGGTGGCCAGCCGATATTCCGGCGGGGTGCCGGCCAGGGTTCAGCGGGCGGCAGCCGGGTGCTGGTCGGCGAGTCGCCGGTTGGGCGCGCACCAGGCGCACGGGGTGAAGCCGAGCTCGACCGCCTCGCGCACCGGCAGCGGGATCACCGGTTGCGCGGCCACACCGCGGCAGCTGGTCCAGTGGTAGCGCGGCTGCTCGTCGACGACGACGACCTCGTCCTCCAGCTCCGCGACCAGCTCGGCCACCTGGCGGTCGGTCGGCTCCTCCGGCGGTTCCTCGGGAAGCGGGGCCGGGGGCGCGAACACGTCGTCCACCGGCGCGGCCTGCGCGGGCGGGAGGCCCGTCGCGCTGCCCGCGGTGGCGTGGCCGCCGTCCGGACCGCCCGCCGATCCGGGGTGGCCCGCGCGCGGATCGACGGGGGCGCTCACCACGGTCGGGGCGTCGAATCGGTTGTCCGGGCGATCGGCTCCCGACTCCGACTCCGACTCCGACTCAGCGGGGCGCTGGCCGGCTGCGGCGGCGTCCGCCGCCGCGGCGGGCTCGTCGGTGTCCGCCGCGGTCGGGACGTCGGGATGCTTCTCGGCGCCGGTTCCGGCCCGGACGCCCGCAGGTTCCGCCGCGGCGGCGCCGTGCTCGGCCGGGGCGGAATCGCCGTCGCTCGTCGGTTCCGTCGGCTCCGATGACGGAGTGGTCGACGGTGCCGCCGCGGAGGAGCCCGAGGCGGCGTCTGGCGGGCGGTCATCGCTGCCGGACGTGGCCGGCCCGGTGGTCGCGCTGGGCGTTCCGACGGCCGCGGTGGCGCCCTCGCCCGCGACATCGCGGCCGGCGCCTACCTGCGTGGTCGCCGGGGCGTCATCGGGTCGTTCGACAGCGACGGCATCGCCGGACCCGGTCGATTCCGGGGCGGCGTCCGTTCCCGCTCCGCCGCGGACCTCGTCAGCGGACGTCCCGGGCCCGGAGGTCCGGTCGCCGCCTGCGGACGGGGCGCCGGCTGCGAGGGCCGCAGCACCTCCCGCGACGGCGGCCGCCGCCGCGCCGGAGCCCGGCGCCCGGTCGCCGCCGACAGCCGACGGGCCATCGGCCGCGCCGGAGGTTCGGGCCGCTTCTGCCGGCTCTGCGGGCTCGGGCTCCCTACCGGCCTCGCCGCCGGCGGGGGTCGGCTCGGTACCGGTCGGTTGCGCGCTGTCCGACTCCGCGCGATCCCTGCTCTGTTCCGGGCCGTCCTCGGCACTGCTCGGCTCGGTGTCGGCCGGCTCGACGTCCGCCGCGCCACCGGAGTCGGCGGCAGTTCCCGGGACCCCACCGTCGGAGTCGAGGCCGTCCCGCTTCTGGCCGACTGCCTCGGCGGCGGCCCGCTCGGCTGTGTTGTCGGCTGTGTCGTCGGCTGCGGCCCCGTCTCCAGGGCGTTCGGCCGCAGCCGGGTCCGCGCGATCGTCCACCCGTTCGGACGCACCCGCTCCGCCCGACACCGGCGGTGCCGCGGCTGCGGACGCGGCCCGTTCCGCCGGCCCGCCGGCGTCCCGACCGAAAGCGGTATCCCTTTCCGCAACGCCACGGGATTCGGAGTCGCCGATCGATGCGGGTTCATTGTCCGCACCCGACTTCGGCGGCGGCACGGCCTTTCGCAGCGCCTCCGCGATACCCGACGCCGGTGCCGAATCAGCCGCTGCCGACCCGATGACGGTGGCCGCCGAACCACCGCTCTCAGTCACGGAACGTGACTGAGATTCGCTCGATGAGGTACTGGCAGGGGTAGCGCCGGACGGTCGCCCCGCAGAGCCGGACGGTCGCACCACGGGCATGACCACCGTTGAGTCACCGTCGGCCACCGGCTCGAAGCGCTGCCGCGGGGTGCCGACCGGTGCGTGGGGGGGCTCCGCGACTCTGTCGGCGGCGCCCGTGGTCTTTCCGCGCGCCGGGGGCTGCGAGGCCGGGGCCGCCGCCGACCTCGACGAGGAGGAGGCCGAGGCACCGGACACCACGGGCAGCACCTCGGTGGCGGATTCCGGCTGCTGACGCCGCTGCGCAGCCGGTGCCGCCACCGGCCCGGCACCGCTGCTGCGCGCGGCGGCCTCCGACCCTGCCCGGACCGCGGACCGGCGCATCATCCAGTCGATGAACAGCACCGCCGCGGCCGCCACGCTGATGCCGACCGACACCCATGCCCAGAGCACGGTGCCGGTCAGCAGAGCGACGACGAGCAGGCCGAACGCGATCAGAACGAGGATCAGGACGAGCAGCAGCACGATTCACTCCGGGTGCGGCGGTGCGGCACGCCACGGCGGCCGCACCGCCCCCATATCGAGGTGTAGGTCAGCTTCCGGCGTCGGCGCGCTGGCCGTAGCCACTCGCCGCATACCCGCCGTTGGAGCTCGACCGGCTGTCGGCGGGAGCCGCAGACCCACGTTCCCCGAGGTCCCTGAGCTGGGACTCCAGGTACGTCTTGAGTCGGGTGCGGTACTCGCGCTCGAACGTGCGCAGCTCGTCGATCTTCTTCTCGAGCACCGTCTTGTCCCTGGTGATCGACCCGATGATCTCGGTCTGCTGGCGTTCGGCGTCGCCGACCAGCTTGGCTGCCTTGTCGCGTGACTGCCGCTCGAGGGTCTCGGCCCTGGTACGGGCGTCGTTGAGCATCGTCTCGGCCCGGGCGCGGGCGTCGTTGACCAGGCCGTCGGACTTGGTCCGCGCCTCGGACAGCAGCTGCTCCGACTTGTTGCGGGCGTCGGAGAGCATGGTGTCGGCCTCGGACTTGGCCTCGGAGGTGAGCCGCTCGGCCATCTCCTGGGCCATGCTCAGCACCTTCGCCACCTGTACGTGGTGGTCGCCGCCGCCGGAGTCGTTGGGCTCCGCCATCGTCGGCGGTGGGGCCGCCATGACGCGTGGTGGCGGCTCCATGGACCGCATGGGCGGCTGATCCACCGGGCGCTGGATCTGCTGGGTGGGCGGAGCGCCCATGGCCGGTGGACGCGAACGTGCGTCCTCCAGGTCGGCCTGTGCGTTCCCGAGGCGTTGCTCGAGCTGAGAGACCTGCTCGCGCAGGTCCTCGTTCTCCTCGATCAGGCGAGCCAACTCGGCCTCGACCAGGTCGAGGAACGCGTCGACCTCGTCCTCGTTGTACCCCCTCTTGCCAATGGGGGGTTTGCTGAACGCGACGTTGTGAACGTCGGCGGGCGTCAGCGGCATCGGATCACCTCATGCAGTCCTCGGCGGCGGCACCGTGTGACTGGGGCTCACTACGGCGTCGGCTGGGCAACGTTCATCAGTATGAACACGACCAACAGCAGAACCATAATCGACAGGTCCAGTCCCACGCCGCCGATCCTGACGACCGGAATCACTCTCCGCAACAACTTCACCGGAGGATCCGTCGCCGTGAAGATCAACTCGAGGGCGACGGCACTCGATCCGACAGGCACCCACTGGCGGGCAAAACTGCGAACGAGCTCTGCCACGATCCGTCCGATGAGCAGCAGCCAGAAGAAGAACAACGCGTAATAGAGGACGAACTGAACGGCGAGGGACACACGTCAATCCTGGCGGAAGATTCCGCGATCCTCCAGCCGGGTCCCGGCCAGGCTCCGACCCGAGTCCAACCGGACACCGCCGATGCTCCGTTCGAGTCCGCGCTCCTGGCTGCCGCTGCGCACGCTCGAGCGCTCGGCCAGCTTGCGCGCATCGTCGGCGGAGACCTCGACGTCGGCGGGCGTCAGCAGGAACACCCGGCTCGTCACCTTGTCGATCGAACCACGCAGGGCGAACGCCAGTCCGGCGGCGAAGTCGACCAGGCGCTTGGCCGCCGCGTCGTCCAGCTCCGTCAGGTTGATGATCACCGGCTGGCCGTCGCGGTAGCGCTCGCCGATCGTGCGGGCCTCGTTGTAGCTGCTGGGCTGCAGCGTGGTGATCCGGGCCAGCGCCGAGGCGCCGACCAGCTTCTGGTCCCGCTGCTCGGGCAGCGCGGCCGCGACCGACAGCGGCCGGCCCGGCTCGCGCACCGGGTCGGTGTCGATGGCCAGCGCGCCGCGCGTGGAGGCCAGGCCGGCACCGGCCCCGCTGCCGCCACCCGCCCCGGCGGTGCTCCGGGAGGACGACTCCCGGGACCGCTCGGTGGACGTGGCCCGGGACGGACGGCGCTCCCACTCCGTGTCGCGCTCGGTCTCGGGCTCGTCCTCGTCGGCGAGCCGGTCCTCCCAGCGCTCCTCGGTGTACTGCCGGGTGGTCCGGCGCGACTCGCCGTACCGCTCCCCGACCGTCTCCTCCGCGAAGTCACCCATTTCCTCGGCGGGCACCATCCCGAAGTAGGCCTTGAGCCGGTACATCGCGCTCATCGAACTCCCTCGCTGCGCTCGGTCGGCGCTTCGCGGACCCGATGTGACATGCTTGGCCCGCGCATCGCGCGCTCCCCTCGTCGATTCCCCGACGTCAGCCGCACCCCCTGCGACCGACGATCATCGCGAGGTTAACGGCCGTTCCCCCACAAGGGCCGTTCCGACACGCACCTCGTCCGAACCGTGCCGAACGGCAACCTCGAGGTCCCCGCTCATGCCCGCGGACAGGGTGTCGGCCTCCGGGTGTGCGGCGCGCAGCCGGGAGGCGGCCGCGGCGATGTCGGCGAAGACGGCCTCCGGGTCCGCCCCGAGCGGGGCCACGCTCATCAGCCCGGCCAGCCGCAACCCGGGCCGGGTCGCGATGTCGGCCGCCAGTTCCGCCAGGCCCGCCGCCGGCACCCCGCCGCGACGCGGGTCCCCGTCGACGCTGTACTGCACGAGCACCGGCAGCGGCCCGGACCGGTCACCGGCGTCGAGCGCCCGGACGGCGGCCGCGTCCAGCGCGGCCGCGAGCCGTAGGCTGTCCACCGAATCCACCCGGTCGGCCCAGCGCAGCACGGCCCGGACCTTGTTGCGCTGCAGCCCGCCGACGAAGTGCCAGCGCGGGGCGGCGTCCGGGCGGAGCGCGGCGACCTCGTCGACCTTGACCCCGGCCTCCTGCACCCGGTTCTCGCCGAACACGGTGAGCCCCAGGTCGAGCAGCAGCGCCACGTCGGCCGCCGGCACGGTCTTGGTGACCGCCACCAGCCGCACGTCCTGCGGGGGACGACCTGCGGCCGCGCAGGCCGCCGCGATCCGCTCCCGCAGCGCGGCCAGCGCCCGCGCAAGCTGCTGTGGGCGCTCCTCGGCCATGCACCCTCCGATGCGTCGCGGTTCACCGGCGGCTCGCTCTGTTGCGGGCTCAGCCGGGATCGAACCGGTCGGGCGGGCCGATCACAAGCTCAGGACGGGTCCAGCCAGGTGATCGCGGCCTGCCGGCCGGTCCGGCCGGCGCCGCGGTGGCTGTAGAGATCGGGTGACTCGAGCGTGCACCGGGGGTCGCCGCCGATCCGGGCGACGCCGAGCGCGGCCGCCTGGTGGTAGAGGCCGGCGCGCAGGTCCAGACCCGGGGTGCCGCGCCGGGTGCGCACCGCGCTGCCCGCAAGCGCGGCCTCCACCTCCGCCTGCATCGCCGCCGGCACCTCGTAGCAGCCGCCGCAGATCGCCGGGCCGAGCACCACCTCGAGGGCCGACACCCGCGCCCCGAGCGCGACCATCGCCGCCACGGTGGCCGGCAGCACCCCGCCCGCGGCCCCGACCCGGCCCGCGTGCGCCGCGCCGACGACACCGGCGACCGGGTCCGCCAGCAGCACCGGAACGCAGTCGGCGGCGAGCACCGCGACCCCGATCCCGGGCGTTGCGGTGACGGCGGCGTCGGTGGCCGCCAGGTCCGCGGCGTCCGGGGCGGGTGCTTCCGTCACCGTCGCCACCCGGATTCCGTGCACCTGGGTCAGGTACACGACCGGCACGCCGAGCCGGGCGGCCACCCGCTGCCGGTTGGCCGCCACCGCCGCCGGGTCGTCGCCGACGCCGGCAGAGAGGTTGAAGTGGGCGAAGTCCCCGGTCGAGCGGCCGCCGGCCCGGGTGCTGAACACCCGGCGCACCCGCGGCGGCACGCGGCTCAGCGCCGCATGAACGGTGGCACGTCGACGTCGTCGTCCAGGTCGGACACCATCGACGCGGTCGAACCGCCGTAGCCGGGCGAGCCCGACGGCCCGGCCGAGTGCTGACCGGACGAGTACTGGGCAGGCGCGTGCCGCTCGGTGGCGGCCGGGGCCTCCTGGTGCTCGTGCTCTGACGACTCCGGGCGTCGCGGGGCCGGCGGCGTGTAGGGCCACCCGCCCGGCTCCGGTGCGGGGTCCGGGGTGGCCGGCGGCAGCGCGCCCGACTGGTTCGGCCCGCTCGCCGAGTAGGACGGCTCGTACGGGCTGCGGTACACCGAGTGGTAGCCGTTGTCGGCGGCCGGCGACGCGGAGGGCGACGCGGAGGGCGACGCGGACGGGCTCGAGCCGTTCGACCTGCTGTGCTGCGGGCTCGGTGCGGGCGCGCTGGGCGACGGGCTGGGCGAGGGCCGCGACGCGCTCGCGGTGGAACCGCTCACCCCGGCCGCGATCACCCCCGACGAGCCGCCGCGGTCCGGGGACCGGAACGCGGTGGGCTCGAGCTTCTTGTGGGTGGGCCCACCGGCCTCGAAGCCGGCGGCGATGACGGTGACCCGGACCTCGTCGCCGAGCGAGTCGTCGATCACCGTGCCGAAGATGATGTTGGCTTCGGGGTGCGCCGCCTCCTGCACCAGCGAGGCCGCCTCGTTGATCTCGAAGAGACCCAGGTCGGAGCCACCGGCGATGGACAGCAGCACACCCTGCGCGCCGTCCATGGAGGCTTCCAGCAGCGGCGAGTTGATGGCCTTGCCGGCGGCCTGCACGGCCCGGCCCTCGCCGCGCGACGAGCCGATGCCCATCAGCGCGCTGCCTGCGCCGGACATCACCGACTTGACATCGGCGAAGTCCAGGTTGATCAGGCCCGGGGTGGTGATCAGGTTCGTGATGCCCTGCACACCGGAGAGCAGCACCTCATCGGCGGAGCGGAACGCGTCCATCAGGGAAACGCCGGCGTCACCCAGCTGGAGCAGCCGGTCGTTCGGGATGACGATCAGGGTGTCGCACTCGTTGCGCAGCGACTGGATGCCGTCCTCGGCCTGCCCGGCCCGCCGCCGTCCCTCGAAGGTGAACGGGCGCGTGACCACGCCGATGGTCAGCGCGCCCAGCTTGCGGGCGATCGAGGCCACCACCGGCGCGCCGCCGGTCCCGGTGCCGCCGCCCTCGCCCGCGGTCACGAAGACCATGTCGGCCCCCTTGAGGACCTCCTCGATCTCCTCCCGGTGGTCCTCGGCCGCCTTGCGGCCCACGTCCGGGTTGGCCCCGGCGCCCAGGCCGCGGGTCAGCTCGCGACCGATGTCCAGCTTGACGTCGGCATCCGACATCAGCAGCGCCTGGGCGTCGGTGTTCACCGCGATGAACTCGACGCCCTTGAGGCCGACCTCGATCATGCGGTTGACGGCGTTGACGCCACCACCGCCGATCCCGACAACCTTGATAACGGCCAGGTAGTTGTGCGGGGGCGTCATAGGGCGCACCTTCCAGAGAAGCTCGGGTCCGTCCCCGGGGGTCCGGGCCAACGTTGTCGACGCTAGGTCGCGAGCGTGGCCCGGTCCAGCAGGCGCGCCGGGCGCGAGCAACCCCCTGACCGGTTGGTCTTCGCGGGCCGGCCCCCGAACGGCGGACCGCGACCAGGGCGAACGGCTCAGGGGCGGATGGTGGGCAGCTCAGGGCTGCTGACGTCGAAGCGGTGGCCGGCCTGCTCGAGCAGCGGCACCAGCACGGCCGCCTTCTCGGCGCCCCGGTCAACCGATCCCCAGCGGATCTCGCGGTCCTCGGTCAGCTCGAGCACCACCTGCGGTGCGCCCTGGCCCGGGTCGGCCGCCGCGGACCGGTCGGCCACCTCCACCGTGAGCACCTGGGCGCGCACCGGTTCCGGGAGCGCGGCCAGCACGGCCACCGCGGCCATGGTCGCCGGGTCGTCGGTGCCCACCCGCGGCACGGTCAGCGTCGGCAGCCCGGGCACCGGGGGACCCGGATAGACGACACCCGAACGGTCCACCAAGGCCGGGCCGTGCTCGTCCGTGGTCACCGCGACCGGCACCCGCTCGGTGATCGCCACCTGCACCGTGTGCGGCCAGCCCCGGCCCACCCGGACCGACTCGACGGCGGGCAGCCGGGCCACCCGGCCGGCCACCCCGGCCACGTCGACGGCGGCCAGCGGCCCGCCAGGGGGCACCGCGGCGGCCTCCAGCACCTCCCGGGTGGGGATCACCGCGGCCCCGGTGACCTCGACCTGCGTGACGTCGGCCAGCCCCAGGTCGTAGAGCAGGACGCGGCCGGTCAGCCCGAGCCCGACGGCGAGCAGCAGCACGGCCAGCGCGGCGGCCAGCCGGCGGCGCCGGTACTGCCCGGGCGACACCGGCCGGGGCACCGAACGCGGCGGCCGGGCCCGGGTGCGCCGCCACGGGACCAGCCGCATCAGGCCTGCTCCCGCCGCTCCAGCTCCAACAGGATCTCCGGGGCCAGCACGGTCACGTCGCCGGCACCCATGGTGATCACGAGGTCGCCGCTGCGGGCCACCGCGGCCACCACGGCCGGCACGTCGGCCCAGCTCGGCACGTAGTGCACCCGCTCGGCGGGCAGCGGCACCGCGTCGGCGATCAGCGCGCCGCTGACGCCCGGCTCCGGGTCCTCGCGAGCGCCGTAGACCTGCAGCACCACCACCTCGTCGGCCAGCCCGAGCGCGGTGCCGAACGCGGCGGCGAACTCCCGGGTGCGCGAGTACAGGTGCGGCTGGAACGCCACCACCAGCCGGCCGCGCCCGCCGAGCACCTGGCGGGCGGCCCGCAGCTGCGCGGCCACCTTGCTGGGGTGGTGCGCGTAGTCGTCGTAGACCGCGACCCCGCGCGCCCGGCCGCGGAACTCGAAGCGCCGGCGCACCCCGTCGAACGCGGCCAGCCCGGCCAGCAGGGCGGCGGGGTCGGCGCCCAGCTCGACCCCGGCCAGCAGCGCGGCCAGCGCGTTCAGCGCCATGTGCTCGCCGGGCACCGCCAGCCGCAGCAGGTGCTCGACCCCGGCGTGGCGCAGCGCGATCCGGACCCCGGTGCCGTCCGGGCGGAAGTCGGTGAGCACCGCGTCCGCGTCCGGCGCCCGGCCGTAGCGGCGCACCCGCAGCCCGCGATCGGCGGCCACCCGGGCCAGCTGCGCGGCACCGGGATCGTCGGCGCAGGCCACGAGCGCGCCACCGGGCACGATCCGGTCCAGGAAGTCCGCGAAGGCCGCGACGTAGGCGTCGGCGCTGCCGTAGTGGTCCAGGTGGTCGGCCTCGACGTTGGTGACCACGGCGACCTGCGGCGAGAAGGCCAGGAAGGATGCGTCCGACTCGTCGGCCTCGGCCACGAAGATGTCGCCGCTGCCCTCGTGCGCGCCGGCGCCGGAGCTGGCCAGGTCACCACCGATGGCGAAGGACGGGTCCAGCCCGCAGTGCTGCAGCGCCACCGTGAGCATCGACGTGGTGGAGGTCTTGCCGGCCGTCCCGGTCACGGCGGCCAGCCGCCGGCCGGCGGTCAGCGCGGCCAGCGCCTGCGCCCGGTGCACCACGTCCAGTCCCCGTTCGCGCGCCGCGGCCAGCTCCGGGTTGGCGGCCCGGATGGCCGAGGAGACGACCACGGTGGCCGGCGCCGCGGGCAGGTGGGCGGCGTCGTGCCCGACCTCGATGCGGGCGCCCAGCGCCTGCAGGGCCAGCACCGCGCGCGACTGCTTGGCGTCGGACCCGGAGACCTGCGCGCCCCGGGCCAGCAGGATCCGGGCGATGCCGCTCATCCCGGCACCGCCGATCCCGATCAGGTGCACCCGGTCGGCCAGCGCCACGGCATCGGTGCCGGCGGGGCCCGGTGGCGCCGCGCGCTGGGTCGAGGACTCGCTCACACCCGCGCCCCGATCACGTCGAGCACCACGTCGGCCAGCCGCACGTCGGCCTCGGCGTGACCGGACGCCCGGGCCGCGGCGCCCATCCGCTCCAGCCGGCCCGGGTCGGTGAGCAGCGGCACGATCTCGGCGAGCAGCCGGCCTCCGGTCAGCTCCGCGTCCGGCACCAGCACCCCGCCGCCCGCCGCGACCACGGGGCCGGCGTTCAGCGCCTGCTCGCCGTTGCCGTGCGGGAGCGGGACGTACACCGCGGGCAGCCCGACCGCGGACACCTCGGCCACCGTCATCGCCCCGGCCCGGCCGAGCACCGCGTCGGCGGCGGCGTAGGCCAGGTGCATGTCCTCGATGTAGGGCATCGGGACGTAGCCGGGCGCGGCGGCCGCGGGCTCACCGCTCTTCCCGTGCGCGTGCAGCACCGCGATCCCCTTCTCCAGCAGTGTCGGCAGCGCGGCAGCGACGGCCGTGTTCAGGGTGCGCGCACCCTGGGAGCCGCCGAAGACCAGCAGCACGGGCCCCGCGGCGGGCAGCCCGAACCGTTCCCTGGCGGCCGGTCGCAGGGCCGTCCGGTCCAGCGTCGTCACCGCCCGGCGCAGCGGGATCCCGAGGACCTGCGCACCGGGCAGCCCGCTGCCGGGCACCGCGGTCACCACCCGGGCGGCCAGCCGGGCACCGACCTTGTTGGCCAGCCCGGCCCGCGCATTGGCCTCGTGCACCACGATCGGCACCCGCCCGCGGGCGCCCAGGTAGGCCGGCAACGCCACGTAGCCGCCGAACCCGACGAGCACGTCGGCGTCCACCGCGAACAGCACCTCGCGCACCCGCTTCACCGCGCGCGACACCCGGCCGGGCAGCCGCAGCAGCTCGACGCTGGGCCGCCGCGGCAGCGGTACCGGCGGGATCAGCTCCAGGGCGTAGCCGCGGGCCGGGATCAGGGTGCGGTCCAGCCCGCGCTCGGTGCCCAGCGCGGTGATGATCGCGTCCGGGCGCAGCCGGCGGACGGCGTCGGCCAGGGCCAGTGCGGGCTCGATGTGCCCGGCGCTGCCGCCCCCCGCGACCACGACCGACACGGTCATCGGACGATCCCGCGCGGCGCGGCGGGCCGCGGGATGGTGGCCCGCGGGGCCTGGAACGGGTGCGGCGGCGGCAGGTGCAGCGCCCGGGCCAGCCGGCCCTGCCCCTGTTGGCGCAACGCCGCGACGGCCTCCGGCTCGTGCCGGGCGGCGTTGGTCAGGACCCCGAAGACGAACATGGTGACCACCAACGAGGTGCCTCCGGAGGAGATCAGCGGCAGCTGCAGCCCGGTCACCGGGAGCAGCCCCACCACGTAGCCGATGTTGATCGCGGCCTGGGCCACCAGCCAGGTCGTCGAGGTGGAGACGACCAGCCGGAGCCACGGATCGGTGTTGCGCGCCGCGATGCGGAACCCGGTGTAGGCCAGGGTCGCGAACAGGGCGAGCACCGCGAAGGCACCGAGGAACCCGAGCTCCTCGCCGATGATCGCGAAGATGAAGTCGTTGTGCGCGTTGGGCAGGTAGCTCCACTTGGCCCGGCCCTGCCCGAGCCCGACGCCGAACAGCCCGCCGTCGGCCAGCGAGTAGAGCGCCTGCTGGGCCTGGAAGCCGGACTTGAGCGGGTCGACGGAGTCCGGGGAGAAGAACGCGGTGATCCGGCTGACCCGGTAGTCGGCGCTCAGCGCCAGCGCGAGCGCCCCGGCCGTCCCGCCCACGATGATCAGGAGCAGTGGCCGCAGCGGCGTGCCACCG